>CBDUGF010000033.1:0-31077 GCA_965366835.1 uncultured Rhodobacterales bacterium
CAGGCGTCGCGCAACAGGTCAGCCCCGAAGCCCTGGCCGAAAGCTTGCGCAATCCGGCGCTGCCTGATGCTGACGACATCGCCCGCTTTCTGGCCGACCATGCGGGGGCGGTCGAAAAGACGCTTGCGGCGCTCGCGCGGTTCGAAACCTGCCGCCGTTGAGCGGTGTCATCTTGCGTCGAAGGGCTGCGCCGCCTTCGGCGTCACCGGATTTGAGGGTTTGCGCCGCCTTCGGCGTCGCCCGGGGGCGCCTCGCTGCGCTCGGCGCCGTTGGTGCCGGGGCTTGCGCGTTGCAGTGAGTGCTGCGCCTGCGCCGGGCCTTGCGATCTGAGCTTTTTTGCCAAAAAAAAAGGCCAGGCGGATCACCAGGCGGAGAAACCACCATCGACGTTGACCAGCTGCCCGGTCATGTAGCCCGCCTGCGGGGAGGCCAGAAACAGCATCACATCGGCGATCTCGTCGGGCTGTGCCATGCGGCCCGCCATGATCAACTCGCCCACCCGGCGCTGGAACTCTTCGGAATGGTCGTTGAACACCGCGCCCGGCGCGATTGTGTTCACCGTCGCCTTGCGATTGGCCCAATAGCCCGCGAGCCAGACGGTCAGGCCGTGAATGCCGGCCTTGGTCACGCCATAGGCCGAGAAATTCTTGAACGGCATGCCGTCATAGATCGGGTGATGCGCGCCGTTCAGGGCATACATCGACGCCACGTTGATCAATGTGCTGGGCCAGCGCCCGACGATATCGCGGTCCATCTGCCGGGCGATCATGAAGGCGCCAGTCAGGTTGGTGCGCAGGGTCTTTTCGAAATCCTCGACCGTGGTGTCGGCGAAATCGGGGAAGCCCTTGCCCTTGCCCATCAGCATCTCGCCGGTGATCGCGGCATTGTTGAGCACCACGTCGGGCTGCCAGCCATCGGCGATGACGCGCTGGAAAATGCCTTCGACAGCCGCCTCGTCGCCGACATCGAGCTCGTAGAACGCGAAATCGGGATTTTCGCCATGCGCCTCGACCAGCGCCTCGGCCCGATGCCCCGGCAGGTCGGTCGACACCACCCTGGCGCCTTCGGCCAGCATCCGGCGCACATAGGTCGAGCCGAGAACGCCGCCCGACCCGGTGATGAACACCGTCCGCCCTTGCAGTTGATCAACCATTCACACGCTCCTTCATCAGGCATTCGACGATCTTGAAATCCAGCTCGCTGTCGATATCGAGGCAGCGCTCGGGCGGCATCAGATAGGGCAGAACGCGGCCCTCGAACAGGCCTTTGGCGCGCCTGAGATAGGCCGGATCGAGCACGTAGGTCGAGGCCGCATGTTCCCAGACCACCGGCGCCTGCTGGCGCGCCACGACCCCGCCGGGCAGCGGCTTGGAGACATGCAGCGCACCGCTCTCGTCCGGCTCGACCAGGTTGAAATAGGGGTTCTTGCGCGCCTCGGTGCAGGACATGATCATGTCCGGACGCGTGTCGAAAAACGCATCCAGCGCGCCGTCGATATCGCCCGGCTGGCGCAGCGGCGAAGTGCAATCGAGATCGACAAACGCCTCTGCAGGCCCCGCCAGTTCTTCGGCCCGCTCCAGCGCATGCTGCCACACCCCCCATTTTCCCGCCGTATCGGTGGCCAGATGATCGGGGCGCAGGCCGATCTCGAGGCAGCCCCTGGCCACCGCATGCGCGTAGATCCGTTCGTCATCGGTGCTCACAACCACCGCGTCCACACGCGGGTGCGCCAGAAGCTGCTCCAATGACCAATCAATCAAGGGCTTGCCCAACAGATCGCGGAAATTCTTCCCCGGCACCCCCTTGGAGCCCTTGCGCACACCGATATGGCCGATGATCATGCGAAACCTCCCTCGATCGTGCCGTGAAACACCCGCGCTTCCCAGGCCCGCGCGATCAGCGCGCAGCTGTCATAGACCGCATCCAAGCGCGGCATCAGCGGGTTGCCCGACGGCGCCCGCCCCTCTACCAATGCCATGAAATCGCCCATGATCACGAGGAACATGTCGTTGCGCTCAAACGCCCAGTCGCGCACAGCGTCGTCGCTCCCCGACGCGCGCACCCAGGACGGACCGAGCAGATCGAGATCGAGAACCTCAGCGCGCCCCCGCAGCGCCATCCGCCGCAGGCTCCTCGGCGATAGATAGTCCATCGCCACCGTGCCCACCGGCCCGCCCGCCTCAGCCATCGTCACCCGCGTGGCGAAATCGACACCGGGAAAACCGGCATGGCCGATGCAATCGACCGCCCGCAGCTTCGCCTTGGGAAACAGGCAATGCGCCATGTCCAGTTCGTGACACAGATCGAGCAGCACGCCGCCGCCGTCGCTGCGCGCCGCATAGCTGTCACCAAAGCGCCAGTTCTGCCGCCATTGGCGCACATCATGGCCGATCTCCAGATGAAACCCGTAAGGCTCGCCCACCGGATCATCGACCACCGCGCGAAACGCCGGATGATAGCGCATCATGAAGCCGACCATCGAACGCTCGGCCACCGGCATCGCGGCGCGATAGATCCGCTCGAGTTCCGCCAGCCGGAACGCCAGCGGCTTTTCCACGTAAAACGGCACGCCGAGCCGCCCGCACAGCGCGATCAGCTCGAGCCGCACCTGCGTCGCCGTCGCAATCACCACCGCTGCGCTCTCGGCGCCGCCGATCAGCGCCTCCAGCGTGGTCATGTCCAGCCCGCGCCAGCCAAACAGATGCGCCTCGGCGCCGAGCTTTTGCAGATTGTCATGGTGTCGCCGCCCGATCGAGCCCGAGCCGACAACGTAATACTGCGTGCCCATGCGCCGCCCTCCGATTGCCCGCCTTACGAGCTATCACCCCGCCCGCCCAATTGGCAATCGCCGCGCAAGTCAGCGCCAGCCTGTTCCGATATCACGCTTGCGTCGCACGCTTGTAGGCGTCGCGCGCCCGCATTGCCTTGCCATAGTCCAGCAGGTTTTCATGCTCGACCGGGAATTTGGCGGAATAGGCCCAGTTCAGGCAATGGGTCAAGATGATGTCCGGGATCGTCATCCGCTCACCCATCAGGAACGGCCCTTCAAACTGATCGGCCAGCCGCGCGATGTTGCGGGCGAACTCCCAGCGCAGAGACTGTTTCACATCCGGTACGCGATGCTCGTCCGGCAGGATCATCGCGTGGCGCATCGCCACCCAGAGCACGGCATCCACCTCGTCGAGCAGCTGGTTGGTCATGCCGTCCTGGCGCGCTCTTTCGATCGTGCCCGCCGGGTGGGTCATGCCGCCATGCTTGTCGGCGAGATAGGTCATGATCGCGGTGCTGTCGGTCAAGGAGTCGTTGCCATCTTTCAGCACCGGGATCTTGCCCGAGGGGTTCAGCTTGATGACCTGTTCGGTATGCGGTTTCACCTTGGTGTGGCTATAGGGCTGGCCCAGCTCCTCCAGCATCCAGATCACCCGGGATGCCCGACTCGGCGTCGATCCAATCACTTCATACATCGCATTCTCCCTGTCGCGCGCATTCGCCGCTCAGGGTGCCGGAACCCGGGCAGATTGAAAAGCCTGACGACGCGACGTTTCCGCCCAAACTGCCGGATTATTCCTTGCCGGAATGAAACCGGACGCCGAAACGCCGGCGCCCGGCTGCCGCATCGTTTCGAGATCGGTTCCGCCTGATTCTCCTGCATTGCTCGCGCAGCGTTTCGCGGCAAGCTCGGCAATGGTCGGCTCCTTTGCCCGCTTTCCCGGCCCAGACTCATGAGTCGCCGCCGGCAAAGCCAGAATCACCCGCGCGCGCTGCGGCGAAATCCTTGCGATGGGCTGAATTGGCCGCCCCTTGTGGTCACGCTTCGCCCCACCACTAAAACCACCTTTTGGGCGGCAGCCGGAAAGCAGCCGCCTGGCAGCCGGGAGTCACCCCCCTGCAAAATCGGCCAGCGGACAAAGGTTAACCGTTGCGCGCCGCGCCGGTCACAGGTGCCGCGCCCGGTGCGGAAATGCTGGGTGCTGCGACCCGGGAGAGCCCGAAAATTCACCAGGCTACACGCTCCGCGGTTGCGCGACTCCCGCTGCGCCAGAGCACTGCCCCGGAGCAGATTGAGTATTGTGCTCACGACATCAAGGGCACAGGCAAACCTTTGATATCGCACCTGTTCTGCCCTCTCCTGCGTCTCGCAGACCACCCGGCGGAGGGTTGCCACAATCACGTTGTGATTGTGCGGAACCAGTCTGGCGTTTGGCGCGATCTCGCCCGCCTCCGGGGTCCGTCGAAAAAAAACCTGTCTGAACCACGAAAAATGTTGTCAGAAACATCTGAGCCCGCGCCGGTTGGCGTTCAACGCCCCCATCGCGGCGCAGCACCGAATCAAGCCGCCGGAACGCGGTTTCGTTAACCGGTTGTTCAGGTTTCACCGGTCCTCCCGACACAGCCGGCGTTCCCCTTCCTTCACCGCCCGACACCCAGCGGCAGGGCGCGATCAGTCCTCCGGGCAGGGCCATCAAGCCGCAGAGCATGGGCCTTTTCACTGCTGCCCATGCGGCATAACATCGGTTGACGAAATCTTAACCATACTGAGGCAAGCTGCATGACTGACATTGTAATTCTCGGCGGTGCGCGCACCGCAATCGGAACATTCGGCGGCGCGTTGGCCGACACGCCGCCCGCGCAGCTCGGCGCGATTGCCGCCCGCGAGGCGATGGTGCGGTCCGGCGTCGAAGGTGGCCAGATCGGCCATGTTGCCTTCGGCCATGTGATCAACACCGAGCCGCGCGACATGTATCTTTCCCGTGTTGCGGCGATGGATGCGGGCATTCCCGATACCACGCCTGCGATGAACGTGAACCGGCTTTGCGGCTCGGGCGCGCAGGCGATTGTCTCGGTGGTGCAGTCGCTGATGCTGGGCGATGCCGATTTCGGCCTCGCCGGCGGCGCCGAAAGCATGAGCCGTTCGCCCTATATCGTTCCGGCCCAGCGTTGGGGTCAGAAGATGGGCGATATCAAGACCTTGGACATGATGCTCGGGGCGCTCAACTGCCCGTTCGGCACCGGCCACATGGGCGTCACAGCCGAGAATGTTGCCGCCGAACACGGTGTCACCCGCGAAGCCCAGGATGCCTTTGCGCTGGAAAGCCAGACCCGCGCCGCGCGGGCGATTTCCGAAGGCCGCTTCAAGGATCAGATCGTGCCGGTCGAGGTCAGGGTCAAGCGCGACATGGTGGCGTTTGATACCGATGAGCACCCCAAGGCGACCACCGCCGAGGCGCTGGCCGGTCTGCGCACCGTGTTCCAGAAGGATGGCACCGTCACCGCGGGCAATGCCTCGGGGATCAATGATGGCGCCGGGGCGCTGGTTCTGGCCCGCGCCGATGCCGCTGAAAAGGCCGGGCTGAAGCCGCGCGCCCGGGTGGTGGGCTATGCCCATGCCGGGGTGCGGCCCGAGGTGATGGGCATCGGCCCGGTGCCTGCGGTCGAAAAGCTGCTGGCGCGCACAGGCTTGAAAATAGGCGATTTTGACGTGATCGAGTCAAACGAAGCCTTCGCCGCTCAGGCGCTGGCGGTGAACAAGGGGCTCGGCCTCGACCCGGCCAAGGTGAACCCCAATGGCGGCGCGATCGCGCTGGGCCACCCGGTCGGCGCGACCGGCGCGATCATCGCGATCAAGGCGCTTTACGAGCTTGAGCGTATCGGTGGCAAGAAGGCGCTGATCACCATGTGTATCGGCGGTGGCCAAGGCATTGCCCTGGCGATCGAAGCACTCTAATCCACCCGAATTTCGGCGCGCGCGGCCCGTCCGCGCGCGTCGATCACCGCCAGCTTGACAAACCCCTTGCCGTGCCAGGGCAGGGCGATCTCGCGGCCATGCGCACCGGTTATCAGAGCCGCCCCATCCGCCAGCACCGAAAACGGCGGCACCCCTTCGCGGATTTTCACTACCAGCGGCATGTCGTCATCAAGCGGCAGCCGCGCGCCGTCGGGCGGGAAGGCCAGCACCGGCGCATCGGCGGCCGGCTTGAACACCGCGCTGCGCCCGCGAAACCGCTGCAGCGGCAGCGGCAATTGCGCATTGGCCAGGATCAGCGTTTCTGGAGGCGGCGGCGGCAGAGCGGTCAGCTCCGGCTTCACCCGCTGAAACACTTCCGTCAAAATCGGCGCGGCCAGATCGCCGCCGAAAGCGCCGGGCACCGGCGTACCATCGGCCCGGCCGATCCAGACAGCGGCCACATGGGTGCCGTCAAAGCCCACCGCCCAGGCATCGCGGTGGCCATAGGATGTGCCGGTCTTGAACGCCAGCTTGCCCTCGGCCTTGCCGCCCGGCGGGGTCAGACCGGCCAGGATATGGCCCACCTGCCAGGCCGCCGCCCGGCTGACGATGCGCTGGCCCGCGCCCGGTTCGGCATCGGATTTCCACCGCAGATCAATCGCTTGCCCGCCGCGCGCCAGCCCGGCATAGAGCTGCACCAGATCCGCCATGCTCAGCCCCACACCGCCCAGCGCCACCGCCAGCCCCGGTTTGCCGCCAGGGAGGGCGGGCCGCGCACCGGCGCGGCGCAGTCCGGCCATGAACCGGGCCGGGCCGATTTCATCCATCAGCATCACCACCGGTATGTTGAGCGACAATTGCAGCGCCTCGCGCACCCTGAGTTCACCGCGAAACGCGCCATCGAAATTCTGCGGCGCATAGGCGCCGAAGGCCACCGGCCTGTCGTCGATCACCGTTTCGGGATGCGCCAGCCCCTGATCGAAGGCCATGGCATAAATCAGCGGTTTCAGCGTCGATCCGGGCGAGCGCAGCGCCTGCGTCATATCGACAAATCCGCGCCGAGCATCGCTGGCGCCATAACTGGCCGAGCCGACTGACGCCAACACCTCTCCGCTCTGATGATCCGCGACCATCATGGCGATCGAGACCTGCCCGGGCAGATCGCGCAGGCTCTCGCCCGCCAGGGTTTCGAGCGCGGCTTGCAGGCCGGGATCGAGCGTCAGGTCGTGGCGCGTGGCCAGCGGCGCCTCGGCGCGCGCCCGGTCGGTCAGATGCGGCGCCAGGGCCGGAAACGGCAGGCGCGCCTGCGGCACCGGCTCGCGCCTCGCGGTGGCATGAGCCTCGCCGCCGATCACCCCGGCCTCGGCCATGCGGTCGAGCACCCGGTTGCGCGCCGCCATCGCCGCTTTCCAGTCACGATCAGGGCGCCTGGCCTCGGGCGATTGCGGCAGCGCCACCAGCAGCGCGGCCTGCGCCGGGGTCAGGCGTGTAGGTTCCTTGCCGAACCACGAAAGCGTTGCTGCACGTACCCCCTCGAGATTGCCACCATAGGGCGCATGGGTCAGATAAAGCGCCAGAATTTCGTCCTTGGACAGCTTGCGCTCCAGAGCCATCGCCAGCCGCATCTGCCTGAGCTTGCCCTTGATCCGGCCGGTGCCGCTATCTTCCAGCAGCCGCGCCACCTGCATCGTGATCGTCGAGCCGCCCGAGACAACCTTGCCATTCCACATAGCCTGCGCCACGGCCCTCGCCATCGCCTTGCCATCAACGCCGCCATGTTGCCAGAACCGCTTATCCTCATAAGCCACAAGCATGTCGAGATAGCGCCGATCGACCTGCGCCACATTGGCCCCCAGCCGCCAGCGCCCGTCACGCAGCGTATAGACTCGCAGCATCCCGCCATCGCGCCCACGTATCTCGACAGAAGTTTCCGACAATAGCGGCGGCAATTCGGTCGCCGCGACCCAGTCCTCCACACCATCCTGCGCCGCCGCCCCAGCGAAGAGCAGTGCGGCGGCGGCTATGAGCGGCCAGGCCCTCATTCGGAGATGCTCAGCCGCCCCGTGGCACTCTGGGCGCGGTATTGCGGGCGATACATATCCTCGACCTGCGCCGCCGGGTGGTGATACTCGCCCGGTGAAACCGCCCGCACGATATAGGCCAGCTGAAACGGGTCGTCGCTGCGCCAGTCGATGGCGGCAAGAAAGCGCTCGGAGCGGAATTCGGCATGGGTGGCCTCTACCGGTTTGAGCCAGTCGAGCGCACGGATATCGCCTGAGCGCAACAGGTTCGGGTTGTCGATCTCGAATCCGGCGGGCAAGGGATCGTCCACCATCAGCCGCGCCTCGCCCTTTTCAAACGGCGTCACCCTGAGGACAACGACAAACCGTTCGCCGACCCTGGGCGCCAGAGCGTCAACCTGTACTCCGTCCATGGTGTAGTAGAGTCGGTCGATGCGATAGCCATAACCACCTGCTGCGGACGCCACTTCCGGCACGCCGAAAGTAGTCAACGTCACATCCGTCTGCCGCCCGCTTTCATTGCGAATGGCAAGGCCTGCGCCCATCGTCTCTTCCTCGAGCAGCTTGACCAGCGGCCCCTCCACGGGCGCGCCATTGAGCGTCAGTCCGGCGATCGACGGATCCTGAACCAGAGCGCGTGCCGCCATCAAGGTCCAGGCACTTTCCTGGGTCGAAAGCCGCCCCTGCGCCGAACTGAGGCGGGAGGCCAGCGCCTCGCGATCCACAGCGTTGCTGCCCGCTTCCACCGCCAGGGTCAGGACGCCTGCCGTATCACGCAGATGGGTGCCGTAATCGGCGCGCCAAACCTGGTCCTCCTTGGGCTTTTGCGCCGCAATCATCCGCCCGGCGCGGGCAAACATCCGGTCGGCGCGGGTCTGATCGCCATACATCGCCAGCGCGGCAGCCACCTGGGCCACACCAAGCGGCGTGCTGAAGGCTTCGGCTTTCTCATCGGCATAGTAGCGCAGATCGGCCATTGCCGCCGCGCCCTCGCGCGCCAACACCAGCAAGGCATAGGCAATCGCGCCACCGCCCTCATCGAAATCCGGCGCGTAATTCACCTTGTTGCGCAGATTGTCCATCGCCAGCCGGAAGGCCAGCTGCGGCACCGCGTAGCCCTCGGCGCGCGCCCGGCTGAGGAAGTCCGAGACATAGGCATCAAGCCACAGATCGCCGCTATCGGGATACCACATGCCGAACGAGCCGTTGCTGGCTTGCCGCGCCAGCACTCGCCCGATGGCCTGGTCGATACGCTCCTGCACCTTGTCATGCGCGCCCAGCCCCAGCGCCTTGGCGACCGGGCCGAAGTAGAGCAGCGGCATCGCCACGGATGTCACCTGCTCGGTGCAGCCATAGGGATAGCGATCAAGCGCGGTCAGCAGGCCGGGTGCGTCGAGCTTGGCGAGCGGCCCGGCAGAGACCGTGGCCGATCCGGTGCCCTTGCGCATCCCGGAAAAGACGTTGTGATCGAGCGTGAACGTGTCGCCCGCCGCCAGTTCAAACCGCCGGGTAATGGCGATTTCCGGGTCGTTCAGGCGCACCGGCATGGTCAGCGTCTTGGTCAATTGCCTGCCGTCCGGCGTGGTCAGCGCCACGCGGATGGTGTGATCGCCGACATCGCCCGCGGTGACGGGGATCTTGAAGCTGGCCTTATCCAGATCGCCGAGCGTCAGTCCCGAGGGCACGGTGCCCGCAAGTGTTACCCCGTCGGCGCTCACATCGAGGCCCATCCGGCCCGAAGGGCCATCGGCATGCACGATCTCGAGCAACAGGCGCGAGGTGTCGCCGGGGGCGAGATAGCGCGGCAGGCTCGCGGTGACGACAACCGGATCACGCACCAGCACATCGGCATCGGCCTGCCCGACAGCGCCCTTGCTCCAGGCCACGGCCATCAGCCGCACGGTGCCGTTGAACACGGGGATATCAAACGCCACCTCGGCGCGCCCATCAGGGCCGACCTCGACCGGCCCGCTGAAAAACGCCACCAGCTCTTCGGTCGGCGGCGGCGATTGCAGGCCCGCATCAGAGGCCGAATCTCCGCCCGAGCGGACAGCGCCCATGGCGCCGTTCATGCCGTCGATCAACCGGCCATAGACATCACGGATGTCCATGCCGAGCCGACGCTGGCCGAAATAATGCGCCGAGGGGTCGGGGCTTTCGAAGCCGGTGAGATTGAGGATGCCGACATCCACCGCGGCGACGGTGACATAGGCGGTCTCGCCCGCGCCGATCCCGTCAACCTTGACCGCCGCCCGCAACTGGCCACGCGGCGCGGATTTTTCCGGCGCGTCCATCGTCACCTTGAGTTGCTTTGCACCCGGGTCGATCCTGGCATAGCTGAGCCCCATCGAACGGGCCGGGTTCTGCCCCGCCGCCACATCCATCGGCCGGATGACCGACGCGGTGACATAGGCGCCCGCGCCCCATTCATCTGTGACGTCGAGCGCGATCAGGTTCTCGCCCTTGGTGACCTCGACCGCCTTCATGGTGATCAGCCGGTTTGACATCACGGTTACAAGGGCGGTGCCCGCATAGCGCGGCACCAGCCGCAATTGCGCGGTGTCGCCGCTGACATAGCCGGGCCTGTCGAGCGACAACTCGAGCATGTCCGGCGTGCTGGTCGTATCGGCAGGCACATACCAACCGGCATAGAAGTCGGCAGAGCTGGCCACATCTCCGCCATCGACCCGCTCGACCACCAGCTCATACGAGCCCCATTCCACCGCGCCACCGACCTCGACAGGCGCGTCGCCGAGCACCGCTTCGCCTTCCGAGACCATCTTGCGGGTGGTGATCACCTCCCAGTTCCACTCGCCGTATTCCTGATACCACTGATAGCGGCGATCGACCCGGTTGAGGGTCCATCTTACCTGCATCCCGGCGGGCTTCAGATCGGCGCCGAGAGCGATGAGCTGAAAGCCGGCGTCCGAGCCCTCCGCGACTACATCCTCAAACAGCGGCTTGATCCCGATCACCGGACCGGCGGGTGCAACCGCCTGCTTGAGCCGCCGTTCCACCGGGCGGCCCGATCCTTCCGAAACCCGCGCGATCACCTCGACCTCGAGCGGGCGATCGGCGGCTGGGGCATCGGGCAGGCGCACTGGCACGATGGCGACACCGTTGTCTCCGGTGCGGCCGCCATCGAAATATCCGCGGCGTGGCGTGGCGTTCACATCGTGGCGGCCAAAGACATAGCCCGGCCAGACCTCGACATTGCGCATCGCGCGCAGGATCGTATCGCCTTCGACCGGCAAGTCGGCGCCCGGCGCGCCAAAGAGATAGTTGGCCGTCACTGTCATGTCGGCGGTTTGGCCCGGGCGCATCTGGTCCTGCAGAAGCGCCAGTTCGAAATCGATCCGCTCGGGCAGGAAATCCTCGACCAGAACGGTGGTGCTGGCCAGTGCGGGCGCGTCGACATCGGCCTTGATATCCAGCCGCCACGTGCCGCGCGGCACGGTCGCCCCCACCGGCATGGCAAACACATGCCCGCCAGCCACATCCTGATCGGAGAAATGGCGAGCATACTCGACACCATCGGGTCGCGTCAGGATTGCCGTGAGCGGCAGGTCGTCGATGGCCGTTGCCACGCCGTCGCGCGCCAGGACAGTGGCATGGATCGTATCGCCCGCGCGGTAAGCGCCGCGATCGGTGGTCAGGAATACGTCGATCGGCCCGGCAGGCGCGCGGCCTTCCACGCCCCTGTCAGACAGATCGAATGCTGCATCGGAGAGCGACAGGAACGCCATGTCGCTCTCGCCCTGTTCGACAAGGATCAGCGCCGGTTCGGCGCCGTTCGAGCCGCGCGTCAGCCCGCCTTCGAACCGTGCATAGCCCTCGGCATCGGTCGTCGCCGTGCCAAGAACACGGTTGGAGCGCGACAGCAGCGTCGCCTTGACGCCCGCGCGTGCTTCGGCGGTTGCCAGCGAGCGGACGAACACATGCAGCCCGTCGGCGCCGCTCATCGTGGTAAGGCCCAGATCCGAGAGGATGAACCATTGCGTTGCGCCAGCATCGTCATAGGCATCTTCGCCGGGAACCGAAGCCGAGAGCGCATAGACTCCCGGCGCCAGATCCTTGACCAGATCGCCCACCGGCAGGCGTGTGGTCATGTCGCGGTTGAGCGTGCTCTTGAGCTCGCCCTTGCCGCTCCAGATATCTTCCCAGACCTCGCCGCTGAATTCGCGTTCGGCGTAGTATGACAGGCGCTTGCCGAACAGCCGCTCCTGGATCGAGCGCAGGATGTTGCGATCCGACACCCGGCGCAGCTTGAGATCGACCTCGGTCAGGTTGACCGATTGCACCGGAATAGCTGCATCCGCCGCCTTGGGCAGGACATAGGCCCGACCGGCGAAATTGACCGAGGGCGAACGGTCGCGCACGTAAAAGCGCAGCTCGATATCCTTGATCAGCTTCTCGCCGCTCTGCGCCGGAAGGCCTTCGCGGAAGGTGATGGTGTAACGCTGGCCGTGTTCCGCCCCGCCGATGCAGATCCGCTGACCTTCCACTTCGACCGACATGCGTTGATCGGGCAATTGGACATAGGTCGCATAGTCGATCCCGGTCTTGGTCAGGCGCTCGGAGAATTCGGCGCAGACCCGCGGATCGGCCTTGTCACTCTCGACCTCGTGATCGGTGATCCGGAAGCCGTATTTCGCAATCGCCTTGTCGAGCCGCGCGGTCAGATCTTCGCGCGGTTGAATCCGCTCGGCCAGGCGCAGGGCGGGGATCATGTCGCGGCCGCGCTCCTGACGCTCGAGCGCATCGGCCATCACCGAAAGCGCATTGACCCGCTGCGGATCATTGAGTGCACGCAGATAACCGTTGACCGCGGCAGACATCGCGCGCCCGGCATACTTTCGCGTATCGCTCGACTTGGAGGTCTTGATTGCCAGCGACAGGCGGGCGTATTCGACCCAGAGATCGCTGCGGTCGCTCAGCGCCACAGCCGCGCCGGTCCAGCGCATCGCGTTGAGGAAATCGCTGACCTTGCGGCGCTCCTCGGCGGCGGTGAGCAGCGTGTCGAGGGTATATTGCCCGCCCGGGTGCATCGGCCCGATCGCGCGCGCCTGACCCAGCGCGTTGGTCAGGTCGCGATTGGGCAGAATTGCATCGAGCTCGCCCGCGCGTGCATCGGCCACCCGCGCAATCGCCGGATCGAGCGGCAGCACCTCGGCGGAGCTTGCGCCATCATAGGGTTTCTTCTCGCTTACTCCGGATTTCGGGAAACAGGCGTTCGACCGCTCGTTGAACGTGTAGGCCCGGCAATTGGGATCGCCGAGACAGGCGTTCTGACACGAGCGCAGATCGGTATCGAACAGCGCTTGCAGATCCGCGCCGTAAAAATCGACATCCTTGGTCACCACCAGGCGGCGATCGGGCACGTAATCCTGCGCGATTGCGGGCAGGGAAAATCCGAAAACGAGGGCGAAGGCGGCAAGGAAACGGCGCATGAAATCCTCCTGAATCAATAACGGGATGGTGCCATGGCCCCACTTGCAAGGCAACACACCCGCGCTTCGGGAAAACCTGACCCGAAGCCATGGTTCTTAAACGAATGTTCACCACAATCCGGGATGTTCGGGCGCACTGCCCGCGGCGCGTTGGAGGACGTGCATGAACCTTGCCAACAAACTTTCGGAGGAACGTCGGCTGCGGCTGGCTGCCGAACGCCTGCTTGAACAGAAGCAGGCGGAGCTTTTTGCCGCCAACCGCAAGCTGGGCCATCACGCGCGCAGGCTGTCCGATGAAATCGTCGAAACCCGCGCACAGGTTCAGACCGTGCGTGACGAAAACGAGAAGGTAAAATCCGATCTCACCGTCGCCCATCACAAGATCGAAGTGGCGCATCAGAAGATCGAGGTGGCCGAACGCCGCCTGTGGCTGTCGATCCAGGCGATCCAGGACGGCTTTGCCTTTTTTGACGCCGATAGCCGCCTGATCGCAGCGAACAAGGCCTATCTTGCGGTGTTCGAGGGGCTGGAAGAGGTGGCGCCCGGCATCACCTATACCCGCATTCTTCAGCTCATCACCGAGGAGGGCATTTTCGATATCGGCGATATGACGCCCTTCGAGTGGCGCGAAATGATGCTCAAGCGATGGCATAATCCGGCGCCCGACACCACGGTTCAGAGGCTGTGGAACGGCGAATACATCAAATTGATCGACCAGCGCGGCCATGGCGGCGATGTGGTCTCGCTGGCCCATAACATCTCCGACACGGTGCGCTACGAGGCCGAACTGGAGAAGGCCCGCGAAAAGGCAGAGGCTGCGAGCCGCGCCAAATCCTCGTTCCTGGCCAATATGAGCCACGAGATCCGCACGCCGATGAACGGCGTCGTCGGTATGGCCGAGCTGATGCAGGATACCGAGCTTGATGACGAGCAGAGGCTCTATGTCGAGACGATCAAGAATTCGGGCGAGGCGCTGCTCGTCATCATCAACGATATCCTGGATTATTCCAAGATCGAGGCCGAGAAGCTGGAGCTGCGCGCCGAACCGTTCGATCTCGAGCGCGCAATTCACGAGATCATCATGCTGTTGCAGCCGGTCGCGCGCGACAAGGGCATCGACCTGCTGATCGATTTCGATCTGTTCCTGCCCACCGTGTTCGTCGGCGACAGGGGTCGCATCCGGCAAATCCTGACCAACCTGATCGGCAACGCGGTGAAGTTCACCCTGAAGGGCCATGTTCTGGTGCGGATTGTCGGCGTGCAAAAGGAAAACTCGGCGCAGACCCAGCTGCACATCACCGTCGAGGATACCGGCATCGGCATCGCCGAAGACAAGGTCGGGCATATTTTCGGCGAGTTCAACCAGGTCGAGGATGAGCGCAACCGCCAGTTTGAAGGCACCGGGCTGGGCCTGGCGATCAGCGAAAAACTGATCAAACTGATGGGTGGCGACATCTGGGTCGACAGCGAGGCCGGCGTTGGCTCGAGCTTCGGCTTCAAGATCGCGCTCGATGCCGCCGAGGCGGACACGCCAAAAGCCCCGGCCATTCCCGCATCTATGCGGCGGGTTCTGGTGATCGACGGTCTGGAGACCAACCGCACGATCCTGGCCAAACAGCTCGAAACGCTGGGCTTGAAGCCGACATGCCTGTCCAGCGCGGCCGAGGCGCTGAAACGCTTAGATGATGGTTTCGACCTGATCGTGACGGATCACAACATGCCTGGGATGGACGGGCTGGAACTGGCGGCCCAACTGCGCGAGCAGGGCTGTGAGACGCCAATCCTGCTGCTGTCGTCCTCGCCGACGGTTGCCGAGCAGGATCCTGCCATCCGGCATGTTCAGGGGTTGATGCAGAAACCGACGCCGCGGCGCGAATTGTTCGCCCGGCTGGAGGAGTTGGCCGCGCTGGCGCTTCTCGAAGAGGCCGAGAGGGCGAAGACTTCCCCCCCGCAGGAAGAACCGCCAAAACGGGCGATGCGCGTGCTCGCAGCGGAGGACAACAAGACCAACCAGCTGGTCTTCCGCAAGATGGTCAAAACCCTGGATATCGACCTGCAATTCGCCGCCAACGGGCTCGAAGCCGTCGAGTTTTACCAATCCTACGACCCAGATCTTATCTTCATGGACATCTCGATGCCCAAGATGGACGGCAAGGAGGCCACGGGCGAAATCCGCGCGCTGGAGGCGCAGAGCGGCAGACATGTGCCAATCTGCGCGCTGACCGCCCATGCGATGGACAGCGACAAGGACGCCATCCTGGCCGCCGGGCTCGACCAATACCTGACCAAACCGCTGCGCAAGGCCGAGATTTTCGCGGCCATCGGGGAGCATTGCCCGGAAGAGGCGCGTCCGATCGCGCCGGAAGACGATTCACCCGCCAGCGCGCAAAAAGCGTAAGCCCGGGGCCTACCCCGCCGCCGCGTCCTCGCGCAGGAACACCCAGCGGTTGCCTTCGCTCATCTCCGGGCGGAACCGATAGCCGCCACTATCGAAAGCCTTGATCTGCTCGGGATCTGCGAGCCGTTTCTGGATGATGAACCGCGCCATCGCGCCGCGCGCCTTCTTGGCAAAGAAGCTCACGATCCTGGGCTGGCCGTCGCGCATTTCCTGAAACACCGGGGTGATCACCCTGAGTTTCAGCGCCGAACGATCCACCGCGCCGAAATACTCTTCACTGGCGCAATTGATCAGCGTATCGGCGCCAATTGCGGCGCCCTGGGCATTGAGCGCCTCGGCAATGCGGCTGCCCCAGAAGGCATAAAGGGTCTTGCCGCGCCGGTTTTTCAGCCGGCTGCCCATTTCCAGCCGGTGCGGTTCGATCGCGTCGGTCGGGCGCAGCAGGCCATACATGCCCGACAGGATCCGCAGGTGATCCGCCGCCCAGGCCATTTCCTCGGCCTCCAGAGATTTCGCTTCGAGGCCAGCGTAAGTGTCGCCATCGAACATCAGCGCCGCAGCGCCACGCGCCATGCTGCCGAAATTGCGATAGCGGTGGTAGTTGAGCTTGGACAGCGCATCGGAGATCCCCATCAGCTTGCCGATATCGCGCTGCGACAGACCGCGCGCACTGGCGGCGAGCTTCAACGCCTCTTCCTGAAACTGAGGCTCGGATAGCGCGAATTTCGCCTCCGGAGTCTCGTTCAGCCGTTTGGCCGGCGACACGACGATCAGCATTGTTTCCACCTCATTGCAAAACACCTCACCCCGCGTCGCGCAGGACTTCCATAAACGCCTCGCCAAATCGTTCGGCCCGGCGTTCGCCCAGGATACGCGTCATCGCGCCGCTGTCTCTCGGGCGCATTTCGACCACCTTTGCCAGAAGCGAGGCCGAGCAACTCATCTGTTTCAAGGTGCCCGCATCGCCGCGCGCGAGATCGGCCTGCACCTGCAACAGCCGGTCATAAATGGTGCCCGCATCGCTCCCGGCCAGCTTGCGGCGGCTGGGGTGGACCGGGGCAACCTCGCCCGAGACAACCTCGAGGAACTGTGTGCCATAGCGTTCCAGCTTCTTTGCGCCGACGCCCGAAATCCGCGCCATCTGGTCGAGCGTCACGGGCCGAAGTTCGGCCATCTCGATCAGGGTGCGATCATTGAATATGATGTAGGCCGGCACCGATTGCGCCTCGGCCAAAGCCCGGCGCTTGGCCTTCAGCGCCGACAAAAGCGGCGCGTCCTCGTCCGACACCAGCGCCTTGACTGCAACCCGCCGGGGCGGCGATGTGACAGCGTCCTTGCGCAGGGTGATGCTCTCAATGCCCTTCAGGATCGGATGCGCGGCCTCGGTCATCTTCAAGGCGCCGTGGCGTTCGGGATCGGGGCGGCAGAGATCGTGGCCCATCATCTGCCTGAAGATTGCCTGCCATTGGGGGCGCGAATAGTCCTGCCCGACACCGAATGTGGGCAGTTCATCATGACCGCGGGCGCGCACCTTGTCAGTGACATTGCCGGTCAGGATATCAATCAGATGCCCGGCGCCAAACCATTCGCCGGTGCGCAGGATCGCCGAGAGCGCCTTGCGCACCGCTTCGGTGCCGTCGAACGCGGCCACCGGGCTGTCGCAGACATCGCAATTGCCGCACGCCTCGGTACTTTCGCCGAAATAGCCGAGCAGCGCCTTGCGCCGACAGTCCAGCGCTTCGGCCAGTCCCAGCAGCGCATTGAGCCGGCCATGGTCCGCGACCCGCCGCTCGGGCGGCGCAAGGCCTTCGTCGATCTGGCTGCGGCGCAGGCGGATGTCGTCGGGGCCATAGAGCGTCAGCGTTTCGGCGGGTGCACCATCGCGGCCCGAACGGCCGATTTCCTGGTAGTAGGCCTCGATGCTCTTGGGCAGGTCGGCATGGGCGACCCATCGGATATCGGGCTTGTCGACCCCCATGCCGAAAGCCACCGTGGCGACCACGATCAGCCCGTCCTCGGTGTTGAAACGATGCTCCACTGTGCGGCGGTCCCCGGCCTCCATGCCGCCATGATAGTGGCAGGCGTTGTGTCCGGCCTCGCGCAGCGCCTGGGCCAGACCTTCGGTCTTGGCGCGGGTGCCGCAATAGACAATGCCGGATTGGCCCTTGCGCGCGGCGGCGAACTCCAGGATCTGTTTGCGCGGCCCGTTCTTGGCGGCAAAGGCGAGATGGATGTTGGGCCGGTCGAACCCGTGCAGGAAGACTTCGGGCGGCTGGCCGTCGAACAGCCGGGCGACGATCTCGTCGCGGGTCTCGGCATCCGCCGTGGCGGTAAACGCGGCCAGCGGCACATTGAGGGCGCGGCGCAGCTCGCCGATGCGCAGGTAATCTGGGCGGAAATCGTGTCCCCACTGGCTGACGCAATGGGCCTCGTCAACCGCGATCAGCCCCACGCCGATGCGCCGCAGCATGCCCATGGCCGAGCCTGCCGCGAGCCGCTCGGGCGCGATATAGAGCAGTTTGAGCCGCCCCTCCTCCAACGCCTGCCACACCGCGTCGGTCTCTTCCGGCGTGTTGCCGGAGGTGAGCGCGCCGGCCTCGACCCCGGCCTCGCGCAGGCTGCGCACCTGATCGCGCATCAGCGCGATCAACGGCGAGATCACCACCGTGACCCCCTCGCGCATCAGTGCAGGCAATTGGAAACATAAAGATTTGCCGCCGCCAGTGGGCATGATCGACAACACGTTGCGCCCTGCGGACACGGCATCGACGATCTCTTCCTGCCCGGGCCGAAAGGCATCGAACCCGAAAATATCGCTCAGCAGCGTGGCGGCGCTTTGCATGGATGTCCTGTATTTGGCTGTTCTGCTCTTACAGGAACAATCACATTTTAAGAAAACGTGAACAAGAGGAGATCAGCCCAGCAGGATCGCGGGCAGGATGAAATCACGCAGCGAGATGATGATGATGAACACCACCAGCGGTGCCAGATCGAGCGGGCGCGTATCGGGCAGGATGCTGCGGATCGGCTGATAGATCGGCTCGAGCAGCTTGTTGAGCCCGTACCACAGCTGCGCCACGAAGGGCTGGCGCAGGTTCAGCACCTGGAAATTGATCAGCCAGCTCATGATGATATGGGCCAGGAGGATATAGAAGGCGACGGTGAGAATGAGCGCCAGAGGCCCGTAGAGTGCCATCATGTTCCGCTTCCCTTTTCTTGCTTGCGATCTGCGCCAACAGGTAAGCGCGCGCCCGGCAAAGGGCAAGGGTGCTGCCGGGCGTGCGAAAAATCTAATCCTTGCCAGCAAATCCTTATTTCTGTCTAACTGAGCCAGCATACAGGGGGTGGGAAATGCGGGTGATTTCCGCGCGCAAGCGCATTTGGGGCTGGTGGTTTTTCGATTGGGCAAGCCAGCCCTACAACACGCTGATACTCACCTTCATCTTCGGCCCCTACTTCGCCGAAACGGTCCGCGAAGTTCTGGTCGCCGACGGCATGGCGCTGCCCGCGGCCAAGGCGCAGGCCCAGGCCTATTGGGGCTACGGGCTGACGATTTCGGGCCTGTTGATCGCCATAACGGCGCCGATCCTGGGCGCTTTTGCTGACAGTACCGGGCGCAGGATGCCCTGGGTCTGGTTCTTCTCGTTGCTTTACGTGCTGGGGTCCGCAGCGCTCTGGTATACCGAGCCCGAAGGCTTCAGCGTGATCCGCACCCTGTTCTTTTTCGGCATCGGCCTGATCGGCATGGAATTTGCCACCATCTTCACCAATGCGATGCTGCCGACGCTGGGCGACAAGCACGAGATCGGAAAGATTTCCGGGTCGGGCTGGGCCTTCGGTTATGTCGGCGGCGTGGTGGCGCTGGCCATCATGCTGCTTTTGTTCCAGGCGGGGGACAACGGGCGGACCATGCTGGGAATAGAACCGATACTGGGCCTCGATCCGGCGACCGGCGCCGACACCCGCGCAGTGGGGCCGCTATCGGCGATCTGGTATGTCGTGTTCATGATCCCGTTCTTCCTCTGGGTGCGGGATCTGAAGGATCCGCTGCATGTGCCCTACAAGTTCGGCAAGGCGATAACCGATCTGGGCGGGACACTGCGGGCGCTGCCACGCCATCCCAGCCTGCTGGCCTATCTCGGCTCGTCGATGCTCTATCGCGATGCCCTGAACGGGGTTTATACCTTCGGCGGCATCTATGCCTCGGGGGTGCTGAACTGGCCGATCATGAAAATCGGCATCTTCGGCATCATCGGTGCCATCACCGGCGCGATATTCGCCTGGATCGGCGGCAAGGCCGATCGCGCCTTTGGTCCCAAACCAGTGATCATCACCTGCATCCTGGTGCTGGTAGCGACCTCGCTCACCATCATCATGATATCGCGCGACAGCGTGTTCGGGGTCCATGTCGGCCTTGAATCTGCGCTGCCCGATATCGCCTTTTTCGTCTGTGGCGGCTTGATCGGGGCGGCGGGCGGCGCCCTGCAATCGGCCAGCCGTACCATGGTTGTCTGGCAATCCAATCCCGAGCGGATGACCGAAGCCTTTGGTCTTTATGCGCTTTCGGGCAAGGCCACCACCTTCCTCGCGCCCGCGCTGATTGCCGTCGTCTCGGATATCAGCGGAAGCCAGCGGATCGGAATCATGCCGATAGCGGGGCTGTTTCTTGTCGGGCTGGTCCTGTTATTATGGGTCAAACCAGAGGGAGATCACACCAAATGGTCCGTTACCTAGCCGCCTTTCTTCTCAGCCTTTCCATCGCATTTCCGGCCGTCGCGGCGGAAAAGCAGGCCAAGCAGCTTTTCGGAGCCATGCGCATGGGCTCGGCGCAGAAATCTGCGCCCTTCGGCGGCTATGCCAAGGGCTGTATCGCCGGCGCGGTTCGGCTGCCAGAGAGCGGCCCTACATGGCAGGCAATGCGGCTGAGCCGGAACCGCAACTGGGGGCACCCGGAAACTGTCGAATACATCAAGAAGCTTTCGGCCTTTGCCGCGCGGCTTCCGGGCTGGAGCGGGCTTTACATCGGCGATATCTCGCAGCCGCGGGGCGGGCCGATGCTCTCGGGCCATCGCAGCCATCAGATCGGGCTCGATATCGACATCTGGATGCTGCCGCCCAAGCGGCTCAACCTCTCGCAGAATGAACGCGAGAACCTCTCTTCGATTTCGATGCGCCGGGCGAAAGGCGCCTATACCAACGACAACTGGACCAACCAGCATCGTGAACTATTGAAAGCCGCCGCATCCGATCCCCAGGTGGCGCGGATTTTTGTCTTTCCCGGTGCCAAGGTGGACATGTGCAAATGGGCCAAGGGCAATCGCAGCTGGCTGCGCAATATCCGGCCCTGGTATGGCCATCACTATCACTTCCATGTGCGCCTGAAATGCCCCAAGGGGATGCGCGGCTGCGTCAACCAGGCTGAGCCACCGGCTGGGGATGGCTGCAACGAGGCGCAGGAATGGGTAAACAACATCCTTAATCCGCCGCCGCCCGATCCCAACTACAAACCTAAGAAACGCCGCGAGCTGGTGCTCGCCGACCTGCCCAGCCAATGCGCCGACGTATTGCGCTCGCGCTAGGCGTAGCGCTGGCTCTGGCGGCCGCTCTTGCGGGGCAGGCTCGCCAGGAAAGCACCGAAGCGATCTATCTGGGCTCTTACACCTGGCGTATGGAGGCGGCGGGGTTTGGCGGGTTTTCCGGGCTGGAACTGGCGCCGGATGGCACGGGCTTCACCGCTATTTCGGATCGGGGCTTGCGGATCGACGGCCGGTTGCAGCGTCGTGCGGGTGTGATTTCGGGCGTTCGCGCCGGGCCGCTGCATCCACTGCTCGACCCGGAGGGCAAACGTCTGACGGGCGTGCGCAACGATCCCGAAGGTCTGGCCATTCGCGCCGACGGGCGCAGCTTTGTCTCGTTCGAGGGGGTTCATCGGGTCTGGGCCTATCTTGCGCCCGGTGCGCCCGCTGCCTGGCTGCCGCGCCATCCCGATTTCAAGGCCCTGCAAACCAATTCCTCGCTCGAAGCGCTCGCCATCGACAGGCGCGGCTGGCTTTACACGCTGCCCGAACGCTCTGGCAAGATGACCCGGCCCTTCCCGCTCTACCGCTATCGCAACGGCGCCTGGGACAAGGCGCTTTCGATCCCGCGGCGCGGGCATTTTCTGCCCGTGGGCGCCGATTTCGGGCCTGACGGGCGCTTCTACCTGCTCGAGCGCGACTTTGCCGGTGTCGGATTTCGCTCGCGCATACGCAGCTTTGCCATTTCGACAAGCAGTGTCAGCGATGAACGTGAACATCTCGTTACCAACACGGCCCGGCATGACAATCTCGAAGGCATCGCCGTGTGGCGCGACGAACAGGGGCGCATCCGTCTGACCATGATCTCGGACGACAATTTCCGCTTCTTCCAGCGCACCGAGTTTGTCGAATACGCCCTGCCCGTAGCTCTTGCCAAGGTGGACTGAACCGGGTAGATGCAGCGCGTTCCCGAAGCGGGAGCCATGTCGCCGCAACCATGTCAAAACGGGCCAGATTCATGACCGCAAAACACCTTCCCGGCATCCTTGCCATGGCCGCCATTGTCGTGGCCTCGAACATCCTGGTTCAGTTCCTGCTGCTCGACGGGCTGCTGACCTGGGGCGCGTTCACCTATCCGCTGGCCTTTCTGGTCACCGACGTGATGAACCGGGTCTATGGGCCGGGGGCGGCGCGGCGGGTGGTGGTGGCGGGGTTTGTCACCGGGGTGATCTGTTCGCTGATCGGCTCGCAGGTGATGTTGCAGGGCGATGGCTATGAATACGCCGCCGTGCCCCTGCGCGTGGCGGTGGCTTCGGGAATCGCGTTTCTGGCAGCGCAACTCACTGATATCGCGGTGTTTCACCGGTTCCGCTCGGGCGCGTGGTGGCGCGCGCCGCTGATTTCGACAATTGCCGGCTCGCTGCTCGATACGGCGCTGTTTTTCACCATCGCGTTTTCGGCTTCGGTGACGGTGTTCGGCGCGGCGGCCGATGGCGCGGTGAGCTGGGCCTGGGGCGCGGCGCCGTTCCTGACGCTGGGGCCCGAGGCGCCGCTCTGGGTGTCGCTGGCCGTGGCCGACTGGGGCGTGAAGCTGATCATCGCCCTGATCGCCCTTGTGCCGTTCCGCATCATCGTGGGGACACTCACCGCACGCACCACATGATTTTGTTTGACATATCCACAGGCTGTGGCAGGCTGGGGCCAGTCGAAACAAAGAAAGGAGGTGCTCTTGTGTCTAATGGGATCATGGAGAAATGCGTCGGAACAGTTTGGGAGACACAGACCTGAGGCAGCCCTCGGGTGTGATGCATCCCGGATTGGTGTGACCTAACCGAAGCACCTCCTTAAATCTCGAAGGGCCGTTTCCTCGCCGAAACGGCCCTTTTCGTTGTCCTGGGCTGTGAGGCAGCGCGCGGTGGGGTAAGGTCTGGCCCTGTGGCGCGAAAACAGGGGGGTGACTCCCGGCTGACATGCGTATGACTCCCGGCTGCCGTTGGAATCGAAAAATGCCGTTAAGAATTACTGATGAATTATTGATCGAAGACTGGGAGTTAACGGAAAGTTTCACCCGGTCGAGCGGTCCGGGGGGGCAGAATGTCAACAAGGTCTCCACCGCGGTCGAGCTTCGCTTCGAAGCGGCGCGCTCGCCGTCGCTGCCCGGCCCGGTGAAGGCGCGGCTCCGGCGGCTGGCGGGGCGGCGCTGGACCAAGGAGGGCGCGCTGGTGATCTTCTGCGAGGAGACCCGCAGCCAGGCGCGCAACCGCGAGATCGCGCGCGAGCGGCTGGCGGAGCTTGTCCGGGCGGCTTTGGTGAAACCCAAGCGGCGGGTGCCGACGAAACCGACAAGGGGCTCGAAGGAGCGGCGTTTGAAGGCGAAGAAGGTGCGCGGGGAGGTGAAGAAGTTGCGGGGGAGGTTGGAGTAAGGTGGGTTTTGTCTCGCCCTGCGCTTGCTGACCCTAGCTTTGATCGACTGACGACCACAGTAAATCGAATGCACTGCTATTCTACATTGCGTCAATGCTTTCCGCGTCATTAGAATCAAAAACGGCTATTCGCTCAATTTTTCTACGCCTACCACTATCTATTGCAACTTCCACAAAAAAGTCCCCAGGCACCTTTGCCTTAAGAGGTGCACCCCTAATTGAAATGACCATTGATCTACTTTCATTCTCCGAAATATCATACTCCTTAATATCTTCCTTGTAGCCAATCTGCTTCATTATTACTTTTAGCGATTTGGCATTACTCGGAAGATCATCTACTCTAACTAGACAGTAGAAATCATCCTCAACAGGGAATTCAAAAGCTCCCAAATTGCCAAGGTAGGCGCCTACTACAATAAACTTTCCCGTATCTTCGCGTCGAACATCGTCACACAAGATTGCCGAAAATCTAGGTGCCATAGTTGTCCATCACAAATTTGGTTTGTGTTTCACTCGACGACGTAGAGCTGCGTGATCTTTCCAAGCCTTCGCCTGAAAGGTTTGGCTTCACAGAAGACACGAACCCTCGCTCTTTTCGCCTATCGGAATGATTGCACCCTTCCCTTGTGAACGCCTCGCGCGCATCAAAATGGGGTTCAACACCCATCGCCCAACACAAATCCGAAACGGTCCGAATTGTTAAGTTCGACTTTCCATTCAATGCTCGAGACACGGCGCTTCTGTCTATTTCAAGTAAGCGGGCGATATCAGATCTCGTCATTTTTTTTTCTTTTGCAGTTCTGATCATTTCGCGCATCAATGCGCGGTGTACTTTAGTCATAAACTTTGCAGAGGCTTTATCTCTTTCATTGAGAGAAAATTCAAAAGACATCTGTCGGTCCTCCATCTAGATACTTGGGCTCGTCCAAATCAAGCTGTTTCCTGGAAGCAATCGCTTGAGCACGATGCCCTTCATAGAGATTGTACATCATTAGCTTCGCTTTTGTGTCAACGCTGGAAATCACAAACACACCACGCCTGCAAAACCATCCAAAAAACCTTAGGTCTGGCGTTCGAAGTTCCCAGATCCCATGTTTAGGGCAGTCGGGCCTCAAAGGTTTCGGAAACCAATCATCTCCGAACAGGTCGCTTCCAGCGATAAAGTCCTTCATCAACTGATAAGCTTGCTGGTTTGGATCCAACGCGTGCTCAACAAACCCATCTGTCTCGAGCATAGGCAATTCAGTTCGCATCCACTTCGCGGCCCGTGGCAACAAGTACACAGATCGCATAGCCAATTCAGCATTTCCTAGCACTCCACGTACTTTTTTCAAGATTATGCTGCTTGCAAAGCTCTTCTATTGTTGCCATCTATGTCAACACAAATTTGTTTACAACCCCTTAACTGTCGCGCAATTATAGGTTTAGCGCAACGGAAATCCCTAAACCACAACCTCCACCCGCTCCTGCTCCCCAACCCCGAACACCCGTTTATACCGCGCGATCTCCTCAGCCGGCCCCATCGCCTTGTTGGGGTTGTCCGACAGTTTGACCGTGGGGCGGCCATTGGCGGAGACGGCCTTGCAGACGAGGCTGAACGGGGCGAGGGCGTCGTCGGGCGTCAACCCGCGGAAATCGTTGGTCAGCAAAGTGCCCCAGCCGAAGGAGATCTTGGCGCGACCCTGAAATTGCCGGTGCAGGGTGGCGATCTTCTCGACGTCGAGACCGTCGGAGAAGATGATCAGCTTTTCGCGCGGGTCTTCGCCGCGCGATTGCCACCATTTGATCGCGATCTCGGCGGCCGCCGCGGGATCGCCGGAATCGATGCGGATGCCGGTCCATTGGGTGAGCCAGTCGGGCGCGCGCTCGAGGAAGCCCTCGGTGCCGTAGGTGTCGGGCAGGATGATGCGCAGGTTGCCCTCATGCTCCTTGTGCCAGTCGGCCAGCACGTCATAGGGGGCCTGGGCCAGCTCGGCATCGGAATCGGCGAGGGCGGAATAGACCATCGGCAGCTCGTGGGCGTTGGTGCCGATCGCCTCGAGGTCGCGCTTCATGGCGATGTGGCAATTGGAGGTGCCGACGAAGGCGCCGCCCAGCCCTTCGAGCATGGCCTGGTTGCACCAGTCCTGCCAGAGATAGGAATGCCGCCGCCTGGTGCCGAAATCGGCGATGCGCAGGCCTTCCAGGGGGCGCAGACGGTCGACCTTCTCCCAGAGCTTGGTCATGGCGCGGGCATAGAGCACCTGCAGCTCGAACTTGCCCATCTGGTTGAGGACGGTGCGGCCGCGCAGCTCCATCAGCACGGCGAGGGCGGGGATTTCCCAGAGCATGACCTCGTGCCACTTGCCCTCGAAGGTGAGCTCATACTGGCCGTCGCGCTTTTCGAGGTGATAGGGCGGCAGGCGGAGGTTTTCGAACCATGTCATGAAATCGGGGCGGAACATCTGGCGTTTGCCATAGAAGGTGTTGCCGCGCAGGAAGGTGGATTCGCCGCGCTTGAGCTGTAGCGAGCGGATGTGATCGAGCTGTTCGCGCAGCTCGCCCTCGTCGATCTGCTCGGCCAGGCGGATATGCTTGGAGCGGTTGATCAGCGAGAAGGTGACCTGGGTGTCGGGCTTGTTGTGAAACACCGACTGGCACATCAGGAGCTTGTAGAAGTCATTGTCGATGAGCGACCGCACGATCGGGTCGATCTTCCATTTGTGGTTCCAGACGCGGGTCGCGATATCCAATGGTCAAACCTTCCTGACGGTTGCAGGGGTGGTTTTACGACAGATTGTCGGGACGCTCCATTGCAAATCACCGCTGGCGGCTCAGGGTGGCGGGGCCGGAGGGCCGGGCGGCGGCTTGGGATCGGGCGGCGGCGCCTCGGCGGCACGGGCGCGCGCGGCCAGCACATGCAGCAGCGCCTTCTTGCGCAGCGGCTTTGACAGGAAGCCGTCCATCCCGGCGGCGAGGCAAGCGGCCTTGTCGCTGGCGAAGGCATTGGCGGTGAGGGCGATGATCTGCGGCTGCGGGCCGGGGGCGGCGCGGATCGCGCGGGTGGCGGCGAGGCCGTCCATCTCGGGCATCGACATGTCCATCAGCACGATATCGGGCCTGTGGGCGCGCGCCATCTCGACCGCTTCGATGCCGTTGGTGGCGAAATGCAGCGTGATCGGCAGGCCCTTGAGGTATTTGCGCAGCAGCAGGCGGTTGGTGGGGTTGTCTTCGGCCACCAGCACCACCTTGCCCGCGAGCACGCTGGGATCGGCGCCGGCGATGGCAGGCGCGGGCGTGGCCCGGGCCAGAACCAGCGTGATGGTGAAGACCGAACCCTTGCCCGGCACCGAGCGCACCGTAATGTCGCCGCCCATCTGGCGCGCGAGCAGGCGCGAGATCGGCAGGCCGAGGCCGGTGCCGCCGAATTGCCGCGTGGTTGCGCTGTCGGCCTGGGCGAATTCATCGAACACATGGTCGAGCCGATCGGGTGCGATGCCGATGCCGGTGTCGCCCACGGCGATGGTCAGGTGGAGGCTGTCATTGTCGGGGTCGGCCTCGCTGGTCAGGGTGAGGGAGACGCCGCCGGACTCGGTAAACTTGACGGCGTTGCCGATGATGTTGACGAGGATCTGGCGCAGGCGGCCATCATCGCCCAGCACCCTTTCGGGCAGCGCACCGCGGATTGCCAGATCGACGAACAGCGCCTTTCGGCGGGCTTCGGGCGTCAGCAGGGTGATCGCATCGTCGAGCACCAGCCTGGGATCGAAGGCCACCGCATGCAGCGTCGGCGCGCCGGCCTGCAACTTCGAGAAATCGAGGATGTCGTTGATGATCGTCAGCAGCGCCTCGCCCGAGCGGCGGATGGTGGTCACATATTGCCGCATCTCGGGGCTCAGCTCCTCTTCGGCGAGCAGATCGGCCATGCCGATGATGCCGTTCATCGGGGTGCGGATCTCATGGCTCATGGTGGCCAGGAAGCGGGCCTTGGCCTCGGCAGCCTCCTCGGCGGTGGCCATGGCGCGGGCCAGTTCGCCTCGTGTTTCTTGATGTCGGTGATGTCGCGCTCGATCGCGATCACCACCTCGACCTCGCCCGCGTCATCCAGCAGCGGCACGATATTGGTGCCGACCCAGATGCGGCGCCCGTCTTTCGCCATGTTGAGGATCTGGGTGCGGTGTGGGCGCCCGGCATCAACGGCGCGGGCAATGCCCTCGATCGTTTCCGGCGCGGTTTCCGGCGCATTTATGAAATCGGACGGGGACCGGCCCTTGACCTCGTCCAGCGCATAGCCGGTGAGCCGGGTGAAGGCATCGTTGACCCAGAGGATGCGCCTCTCCGGGTCGGTGATGATGACGCTGTCATTGGCATGTTTGGCGACCAGCGAGAGCCGCCGGGTCTGCTTCTGGCGGGCCTCGAGATTGCGGTTGGCATGGGCCAGTTCGCAGCCGTGCTCAAGCAGATCGCGGCTCTTGCGCTGACGGGCATGAAATGTCGCCACGATGTATCGGATGAAGAGATAGCTGAGATAGGTCATGATCGCCATCGCGCTCAGATCGGCCACGGCTTTCGAGCGCAGATCGGGCTCCAGCACCAGCGCATCGAAGATCAGCGCGCCCGCCGTCAGCGCATAGACCGACAGCCGGGCGATGCTGGCAGGCCGGTTGTAGGGCAGCACCAGCCCGGCATTGATCGCCGCCGCCATGAGAAAGGACATGGCAAACCCCGAGGCGACATGCCCGGGCGACATATGCCAGGCCCACACCACGCAGAACGCGATGGTGCCGGCTTGCAGCGTGGCTGTGGCGGTGGTGAGGGCAAACAGGCGGCCGAGCGGAACGCCGCGCGCGACCCACCGCTTGACCGCCAAAAGCGGCAGGCAATCCACCGCCTCGCCGGCGAGCACAAGAAGCGCGATAGCAAAGCCCGCCTGCGGCGAAATCAGATAGACCAGCAGCGCCACGGCGATCAGCATCAGGATCTGCCGCAGGAAGAAATGCGACGCCCGTCCGCGGGCATAGCTTTGCAGCAGCCCGGCCGGGCTGTTGCGCCATTCGAATTCCGCCAGGCGGCGGTCTGCTTCCAGTATTTCAGCACCGGCCATGCGCGGGCGTGCTCCTCATCCCGAGAGGACATCACCCCGTTCTAGCGCAGGTCTGGTTAAGGAAATCGCAAGCCGGGCCGGTTCAGCGCAAGATCACGCCGGCGGCGCGCATCGCGGTTTCGGCAGCTTCGAGCGAGCCGTCGAGATCAATGGCGCGGCAGAGGTCGGGCTCGACCACAACCTCAAAGCCCAGCCTCGCGGCATCGAGCGCGGAATACTGGACGCAGAAATCCATGGCCAGGCCGACAAGGGTGAGACGCGAGACGGCGCGGCTTCTGAGCCATCCTTCGAGCCCGGTCGGGGTCTCGCGGTCATTCTCGAAAAACGCCGAGTAGCTGTCGATCTCCGGGGTCATGCCCTTGCGCAGGATCAGCGCCGCCGGATCGGTGACGAGTGCGGGATGAAACCGCGCGCCATCGCTTCCCTGCACACAATGATCGGGCCAGAGCACCTGCGGGCCATAGGCCATCTGCGTGGTCTCGTAAGGCGCCTTGCCGGGATGCGACGAGGCGAAGGAGGAATGCCCGGCGGGGTGCCAATCCTGGGTCAGCACCACGGTCTTGAAAGCCGCCATGCGGGCATTGATGCCGGGCACGATCCGGTCTCCATCCGCCACGGCGAGCGCGCCGCCGGGGCAGAAATCATTTTGCACGTCGATCACGATCAGGGCGTCGCTCATGGCTGTCTCCTTCGGGCTGGCCTTGCCGAGACTGGCGGCAAGGCCGGGCGAGGTCAACCGGATCGGCGGGCGGCACTTGTCAGGCTGGGGCTTTGGGCGTAAATCGCGGGCCATGTATACCTGTCGCGCGCTTTATCATTTCGCCCGGTTCGACGACCCCGCAGCCCTGCGCGGGCCGCTGCTTGACCTGTGCGCGGCGCATGGCATCACCGGCTCGCTGCTGCTGGCGCGCGAAGGCATCAACGGCACCATCGCCGGGCAGGTGCCGGGGCTCGACGCGGTGCTGAGCCATATCCGCGCCCTGCCCGGCTGCGCCGATATCGTCTGGAAGGACAGCCCGGCGGCCGAGCAGCCGTTTCGCCGCATGAAAGTGCGGCTGAAGAAAGAGATCGTGACCATGGGGCAGCCGGATGTCGATCCGCGCGCCTCGGTGGGCCATTATGTCGAGCCGAAGGACTGGAACGCGCTGATCCTGAGCCCCGATGTCGCGGTGATCGACACGCGCAACGATTACGAGGTGGCAATCGGCACGTTTCAGGGCGCGGTGGACCCGGAAACCGACAGCTTTCGCGATTTCCCGGCCTGGTGGGAGGCCAACAAGGAGCGCTTTCACAACAAGCGGATCGCGATGTTCTGCACCGGCGGAATTCGCTGCGAGAAGTCGACCAACTGGCTTTTGCAGCAGGGCATCGAGGAGGTCTTTCACCTCAAGGGCGGGATCCTGAAATACCTCGAAGAGGTGCCCGAGGACGAGAGCACCTGGGACGGCGAATGTTTCGTGTTCGATGGCCGGGTGTCGGTCGGGCATGGGCTGCGCGAGGGGCCGCATCTCTTGTGCCATGCCTGCCGCCGCCCGATCCTGCCCGAGGATCGCGCCCGTGCGGGCTATGAAGAGGGCGTAAGCTGTCATCACTGCGTCGGCGAGACGACGGAGGCCGACAAGGCGCGGTTTCGTGAGCGCCAGAAACAGATTGCCCTGGCCGAGGCGCGCGGCGAGGCGCACCTGCGGCAGGCGTGAACAGGCCGGTGCGCGGCGGCGCGAGCGCCTTGATTCCAGGCAGTGAACAGCGCAATTGTCCTTTCCCCTTCCGCCCCCGGCGCATTGGTGGTTAACTTTGTGCAAACACCAACTGACAACGGGGAGACCACAATGACACATCTCAATCGCCGCCATGCGCTGGGCCTGATCGGGGCGGCTGCGGCCTCCACATTGGCCACGCCCTCGATTGCAATGGGCAAGAAAATCACCGTCGGTGCGCTGCGCTTCACCTCGCATTCGGCCAGCTTCATCGGAGTCGAGCGCGGCTATTTCGCCGATGCCGGGCTCGATGTCGAACTGAAGTTCTTCCAGGCGGCGCAGCCGATGGCGGTGGCGATTGCCAGCGGCGACGTGGACTATGCCGTGACCGCGATTTCCGGCGGGCTGATCTCGCTCGCCGACAAGGGCGCGATCAAGGTGATCGGCGGTGCGCTTTCCGAGGAGCCGGGGATCGACGGGCAGAAGATCCTCGCCAGCGACGCGGCGTTCCAGGCCGGGCTGACCTCGCCCAAGATGCTCGACGGCAAGAGCTATGGCATGACCCAGGCGGGTTCGTCGTTCCATTACATGGGCTCGAAAGTGGCCGCCGCCGAGGGCGTGACGCCGACGTTCAAGCCGCTGCAGAAGGTCGGCGCGATCATCGGCGCGCTGAAATCCGGGCAGATCGACGCCTGGTCGATCGTGCCGCATATCGCCAAGCCGCTGGCCGGGTCGGGCGCGGTGCACATCATCGGCAACATCTC
>CBDUGF010000034.1:0-29740 GCA_965366835.1 uncultured Rhodobacterales bacterium
CATCGCGAGTCGACGGTTGGTATCAGTGTCTTCGCTCAGAAGAGAAAAACCGTGCCGAAGAATTTCGGCAGGTCCAGTAGCCCAATGCGGCTCACTCATCCTTCCCCTCCAGATACCGTCGTTTCGCCTCTTCCGTCCGGCCAAACTCCCGCACCATGTTCTCGATCGCCACCTCGTCGGACTTGTCGGCATAGCGGAACTCGCTATCCGCATAGCGGTTGATCTCCTGGATCACCATTTCCACCGTGATCGGCCGCCTGAGCTCCTCGATCATCCCTTTCTTCTCGTCATAGCCCTTGAACAGGAACAGCTCCGGCTCCTCCATCCATTCATCGGGCAGCTCGAAATCCATCGCCCGCACCTTCACCGCATCGGTGATGTTCTTGATCGCCCGGCCGGTAAAGCGCTCGTCGGCCTCCTGAATCCCCTTCAGATACGTCCCCAGCTTGGCAATCGTATCCAGCCGCCCGATTTCCTTCTCGACCCGCTCATAGACCCGCATCAAGCCCTCTTCATGCGGCTGATTATGGCTCTCGAAACTCCGCGCCACCGCCTTCTTGATCTCCTGCGCCGCATAAAGCTCATGCTCGCCCAGCGGGATCGCATGGTTCTTGCCCATCAACAGCGCCAGAATGTCGATATAATCGTCCCGCGTTTTCGGCCCATCGACCAAAAACCGCGCCCCGGCCCGCTGCCGCAAGGCATCATCCACATTCTCGGGATAGTTCGAGAACATCCCGAAGGTGCAATTGCCCCGCACCACGGTATTGGCCCCGGCAAAGCTCTCCATCAGCACGGCGGTAATCTCCAGCTGTCCGGCCGAGCTTTGCCGATCCCCCCGCTTCCCGGCCAGCTGGTCGATATCGTCGATCGTGCCAAACCCGATCACGCTCGGATCGATCACGTTGTTGATGAACGCCTTGGCATTCTGCGCCGACTTGCCCTGATAGGAATCGATGCTCTCGGTCGAAAGGTTCTGAAACCGAAACGGATAATCCGCCGTGTCGCAATAGCCCTTGATCAGCCCCGCCATCATCTGGATCAGCGTGGTCTTGCCGGTCCCCGGCATGCCGTCGCCCATGAAAGTGAAGATGAAGCCGCCCAGCTCGGCAAACGGGTTCAGGCGCCGCTCGAAATCATAGGCCATCAGCATCTTGGAAAGCCGCAGCGCCTGATACTTGGCGATATGGTTGCCGACCACCTCGTGGGGCTTCTTGAACGTCATCGTCAGGGTGGTGCCCTTGGCCGCCCGCGCCGGCTGAAAACCGCGAATGGCGAAATCATCCGCCTCCACCTTCCACGCCGCGCCGGCAAACGGCTCCAGCCGCCCGGCCGATTGCGCGCGCAAAGCCGCCTTCTCCATCAGCTGCTCGGCAAAGGCACAGACCGTCCCGATCAGCCGTGCATCATCGCCCGCCAGCGCCGCGATATCCTGATCCAGCTCCCACAGCGCCCCATGCAGGGCCAGCTGGCCATTGTCGGTCAAGACCTCCTGAACCTCGCCCACCTCGACCGACACCTCGGTCAAATGCGGCGTCAGCAGGAACGCCGTGGCATTGCCGAACACATGCAGCGTGATCAACGCCTCGGCGGTCAGCAGCTCGGCAAACTCGTTCTTGCGATCGCCGGGCAACGCCCCTTCCAGATTGGCCCGCTTCAGATCGCCCAGCCCGGTCGCATCGCCATAGTTTTCCGCCACCGCCAGCGCAATCGCCACCGCCCGGCGCAGATGCGCCATCACAGTGGCCTGCGCCGGGCTGACCAGCGGATCATCGCCATCCGCCGCCTCGATCCGCGCCAGCAATTGCACGCCCTCGGGCCGCGCCGTCGAGCGCGTCACCAGCCCCGGCGTCGTGGTGCGAAACCGCCGCCTTGTGCCGATCCCGGCCGAGCGTTCCTCCTTGGGTTCTTCGCGGCCCTTGGCAATGCGCGGCGTGTGGTCAAACCCCTCCAGCATCGCCGCTGCGGCGTCGTAATGCTTGCGGATATCCTCCTCCCGCAGCTCCATCTGATCACTTGTCCGGCTCATCTCTCACCCAAATCCATTTTTCATCTTTCCAAAAATACTCGCGCCGCAGGCAGCCGAATTTTCGCAGAAAATTCGTTACCGATAGCTCAACACCCGCCCTTCCGGGCTGACCACGAATTTCCGCACGCTGGAAAATCCCGGCGGCTGGCGTTCTTCCAAGACCTGGTAGGGCCGTTGCGGCAGGATGATCGCGCGTTCCGTCCGCGTCGCCCCGGTATCGACGCCGCGCCCGGAAAACGGATCGAGCGCAAAAACCTGCCGCTCCACGGTCGAGAACCAGCCCGAACGCACCTCGGTGACCCGCTCGCTCTCCAAATCCTCGAGCGTCCATGCCAGCGCCCAGTCCTGCCCTTCCGGCGATTTCGCCTCGCTCAGAACCTCGCGCAACGGCCCGATTTGCAGCGTATAGGCCGAGGAATACATCGGCCCGACATGGAACCGGCGCAGCCGTTTGGGATGCAGATCGTCGAAATCCTCGTCAAACCCGCGCGCGATGGTGATCAGCTTCAACCCGTCCACCGATTGCGCCATCAGATGCGCCTGAACCTCGGGCCAGCGGCGCTCGTCCAGCGGCAGCGCGGTGCGCCCGGTATCCTCCAGTTCCATCAGGTAGATCGTCGGCAGGTTGACCTGGCTGTCATAGACCGCCCAATGCACCATGTAGCGGGTGCGCGGGCTCTCGCCGCTGATCCATTGAACCTGCGGATCGTTGCGCGCCCAGAACAGATCGCCCTTCAGCAATTCCTCGTAATAGAGCCGCTGGCTCAGCGCATATTGCAGCTTGGTCGGCAGTTCCCGCTCGCCCAGGATCATCCGCACCATCTGCTCCTTCAGCGCTTGCGCACCGGGCATGTTCTCCAGATGCCGCGCCGCCTGCGCCGCGTCATTGGCCATCACCAGAAGCTCGTTGAACACCGGAAAACCGCTTTCCACCCGGTCCATCTCCAGCGCGCCGAAAAACCGCCCGGTGTCGCGCCCGACCAGCAGGTATTTCATGCTCAGCGCCTTGAAGGTATAGCCGATGGCGACAACATAGCGCGTCATCACCTCGACCTCGCGCTTGCTCAATTGCCCCTCGGCCTGCATCTGCGCCGCCACCCGCCCCAGATGCCCGGTGATCGCCTCGAACTTCCTGAAATAGCGGCGGCTGGCAAAGGTGTCCTTCAGCCCGACATGATCCTGATCGAGGGTGATATCGTCGCGCCTATCGGTGATCTCAGGGTCGCTCATCGCTGCTTTCTTCGGATCATTGCCGATCATCGCTTTCCTGATACCACTGCTTCGGGATCACCTGAGCGATGAGCATGAACAGCGTGGCAAGGATGACGCCCAGAACCCCGACCAGTTTCAAGACAATGAGAATCCCGTCCTCACCGCGCGGCATGAACAGGAAAACGGCCAGCGCGGCAATGCCCCACAGCGCGCCATAGCTCCACCAAACCCATTTGCGGACCAATGCTCTCAAGCCCCGTACAGGTTCTTGTCGTGCTTCTCGACAATCGCGGCAAAGCGCCGGGCAAAGCGTTCATCCGCCTTGGCCTTGGCCTCCAGCACCTCGCGGGCAAACACCATGTGGCCCTCATGCGCCTCCATCATGTCGGCCATCCGCTGGTTGGTCGCGGTGCCGATCGCCGCCATGCTGGCCTGCGCCTCCTTGTCGGTCTCGACCCCGATCTCGTTGATCCGGTGCGCCACATCCTGCTGCTGCGCGGTCTTCAGCGATTTGGTCAGGGCGTCATAAAGCACGACCCGCTGCTTGGTATCGGTCTGCAGCTTGTTGATCAGAACCATCTGCGTCGCCGCCTGGTTCTGCAGGCTGTCGATCCAGGTCTTGCCCTTCTCGATATAGCGCTCCAGCGTCTGGCTCTTGGCCAGCTTGACCTGCTCATCCTGCACCAGTTCGTTGTAGCGCGAGTTCAGCCCGGCCAGCTCGGTCTCGAGCTTGGTGCGCGCCGCCGCATCCTGTTCCACGGCGATCTTGTTTTCCAGTTCGATGATCTTCGGGTCCATCGCCACGATCTCGGCCCGCACGCTCTCCAGCGCGCCCACCGTCAGCTCGCGCTCGTCCAGCGTCTCGGTCAGGTTGGTCTCGACCTGGCCTTTCTGGGTGTTCAGAACATCGAGCTGGTTCTGCAACAGCTTGGTGATGACATCGGATTTCGAGATCAGATCCTGCAGCTTGTCGTCGATCGAGGCGCCACGCATCCGCACCTCGCGCATCGAATCCGCCTTGGCCTTCGAGAAGATCGAAACAAAGCTCTCCCACCCGGTCTTGGTGCGCATCTCGTCGAAATCGCGCGAAAACGCCGCCGTCACATCGTCCAGCCCCATGATCAGCTCGGCGATGTTGGCATTCATGAGATCGGTATGGGCATGCACATCCTCCAGCGTGGCGTTCTCGATGTCGATGGCGATATCATCGCCGCTCTGCATCTTCTGCCGCGCGGTCTCGATCCGGCTGGTCAATTCGGCGATCTTGGCCTGCGCCTCGGCCACCTGCTTTTGCGATTCCACCACCTGGGCTTCAAAATTCGCCATGCAATACTCCCTTTCGATCAATACGTTGGGGCAGATATGGGGAGTGTTAATCCGATTTACATCTGCCGATGTGTCACTTTGCGCAAAGTGTTGCAAAACCGCACGGCAAAGGGAAGGGGAAAGGCGGATGAGGTCCGGAAATCCATGCCGCTGCGGCTGGTCCTACCTTGCCCGGAATCAAGCCGAAGGCGCCGGGCAGCGGCAGCATTGACCCGGCAGGCGATTGCTCTTGGCAATCTGCCGAGAGGGGGCCGTCCGGCGGGCTGGCGCTTGGGTGACGTTTGCACGCCGATTGAATGATGGATGTGTTTGGCAGCATAAAGCGCTCTCCAAAGACGTTGCAGCGCCATCCCCCGGGCAGGCCCCGCCCGGCTCACCTCGCTTATTGCGGCCAAGCTGTTCAGCCGCCGACACCACGCTCAAAATTCACCCCGACTCACCACTCCATGCTACGCTTCCCCCCTCAACAGGGACAAATTGGAGACAAATCCATGTGCGATATCTGCGTGATGAATGCGGTGAAAACCAAGATGCTCAACCGCCGCGATCTGTTCAAGGGCGCCGCCATGGCCGGCGCCGCCGCCGCCATCGGCAGTTCGGTCAGCGCCCCGGCGCGCGCCGCCTCCCATGGCGGCCCGGTCGACATGAGCCATACCCACTCGGCCGAATTCCCCACCTATTTCGGCGAGTCGCAATACAGCGACGAGCAATTGTTCAATTTCGCCGAGCATGGCTTCAACCTCAAGCAATATACGGTCAACGAACACACCGGCACTCATGTCGACGCGCCGCTGCATTTCTCCGCCGATGGCAATTCGGTCGATGAAATCCCGGTCAGCCAGCTGGTCGCGCCGCTCTGCGTGATCGACATCGCCGCGCGCGCCGCCGACAATGCCGATGCCCAGGTCACACCCGATGACATCAAGGCCTGGATCGCTGCCAATGGCGAGATCCCCGCCAATGCCTGCGTGGCGATGCATTCCGGCTGGGCTCCCAAGGTCGAGACCGACGCGTTCCGCGGCTTCGATGGCGAGGCGATGCATTTCCCCGGCTTTCACATCGAGGCCACAAGCATGCTGATCGAGGAAACCGGCGCGATGTCGATGGCGGTCGACACGCTGTCGCTCGATCATGGCCCTTCGGCCGATTTCGCCACCCATTATGCCTGGCTGCCCACCGGGCGTTTCGGCATCGAATGCATCGCCAATCTCGACAAGGTGCCCGCTTCCGGCGCCACGCTGGTGATCGGCGCGCCCAAGCACAAGGGCGGCACAGGCGGCCCGGCGCGGATCATCGCGCTGATGTAACCCAAAAGCGGATCGGGCCGAGGAAATCCCCGGCCCGTCCCCGTAGGGTGCGTGATCTCACGCACCACTCGCGCGATTAACCTTCGCTAAACCCGGAGTTAACAGCACCGAACGCTCTGCTCCGGCAGCCGGATGTCAGCCGCGAGTCAGCCGGAAGTCACCCCCCTGATTTTCGCCAAAGGGTTAACCGTTAACCCGCCGACCTATTCCGTTTGCGCAAGCAAGTCCTTACCTCACCCCACGACGTTGAACGCCGGCCCATAGGGATAGCCGGTGATATTCTCGTTGCCATCCTCGTTTATGACCAGGATATCATGCTCGCGGTAGCCCCCGGCGCCGGGATTGCCCTCGCCAATGGTCAGCATCGGCTCCATCGAGATCACATGGCCGGGCATGAGCACCGTGTCGATATCCTCGCGCAGCTCCAGCCCCGCCTCGCGCCCGTAATAGTGGCTCAAGACGCCGAAACTGTGACCATACCCAAACGTACGGTATTGCAGCAGGTCGCGCTCCTCGAAGAAGGCGTTGATCGCGTGCGTGACCTCGCCACAGCTCACCCCCGGCTTCAAGAGGCTCATGCTATACTCATGCGCCGCCACATTGGCTTCCCATATCCTGAGCGAAGCCTCATCCACCTCGCCGACAAACATGGTGCGTTCCAGCGCCGTATAATAGCCTGAAATCATAGGAAAAGTATTGAGGCTCAGGATATCGCCCCTCTGCAACACCCGCCCGGTCACAGGGTTATGCGCCCCATCGGTGTTGATCCCCGACTGGAACCAGACCCAGGTATCGCGATATTCCGCATCCGGGAAGCTCCTGGCGATTTCCAGCTCCATCGCGTCGCGCCCGGCCATGGCCACATCGATCTCGCGCACGCCTTCCTTTACGGCGTCGCGGATCGCATACCCGCCCACATCCGCCACCCGCGCACCTTCGCGGATCAAGGCGATCTCGGCCTTCGACTTCATCATCCGCTGGCGCATCGACGCCGGCGCCACATCCACCATGGTCGTGGGTTTCAAGAAATCTTCCAGCTTGTCGCGCATTGCCAGCGTCAGGTGATCCGCCTCATAGCCGATCACCTTGCCTTCCCCCGTCACGCTCATGATCGCACGCCAGTAATTGTCGCGCTGCCAGTCGGTATAGGTGATGTTGTCGCCATAAGAGCGCCGCCAGGGCTGCCCCGCGTCGATCCCCGCCGAGATGGTCACGCATTCGCTGTCGGTCACGACCAGCGCATAGGGCCGCCCGAACGAGCAATAGGTGAAGCCGGAATAGTACGAGATGCAATGCATCGAGGTGAAGACTGCCGCCGCCACCCCCATCTCGTCCATGCTCTGGCGCAGCAGCTTGATGCGACCCGCATATTCGGTCTCGGCGAATTGCAGCTTGGCCTTTTCGCCATTGTGGAAACGATACATTTCAGGACGTGCAGTCATCATGACCTCCTCGATCAAAAGAAGATCCCGGCGTTCAGGACTGTTGAGAAAGCCGTCATGCAGGGCGACGCCATCGCCCCCGGGCCTGATCCTTCCTTGCCGATCCGGCGCGTTCTGGCAAGATGGTTTTAACGCAAACAGGGGAAAATCATCATGTCAGCCAGGCCAGGTGTCCAAACAGGTGTCCGAAATCTCATAACCGACGTCCCCGGGTTAACCGTCGGCAACGCCTCTGACGCGCGGATCAAGACCGGCTGCACCGTGCTCCTGGGTAAGGAATCGTTTACCTGCGGCGTTCACGTCATGGGCGGCGCGCCGGGAACCCGCGAAACCGACCTGCTCGCGCCCGACAAGACGGTCGAGCGGGTCGATGCCCTCGTGCTCTCGGGCGGCTCGGCCTTCGGGCTCGATGCCTGCTCCGGCATTGCCGACGCCTTGCGCCTTCAGGGCCGCGGTTTCGCCGTGGGCGATCAGAACGTGCCGATCGTGCCCGGCGCTATCCTGTTCGACCTGCTCAACGGTGGCGACAAGAACTGGCTGGAAAATCCCTACAAAGCCCTTGGAAAACAAGCGCTTGACGCCGCCAGTGCCGATTTCGAAATCGGCAGCCACGGCGCCGGCACCGGCGCCACCACCGCCAATCTCAAGGGCGGCCTCGGCTCGGCCTCCATCGTCCTGCCCTCGGGCCATACCGTCGGCGCCCTGGTCGCGGTCAATCCGCTTGGCGCCGCCACAGTCGGCGACAGCCCGCATTTCTGGGCCGCCCCTTTCGAGATGAATGATGAGCTCGGCGGCCTCGGCCCTGCCGCCGTCTTCCCCGCCCCCTACCTCCCTCCCACCAAGCTCAGCCAGCACGCCAACACCACCATCGGCATCGTCGCCACCGACGCCGCGCTCACCCAGGCGCAATGCACCCGCCTCGCCACCGCCGCCCATGACGGCTTCGCCCGCGCGCTTTTCCCCTCGCATACGCCAATGGACGGCGACGCGATCTTCGCCGCCGCAACCGGCGCGCACCCCCTCGAAAATCCGATCCCGGATACGCTCACGCTCGGTCATGCCGCCGCCACGGTCATGGCCCGCGCCATCGCCCGCGCCGTCTTCGCCGCCATCCCGGCAGAGGGTGACACCCTGCCCTGCTGGTCGTCGCTCTGACTGCTTCCTCTGACCGGAAATATCCTGGGGGTCTGGGGGTAAAACCCCCAGGGCCTGCGTGGCCTGAACGCAAACAGCCCTGCGTGCGTCAGCACCCGATCGGATCACCCCACCAGCGCTTCCACCAGATCGCTGTCGGCAATCTCCAGCGGCTCGATCACATCGAAATGATGCCGCCCTTCGGCAACCACGCGCTCACAGTCCCAGGCTTCGGCCAGCCAGCGCGCCTGATCGAGGAACGCTGGCCGTTCCTTCGCCCCCACCCAGACGGTCACCGGCACCTCCAGCCGGTCGCGCATCAAGACCGGGCTCTCCGCCTCCGCCTCGGCCGCGTCCAGCCGCAAATCCGCCGCCATCGACGTCTTCAGCAGGGGTCGCAAATCCGCCACCGGCGATATCGGCACCACCTTTCGCAGCCGCGCCGCCACCGCCGGGTCGAGCCGCCCCCGCTCCAGAATCCGCGCCACCAGATGCCCGCCCGCCGAATGCCCGCTCAGAACGATCGGCCCCTCGATCATCGCCGCGCTGACCTGCACCAGACTGGTGATCTGATCGGTGATCTCGGAAATCCGCACCGCAGGACAGAGATCATAGGAGGGCAACACCACGGCCCAGCCCCGCGCCTGCGCCCCCGCCGCAAGATGGGTCCAGTAGGAGCGGTCGAATTTCAGCCAGTAGCCGCCATGCACGAAGATCACCAACCCCCGCGGCCGCCCCTCGGGCAGCACCAGGTCAAACCGCGCCCGCCCGCTCTTGCCATAGGGCAGCCCGGGCCGGAATCGATCCGCCGCGCCCTGCACATGGGCAAAGTTTCGCGCCGCATCGAGCCACATCCCCGGAAAGGCCTCGGCCCCCGGAATATGGGCCGCATTGGCATAGGCATCGTCCAGTTCCATGCTCATTCTCCCGATCTGGCCCTAGACAATCCTATCCCCGGGTGGTTTGCCTTGGCGAGAGAATTCAGGACAATTCACCAGCAAAGCGGAGGTTCGCCATGCTTGATACCACCACCGATCTCAAATCGCTTCTCGATGATCCCACATTGCTGTGCGAGAAGGCCTATGTCGCTGGCAAATGGGTCGACGGCGCAGGCGGCGCCACCTTTCCGGTGACCAATCCGGCCCGCGGCGACGTGATCGCCAACGTCGCCGATCTCAGCCGCGCCCAGGTGGCCGAGGCGATTGCCAAGGCCGATGCGGCGCAGAAGGACTGGGCCAAATGGACCGGCAAGGAGCGCGCAAACGTGCTGCGCCGCTGGTTCGATCTGATGATGCAGCATCAGGAAGATCTGGCCAAAATCCTCACCGCCGAAATGGGCAAGCCGCTGGCCGAGTCACGTGGCGAGATCGCCTATGGCGCCTCGTTCATCGAGTTCTTCGCCGAAGAGGCCAAGCGCAACTATGGCGATATGATCCCCGGTCATCAGCGCGACAAACGGATCATGGTGATCAAGCAGCCGATCGGCGTCGTCGCCTCGATCACGCCGTGGAATTTTCCCAACGCGATGATCACCCGCAAGGTCGGCCCCGCCCTGGCTGCCGGCTGTGCCGTGGTTGCCCGCCCGGCCAAGGAAACCCCGCTATCGGCGCTGGTTCTGGGCGAGCTTGCCAGCCGCGCCGGCATCCCCGAAGGCGTGCTCTCGGTCGTCACCTCGTCGCGGTCCTCCGAGATCGGCAAGGAATTCTGCGAGAACCCGAGCATTCGCAAGCTCACCTTCACCGGCTCCACCGAAGTCGGCCGAATCCTTTTGCGCCAGGCTGCCGACCAGGTGCTGAAATGCTCGATGGAGCTTGGCGGCAACGCGCCCTTCATCGTGTTCGACGACGCCGATCTCGACGCCGCCGTCGAAGGCGCGATCATGTGCAAGTTCCGCAACAACGGCCAGACCTGCGTCTGCGCCAACCGCATCTATGTGCAATCCGGTGTCTATGACGCCTTTGCCGAGAAACTGGCGGCCCGCCTGGCCACGATGAAGGTCGGCGACGGGCTCGAGGAAGACACCGTCTTCGGCCCGCTGATCAATAAGGCGGCGGTCGAAAAAGTCCGCGAACATATCGACGATGCGGTGTCGAAAGGCGGCGAGGTGGTCTATGGCGGCAGCCAGCACAATCTCGGCGGCACCTTCTTTCAGCCCACCATCGTCAAGGGCGTGACCCAGGACATGCAGGTGGCGCAGGACGAAACCTTCGGCCCGATGGCGCCGCTGTTCAAATTCGAGGACGAGGACGAAGTGATCGCCAAGGCCAACGACACGATCTTCGGCCTGGCCAGCTATTTCTACGCCAAGGATCTTTCCCGGGTCTACAAGGTCGCCGAGGCGCTGGAATATGGCATCGTCGGTGTCAATACAGGCATCATCTCGACCGAGGTTGCACCCTTCGGCGGCGTCAAGCAGTCGGGGCTTGGCCGCGAAGGCAGCCACTATGGTCTCGACGAATTCTGCGAGCTGAAATACGTCTGCCTGTCGGTTTGAGACCGACGTGACCGCGCAAATCGGGGCATCCGGGGTACGACCTCCCGGATGCCGGCCGATTCAGGCTGCTCTGCGCCGCGACATCGCTTCGACCATCCTGTCGGTCGCCCGGTTCAGCGCGATCCGATCGCGCAGGGAGATCGACGCCCCCACCACCTCCTCTATCGCCGCCTTCAACACCGCGCCACCAACCAGAAACTGATTGTCCGATACGCCGAACGCGCTATGTGCCTGCTTCAGCTGCACGGCGTATTCGTCGAGGCCTTCCTTTCTCGAAAGGCTCCAGGCGAGCATTGTCACCATCATCGCGAACATGCGCTTCTGTTTCTCGAAATCCGGGAACAGATAGGGCTGAACCTCGGGCATGACTTCGAATAGCTTGGCATAGAACACATGCGCGATGTCCTCGCGTCTGGCATAAACAGCTTCGAAACGGCTGTCCAAATACTGTGCGCCATCCATCGGCATGTTCCTTTCTTTTCACGGCCCCGACGGGCCGATATCGACGCGCGATCCATCCGCCCGACCTTAAGCGCCGAAGCTTAAACGCAGATGAACGGGAAAAAGTCATTCGTTGCGCCAAGGATTGACCATTCGCGCGCGTCATACCAATTGTGATGCGCATGGGAACAAGCGATGAAAGCCTGGCATTCGCGGCCGCCAATGGCGATGCCGCCGCATTTTCGTCGCTGGTCGAGCGTCACTATGACGGGCTTTTCCGGCTGGCCTTCCGGCTCACCGGCGCGCGGGCCGAGGCGGAGGATTTGACCCAGGACATCTGCGCCGCGCTGCCGGCAAAACTGGATGGCTTCCGCGGCAGCGCAAAATTCACCACATGGCTGTGGCGGGTGGCCGTGAACGCCGCGCACGATCGCCGCCGTCGTGCCGCCACCCATGCCCGCCACGCTGATGGATGGGGCGATTGGGAGAAGAACCGCCGCGCCGCGAATGACGACGCCGCCGAGGCTGCCGATTGGCTGGAGCAGACGATGCGCGCCCTGCCCGACGATCTGCGCGATACGCTGGCGCTGGTGCTCGACGAGCGCACCCATGCCGAGACCGCACAGATCCTCGGAGTCTCCGAGGGCACCATCAGTTGGCGCATCTCCGAAGCCAAGAAACACCTGCGCGCCCTGCGCATGAGCGAGGATCAGTCATGACCGACGATCTTGATGACCTGAAACGCCTTCTCAACGAGGCCACACCGCCCCCCGATCCGGCGAAAAAGGCCGAGCATCTGGCATTGGCGCAGAAAAATTTCGCCCGTTTCCAAGAATCCGCAAACCGCAAGCGTCCTACTTCCGAACGCCCCGCAACGGGGCTTTTCAGAGGAGTGACCCGAATGTTTGCCAATCTCACCACCCGCGGCGCCCTGACCGCGACCACAGCCCTTGTCGCGCTCGGCCTCGTCGTCGCGCTGCCGCAGATGACCGACCGGCCCCTGCCCGATCTGTTCGGCAGAAGCGAAGGAACCGGTCCGACCCAACCGGTCTCGACACCCACGACCGAACCCCTCGCCGACAAGAAGGAAGCCCGAAGCGATGCCGAGGAGGCCGATGCCCTCGTCGCTCCGGAACCCGCCCCGCTGATCCGCGAACAACCCCAGGAGAGCGCGCCCGCGGCCGATACCGCAATAGCGGCGGCGCCCGAGGGCGAAGGCGCCGCAACCGGTCGGCTTGCGTCAAAGCCGAAGTCCACACTTCAGCGCGAGCGCAACGCCCAAGGTGCGCAGAGCAGTGTCTCCAATGACTTCGCCCAGCAGGCCTTTCCCTCCGGCGCCATCGCTCCGGCTCCCGCCCCGACCGACCAGGTGGCGCCCCGGTCCGAAGCCAACACCGAAGCCTTCCCCGATGCCGAACAGAACCCGCTGAAGATCGCTGCCGAAGACCCGGTCTCGACCTTCTCGATCGACGTCGATACCGCCTCCTATGCGGTTGTGCGTTCGTCGATCATGGCCGGTCAGCTGCCGCCGCGAGACGCCGTGCGCATCGAGGAGATGATCAACTATTTCCCCTATGACTATCCCGCGCCCGACGCAGGTGAAGCTCCGTTCAAACCCACCGTCACGGTGATGCCGACACCCTGGAACCAGGGCACCGAGCTGGTCCACATCGCCATCCAGGGCCGCGCGGTCGCGACCGAAAACCGCCCACCGCTCAATCTCGTGTTCCTGATCGACACTTCCGGCTCGATGGATCAGCCCAACAAGCTGCCGCTCCTGAAACAGAGCCTCGCGCTGATGCTGCCGCGCCTGAATGAAGCCGATCAGGTCTCGATCGTCACCTATGCGGGCAGTGCCGGTCAGGTTCTGGCTCCCACCCCGGCTTCGGACCGCAACACCATCCTCGCCGCGCTCGACAATCTTCGCGCCGGCGGCTCCACCGCCGGGCAGGCCGGGCTGCAACAAGCCTACAGCGTTGCCGAAGCCATGGCCCAGGAGGGCGAGGTCACCCGCGTGATCCTGGCCACCGATGGCGATTTCAATGTCGGCCTGTCCGATCCCGAGGCCCTGAAGGATTACATCGCCGACAAGCGCGAATCCGGCACCTACCTGTCTGTGATGGGCTTTGGCCGCGGCAATCTCGATGACGCCACGATGCAGGCGCTGGCCCAGAACGGCAACGGCCAGGCGAGCTATATCGACACGCTCAGCGAAGCGCAGAAGGTGCTGGTCGACCAATTTGCCGGCGCGCTTTTCCCGATCGCCAACGATGTGAAAATCCAGGTCGAGTTCAACCCGGCGCAGGTCTCCGAATACCGGTTGATCGGCTATGAAACCCGCGCCCTCAAGCGCGAGGATTTCAACAACGACAAGGTCGATGCCGGCGATATCGGCGCGGGTCATTCGGTCACCGCGATCTACGAGATCACGCCCACGGGTTCACCCGCCCGGCTTACCGATCCGCTGCGCTATGGCACCACCACGACCGAGGGCGCCGCCAAACCCTCAGGCGAGCTCGGCTTTCTCAAGCTGCGCTACAAGGAACCCGGCGCCGCGACCAGCCAGCTGATCGAAACCCCGATCCTGCCGGGCATGGGCGAAACCACGGGCGACATCCGCTTTGCCACCGCCATTGCCGGCTTTGGCGAGTTGCTGAAAGACAGCGATTTTGTCGGCGACTGGAGCTACGACAACGCCATCGCCCTTGCCACCGCCTCTCACGGCGATGACCCGTTCGGCTATCGCGCCGAAGCGATCCGCCTGATGCGGCTGGCGGCCAGTCTTTCGCAATAAGGCAAGTTAACCGCAGGCCATGGGCCGAAAGGCAATGCGGCCCCGGACATCAATCCGGGGCCGCGTCTTGTGTGATGATCTTCCGGACCAGGTCCGGCACGGAGAGTCGCCTTAGAGCGTTTCAGGTTAGAGCGGAATCGAAATACGCTGCCTCTCGCGTACCGCTCGAACGCGCATTTCGATCCACACGCTTCAATGCAAACCTGAAACGCTTAGTTGACGGCCTTCGCGTCGACCACGTCCTTGTCAGCCGTCTCGCTCTTGGCGATCTCGATCCGGCGCGGTTTCAGCGCCTCGGGGATCTCTTTCACCAGCTCGATATGCAGCATGCCGTCGGCATGGGCCGCGCCGGTCACGCGCACATGATCGGCCAGCTGGAAGCGGCGCTCGAAAGCGCGGGTCGCGATCCCACGATGCAGGAAGGTGCGGCCTTCCTCGTCATCTTCGGCTTTCTTCGCCGATACGATCAGCGCGCCATCCTTGAGCTCGACCGACAGGTCGGACTCGGAAAATCCGGCCACGGCGATCGAGATGCGATAGGCATCGTCAGCGGTCTTTTCGATGTTGTAAGGGGGGTAGGTCGTCTGGGCCACTTCGCCGGACAAAACCCGGTCGAACATGTCGGCAATCTGATCGAAGCCGACAGTGGCACGGTAGAGCGGTGCAAAATCTAGGTTACGCATGGGTCATCCTCCATTGAGCGATAACAAGGTTTTGCCTTCCCATTCGGGACAGGCCGTTGCTTACCGGGGCCCGTCAGGCGCCCCGATGCGGCAAATCTGGGAATGCTCTTTCGAGATTTCAAGCCCTCATGGCTTGACAAATTTCGCCCCGCCCGCGCGGCTCTCGCCGCCCACCTGGATGCGCTTGATCTGGTTCGTGGCGGGGCGCACCGGCCCCTGCGCCCTGAGCGTGCGTTTCAGTTCGGCCACCACCTGCGGCAGCTCCATGCCATAGGCGATGGTCTTGCCGCCGCGCGAGCCGCCCGACGAGACCAGCGTGAGGATACGGGCGCGCTGCCCGTCGCGCACGAAAACCGGTGCGCCGCTCGATCCGAAAGTCACGTCGCAATCAAAGGCCATGATGCCGCCCTGGCGCCCCAGCAAGCCGCAATCGCGCTGCCATGAGAGCGCTGAATCGCGCCCCTTGCCATAGGACACCACGCTGACGCGCTGCCCGCCGCGCGCCGGGCCATGCAAGGCAAACGGCGCCGCCACCGCCGCCGGAATCGCCGCATCGAGCCGCAGCAGCGCCGCATCGTAGCGGATGTTTTCAATGCTCAGCCCGCTGGCCGGATCATAGCGCCCATGTGCCGCGATGTCCGAAACCGCGCGCTCGGCAATCGCCTCGCCATCGACCCACCCGGCATGAAAAGTCAGGCTGTCGGCATCCCGCCGGGCGCCCGTCCTGGGATCAAAGACGCAATGCGCCGCCGTCAGCACCAGGTTGGTCGCGATCAGTACGCCGCTGCAATAGCTGCCATCCTTGATCGCCACGCGCCCCACCGCCTCCCAGCCGAGCAGCGCATCGCGCTGTTCGAGCGGAATGAGCCGGCTGTTCTCGGCCACGGCCTGCCCCGACAGGCCAATGGCGAGTGCGGCCAGGGCTATCGTCGCGCGACGTCTCATGGCTTGACGAACTTTGCGCCGGTTTCGCCGCGCGCGCCCACCGTCAATCGTCTGGTTTTCGGGCGCTCCGCGCTGGAAAAGACGCCTTCGCCCGCCGCCAATTCGGCGCGCAGCAGGACCAGCGGCTCTTCGAGCTGCGTGCCCAGCGATACGCGCTCGCCATCGACAACCGCCATGCCCGAGACCACCGATACGATCCGCGCCTTGCCCGCGTCGTCGAAGCTGAACACCGGTGCGCCCGACGAGCCATAGTCGACATCACAGGTCATCACCAGAACGCCCATCTGCCAGGCCTTGACCCGGCACACCTCCTGCATCGAGGGCGCCTCGGACCGGTTCAGCGCATAAGACACGATACCGATCCTGTCGCCCGCGCTCGGCTGGCTGTCGGTCTCGAAAGGCACCACACGGGTGTTGCGGATCGGGTGATGCAGTTCCAGCAGGGCCACATCATGGCCAACCCGGGCCGCATCGAGCCGCGACGAATAGGAATACTCCGGGTGCACCACCGCGCGTTTGACCCAGCGATAGGCCGAGGCCCGGCCGTCGCGCCAACCCGCCAGAAACTCGATCTTCTCATGATTGATACGCGCGCCGCTGTCCTTCTCGAACAGGCAATGCGCCGCCGTCAGCACCAGGTTGGGCGCGATCAGCGCGCCGGTGCAGAACCGGTTGCCATCGATATCGAGCCGCCCGACCGCTTCCCAGCCGCGATTGTCATCGCCTGTCGCCAGCCGCTTCAGCTGCGCATCCTGGGCTTCGGCAAACGCGGCGGAGGTGGTGAAAATGGCAAACAGGAACAGGCGTAACATGGTCTCTCCGGGCAGAGCTTCATCTCGGCAAGTATCGCCGAGTTTTGTCAAAATTAGGGCAAAGGCTTAAGGATTGGGTGTCATTTTGCGCGGCTCCGGCCCGCCCGTGGCCCAATCCAGCAACTCGACGGTATGCACCACCGGCACCTCTATGCCCGATCCGATCTGCACCATGCAGCCGATATTGCCCGCCGCGATCACATCCGGCGCCTTCGCCATCAGCGTCCTGACCTTGCGCTCCTTCAGCTCAGCCGAAATCTCCGGCTGCATCAAGTTATAGGTGCCCGCCGAGCCGCAGCACAGATGGCTGTCGGCGGGCTCGACCACCTCGAAACCGGCCCTTTTGAGCAGGGTCTTGGGGTGGGTCTTGATCTGCTGGCCGTGCTGCAGCGAACAGGCCGAATGATAGGCCACCTTGAGACCCTTTGCATCGCCTTCCGGCAGGTCGAGCTGCATCAGGATCTCGCTCACGTCCATGGCAATCGCCGAGACTTTCGCCGCCTTCTCGGCCAGCGGCGCGTTGCGGAACATATGGCCATAGTCCTTCACCGTAGTGCCGCACCCGCTGGTGTTGATCACGATCGCATCCAGCCCCTCACCCGCCATCTCAGCGCTCCACGCCTCGATATTCTTCGCCGCCGTGGCGTGGCTTTCGCCCTCCTTGCCCATGTGATGGGTCAGCGCCCCGCAACAGCCCGCCCCCCGGGCCACCACCACCTCACAGCCGAGCCGCCGCAGCAGCCGAATGGTGGCGTCATTGATGTCGGTATCCAGCGCCTTTTGCGCACAGCCCGTCATCAGCGCCACGCGCATCCTGCGCGCACCCTGGGCAGGGAAGCTCTGCGGATCGTCATTGCGGCTCACCGGCGGAATGCTCTTCGGCGCCATCCGCAACATCGCCTTCAGGCGCTTGTCGGGCATCGCAAAGGCAAAGGGCCTGCCGATCTTCGCCCCCAGCAGAGCCAGCCGGAAACGCCCCGGATAGGGAAGGATGCGCGCCAGAACCCAGCGCAGCGCCCGGTCCGTGAATGGCCGCTTGTAGTTGTTCTCGATATAGGCCCGCGCGTGATCGACAAGATGCATGTAATGCACCCCCGACGGGCAGGTCGTCATGCAGGCCAGACAGCTCAGACAACGGTCGATGTGCAGCACAGTCTTCGGATCGGGGATCCGCTCGTTCTCCAGCATGTCCTTGATCTGGTAAATCCGCCCGCGCGGACTATCGAGCTCGTCGCCCAGGATCTGGTAGGTCGGACAGGTCGCCGTGCAGAACCCGCAATGCACACAGGCGCGCAGGATCTCGTTGGCCCGCTGGATACCGGGGTCTTTCAGTTGCTCTGCGCTGAAATTGGTCTGCATCTAGATCGTGTTTCGCTTGTTGGGTTTGATGACTTCATCGGGAAAGCCGAGGCCGCATTTGCGGCACATATGGCGTTCAGCATGCCGGATGATTGCGCTCTTGCGTAACACGATCATCCCGCCGCCGTCATGGCCAGCGACAGCCCGAACCACGGCACAACCGTTGCCGCCGCCCCCATCGCCGCGCTCCATTTTCTCTGCCGCCCAAAGCCGCGCCTGAGCGCGAGCGCCTGCACCACCATCGCGATCGTCACGATCCAGCCGAGCCAGGCACAGGCCAGCCATCCGATGGTGATCTCCGCCGCGCCATTCCCCACCTGCCGCAGCAGCCAGGCCGCGGTCATCAACATCACCGTCGAGGCACAGCCGATGGCAAACCGCCGCTCGGTCGGCCTTGGGCGGATCAGGGCCAGGAAAATCACCGGCCCCAGCAAAACAAAAACGATATAGGCAATCACAAGTGTCATGGCGTCATCCCATCAATCCGGGGTTCAGAATCCCCCTGGGATCGAACCTATCGCGCAAACCTTGCGAAATCTTTTTGAGCGCCAGCGGCTCGGGCTGAAAAACCGACAATGCCTGCCGGGTCTCGTCGCTGGCGCGCACCAGCGTCGCATGCCCGTCCAACCCCGCGCGGCGCATGTCCTGCCCCTGCGGTGTCAGCGCCCAGATGCGCCCGCCGCCCCAGTCATAGAGCAGCCCCAGCGCGCCCATCTCCTGCAACACCGCGCCGATTTCGGGCGCCTCGGTGGGTTTCACCGAAAACCGCCAGACATCGCCGGGCTTGCCGTGAAACGGCTCGACATCGCGCACCCATCGCCATCCCGCAGCAATGCGCTGCGGGTCGGTTTCCACCATAGCGTCACCAAACCGCGCCAGAAGCTCTTTCAATCGCCCGGCGCGATAGTCCACACTCCCGGCAAAACCCTCGATCCTGATCATCGTCACCGGCGCACCATCGACACCACTCGGCGTATGCGCCGCCCCGGTCACCTCGAATGGCGATCCCAACGCCTGCGTCATCGCCGCCACGGCCTCGGCATCGCTCAACCCTTCGATCAGCAAAACCGCGCGCGCCGGCGGTTCGGGCAAGACCTTGAAGCTGACTTCGCTCAACACGCCCAGCGTGCCGCGGCTGCCCGCCATCAGCTTGACCAGATCATAGCCGGTGACATTCTTCATCACCCGCCCGCCGCTTTTCAGGATCCGCCCCATGCCATCGACAAACCGCACCCCGAGCAGGAAATCGCGGCACGCCCCGACGGCGATGCGCCTCGGCCCGCTGACATTCGCGGCCACAACCCCGCCGATGGTCGGCACCCCCGTGCTGCCCAACAGCCCGCGATGATCCATCGGCTCGAATGGCAGCCGCTGGCCTTCCGCAGCCAGCGCCGCCTCGATCTCGGCCATCGGCGTTCCGGCCCGCGCCACGATGGTCAGCGCGCCGGGTTCATAATCCACGATGCCGCTCAACCCCGCCGTCGACAATGTCTCGCCGCTCACCACATGACCGACCGGCCGGGTGCCGCCGCCAATGATCCGCAGCGGACCTTTCACCCCGGCGATCAACTCGCTAAGTTCTTCTTCGCTCTCAGGCACCATGTTGTTCATCTTGCTGAAAAGTTGTTCATCTTGCTGAAAATATCCCGGGGGGTTCGGGGGGCTGGCCCCCCGGCGTTGATCATGCCGCGCGCCGATTGGCCGAGGCGCTCAGCGGAAACACCTTGGCCGGATTGAGCAGCCAGGCCGGATCGAACACATCCTTCACCGCCATCTGGATATCCATATCCTCGGGCGCGAACTGATCCACCATCAGGTCGCGCTTTTCGATCCCCACGCCATGTTCGCCTGTCAGACACCCGCCGACCTCGACACAAAGCCGCAGGATATCGGCGCCGAACGCCTCGCACAGCTCCAGATCGCCGGGCTTGTTGGCATCGAACAGGATCAGCGGATGCATGTTGCCATCGCCGGCGTGAAACACATTGCCCACATCGAGCCCGTATTCGCGGCTCATCTCCCCGATCCGGCGCAGCACATAAGGCAGCTGGCTCACCGGGATGGTGCCATCAAGGCACATGTAATCGTTGATCTGCCCCATGGCGCCAAAGGCGCTCTTGCGGCCCAGCCAGATCTTGGCGCTTTCCTCGGCCGAGCCGCTTTCGCGCAACTCGACCGGGTTATGCCTGCGGGCGATTTCAAGGATCATGCCAAGCTGCTCGTCGATCTCGGCGTCGCTGCCCTCGACCTCGACGATCAGCAGCGCCTCGCAATCGGGATAGCCCGCATGCGCAAAGGCTTCTGTGGCGCGAATGCAGGGACGGTCCATGAATTCGATCGCCACTGGCAGAACCCCGGCCTTGATGATGTCCGACACGCAAGTCCCGGCCACCTCGTTGCTGTCAAAGCCCATCAGCACCGGCCGCGCGCCTTCCGGTTTGCGCAGGATGCGCAGCGTCGCCTCGGTGACAACGCCCAGCTGCCCTTCCGAGCCGCAGATCAGGCCGAGCAGATCGTAATGCGCCGCATCCAGATGCGCGCCGCCGATCTCGACCACCTCACCATCCATCATCACCATGGTCACCCCCAGCAGGTTGTTGGTCGTCACCCCGTATTTCAGGCAATGCGCGCCGCCGGAATTCATCGCGATATTGCCGGCAATGGCACAGGCCAGCTGGCTCGACGGGTCGGGCGCATAGAAGAAATCGTCCTCCTCCACCGCGCCCGAAACGCTCAGGTTTGTGCGCCCGCTCTGAACCCGAATGAAGCGGTTGTCGTAATCGACCTCAAGCACCTCATTCATCCGCGCCACGCCCAGAATCACGCAATCCGCCGTCGGCAATGCCCCGCCCGCCAGCGACGTGCCCGCCCCGCGCGGCACCACCGGCACGCCCATCTGGTGACAGATGCGCAAGACGTCAGAGACTTCCTGCGTGCTGGTCGGCAGCACCGCCACCATCGGCGGGCAGCGATAAGCGGTCAGCGCATCGCATTCATAGGCGCGTGTCTCGGCGATATCATGGATCACCGCGCTGGCGGGCAATACCTGCAACAGGCGCTCCACAAGCAGCGGCTTGCGCGCCAGAACGCCGGGATCGGGTTTGGGCATCTCCATGGGGGACTCCTGATGATTGGTAAGAAAATATAACCAATTGTCGGAAAAGCGCAAGCCGCGTTGTTTGTATGGTGCGCAATTGCCTCAGTTCACGACACTGCACGAAGAGTTGAGTTACGCGTCAACCCGATCTTTTGATATAGACAGCCCATGTCGACGAAACCTTTCCTCTTCCTTGCTCTTGGCGGGCTGCTTGCTCTGGCGGTCGCTGCACCTCTGCGTGCCGACTTCCCGGAGATTCTCAAGGCCACGGCGGAACGCAACGGCATGGGCTGGCGCATCGACGTCACCCTGAAGCACCCCGATACCGGCTGGGATCACTATGCCGATGGCTGGGACGTGCATGATGCCAATGGCAAGAAGATCGGGTATCGCGAGCTGATGCACCCGCATGTCGACGAACAGCCCTTCACGCGATCGCTGGTCAATCTGATGCTTCCCGACGGCACCCGCGAGATCTTTATCCGCGCCCGCTGCTCGGTCGCGGGCTGGTCCGGCGAGCCGATCAAGGTGAAGCTCGCCAACTGAGCCATGCGCAAGCCGCCCGCCGGCAAACGCCATGGCGGCACAACACGGCCCCGCCCGGCTCTTTCCCCCCTTTCCCAAGCTGGTGTTTTGCGCGATATACCGCTCCATGAGCACCGACTCCGCCCAGCCCCGCGGCCTGAAAGACCGCCTGCAATTCGCGTTGATCAGGGCCGTGCTCTGGATCATGCACCGACTGCCCTATGACAAGCGTGTGCCATTTTCGGGCTGGGTTCTGTCGCGCCTGGTGGCACCGCTGATCGGCTGGCGCAAACGGATCGCCGCCAATATCCGCCTGGTCGCGCCCGAAACCCCCGAGGCCGAAATCGCGACCATCGCGCGCGCCGTGCCCGACAATTTCGGCCGCACCCTGGCCGAGCTGTTCTCGCCCGATGACTTCAACGAAATCGCGCGCGCGACCCCGCTTGAAGGCCCCGGCCTGGCCGCCCTGGAACAGGCCCGCGCCGACGGCCGCCCGTCGATCCTCGTCTCCGGTCATTTCGGCAATTACGATGTGGTCCGTGCCGGTGTGATCGCGCGCGGCTTTTCGGTGGGCGGCATCTATCGCCCGATGAACATCCCCCAGTTCAACGAGATCTACGTCGAAACTATCTCGAAGGTCGGCACCCCGCTGTTTTCCCGTGGCCGCCGCGGCATGGCCGAGATGATGCGCTTCCTGAAAGACGGCGGCACGCTGGCGGTGCTGATCGACCAGCGCCTCAACAATGGCGTCGCACTGAAGTTCTTCGGCCACACCGCCTATACCGCGCTCAGCTTTGCCGAGCTGGCGCTCAAGTATGACGCGACGATGATCCCCTGCTATGGCATTCGCCAGCCCGACGGGCTCAGCTTCCGCGCCGTGCTCGAAGCGCCGATTGCGCATTCCACACCGGAAGAGATGACCCAGGCGCTCAACGATTCACTGGAAGCCCAGGTGCGCGCGCATATGGGCCAGTGGTTCTGGATCCACAATCGCTGGAAAGACATCCCGCAAGCTCAGGAGAGTGAGACATGAAGATCGCCCACCGCGACATCGGCCCCGCCCATCCCCCGCTTGTCATCGCCGAGATCGGCATCAACCACGGTGGCGACCTCGGCGTGGCCAAGGAAATGGTGCGCCTCGCCGCCGCCTCGGGCTGCGAGATGGTCAAGCATCAGACCCATATCGTCGAAGACGAGATGACCGATGAGGCCAAGCAGATCTTCCCGCCCAATGCCGACGTTTCGATCTGGGAAGTGATGCAGCAATGCGCACTGAGCCTCGAGGACGAGACCGAGCTGAAGCGCTATTCGGAAAGCCTCGGCCTGATCTGGATTTCCACGCCGTTCTCGCGCGCCGCCGCCGATTTTCTCGAAACCCTCGACGTTCCCGCTTACAAGATCGGCTCGGGCGAGGCCGACAACCTGCCGCTGATCCGCCATATCGCCAGGAAGGGCAAGCCGGTGATCATGTCGACCGGAATGCAGACCATCGAGACGATGCGCGCCAGCGTTCGTATCCTCGAAGATGCCGGGATCGAGTATGCGCTGCTGGAATGCACCAATCTCTATCCCTCCCCGGCCGAAATCGTCTCGCTCAAGGGCGTGACCGAGCTGCGCCAGGCCTTCCCGAACGCCGTCGTCGGCTTCTCCGACCATTCCATCGGCCCGGAAATGGCGCTGGCCTCGGTGGCTCTTGGCGCTTCCATCCTCGAGCGGCATTACACCGACACGCGCTATCGCAAGGGGCCGGACATTTCCTGCTCGATGGATCCGGCCGAGCTGCGCCTGCTGATCGACCGCTCGCGCGAAATCTGGATCGCCGCCAACAACGACAAGAAGCGCACCGGCCCGGAAGAAGACGTCTATCGCTTCGCCCGCGCCTCGGTCGTCGCCGATGCCGATCTGCCGGCGGGCCATGTCATCCGCGAAGAGGACATCTGGGCGCGTCGCCCCGGCTCGGGCGAGATACCGGGCTATGAGTTCGACAAGGTGGTGGGCAAGACCCTCAAGACGGCGGTGAAACGCAACCGGCAACTCACCTGGTCAGATCTGGACTGACGCCTCGACAGCGACGCGTCGCTAACCGTAAGCCGGCGTTTCGATACTGCACAGAACCATGAGGTAGTTGCGCTGCTGCAGCCGTTCCACCGGCACCAGCTTGCCTGCCTTGTTCGGCCGCCGCCCGGTAAAAAGCGCATGGAGACTGCGCGCGGGTTTGCGCAGCGCCCCCGGAAGCCGCCCGATCAACCCGGCCTCGACGGGTTCGTGGAAATGACTGTAACCCAGCTCCCTGAGCGCCTCGATCGAGGCCGATGTTCCGTTCGCAATCTCGTCGGACAGCACTTCCAGCATGACGATCGGCCGGTGCCGCGCTATGGTCTCGCGCGCGCCCTTGATCGCTTCGGCCTCGTGACCCTCGATATCGAATTTGACAAACGAGATCGCCTCGCATCCGCGCACCTCGGGCACATCGTCGATGCGAACCAGATCGAAACTGACCGTCTTGCCATCCCGCCCGTCGGAGCGTTCGATCGAGGAAGCCGCCAGGTTCATCCTGTCCTCGGTTATTTCAACCGTCCCCGCCTCCGAGGAGGCGCCGAGGTTCAAAGGCGTGATCCCATCCGACAAACCCGCGTTGACCGCCAGCAGGGCATAGTTGCGCGGGTGCGGCTCAAACGAAATGACCCGTTCGAAATGCGTCGAGAAATGCAGGCTGTGATTGCCGATGTTGGCCCCCACATCCAGGCAGGCCGATGATTTCGGCAGGTCTGGAAAAACGCTCTTTGACAACAGCGCCAATTGCTCGCGTTCATACTGGCCTTCCAGGTGGATAAAAGTGGTGATCAAGTCGAAGGAATAGCAGGCAACCTGCGGGAACCGGGCCAGATGCTGCCGGTTTGCCTTGCTCAATGCCCGGCGCACAAAGAAATACGTGATGGCATTCATCTGTCAGACCCTTCGAAATGCGGAATATCCGCAACCCGCCACAGGCCCAGCATCTTGCCCGGCAATTGCCCTTTCACATGCTCCTGGCCCTCTTCCAGCAGTTTCGCCGGTGCGGGCAGGTTGAACGGCGGTGCTTGCAGATCAATCGAGCGCCACTGGCCGGTGGAAATCTCCTCGTTCGTCCCGGTGCCGGGATAGGTCGTCGTCAACAGCCATGTCGAGCCCGAGGCCTTGATACTCGCCAACGCCGCCTTCACATGGGCGGTGCTCAGATGCACCAGGCAATCGCGGGTGAAAACCAGATCGTGTTTCGGCACCGGCCCCTTGATCAGGTCGATCACTTCGAAATCCACCCCCGGCCCGGCATGGGCCGCGCGGTTGGCTTCGATCAGGTCGGCAACGATATCGCCGCCGGTGTAGCGTTCTACGCCCAGATCGGTCCGCGCCATCCAGAAGTAATCGCCACAAGGCAGGTCGAGAAAGCTTTTCACCCCCAGATCGGCGACAAACCCCGGCAGGGTCTTGCGCAGTTCAGCCGTGGCCTCGAGGTTCGATCCCTTGCCCGAACGCGAATCCGCATCGCCCCATTTGTTGGATTGGTAATAACGCGAAAATACCGCTGCCGGATCGCGCCCGGCCAGCTTCCACCTTCGAAGCCGCTCCTTCAACCCGCTCAATAATCCCATGCCCCTGCCCCCTACACGTCGTCGAAGGGCGGCATGCGCCCCCCATGTTCCAGCCAATAGTCCCTGACCCAGCCAACTTGTCCATGACCCAGATGCGGAAACCTGTCCCAGAACCCTGCCCGCTCCGGAACCAGCGCGATCGGGCGCGGATCGCCATGAAAAGCGATGATCCTGGCGCTGTCCGGCGGAGCCAGCGGCGGCAGGAACAAATCCACCCCGATCGCGCGGCGCAGATAGCGCTTGAAGCTCAGCACCCAGCCCTCGGGCCAGAATTCCAATCCCTCGGCATGGGCCGCGACGTAATCCTGCTCGTTGCGAAACCGGGCCATTGCGCCCGCCATATCGGCCTGAAACGCGGCCAGAATCTGCGCTTGCCCGCCAATATCAAAGGCAAATACCCCGGTGCCCAGTTCCGGAGGCTTTGAGCCTTCCCGGCCCGGCCGCCAGCCTTCGCCGACGTCAATCCCGATCAGCCCTGCGTCGCTGTCAAACATCTCATCGAGTCCGCGCAGCACCACCATGTCGAGATCGATGAACAGGGCCCGCCCGGTCAGCCCATGCAACTCGGCACCGTAAAGCGCCAGCTTGGGCCAGACGCCGGAACTATACCACTGCCCGGCGCTCAAGCCGATATCGGGGATCGGCATGGCCTCGATACCCTCGGCAAATCCTTCGGCGTCGTCGGTCAGACAGACGAACCTGAATTGGCCCGAAATCGCCGCCCGGCAGGCATTGAAAAGCACGTTGACATAGTCGGGCGGAAACAGCGTTCCCCATTTCATGCAGAGCACGGTCCGATCATCCGCCATGGGGCTTCGCCTTTCAGATGGCAATCCGCGACTACCTAGACATCGCCCGCCATTCTGTCCATACCATCAACCACTTCGCAACCTGGGACGCCCATGCAAAAACGCCTCCTTTTCGTTACCGGAACGCGCGCCGATTTCGGCAAGATCGAGCCGCTGGCGCTGGCCGCGCGCGATGCCGGCCACGAGGTGAGCATCTTCGTCACCGGTATGCACATGCTCAACCGTTACGGCCTGACCAAGATCGAGGTGCACCGCACGCCCGGAGTCACGGTGCATGAATTCCTCAATCAGCGCATCGGCGATCCGCAGGATCTGGTGCTGGCCAAGACCGTGCTCGGCTTTTCCGATTTCGTCGCAGAACACCGCCCCGATCTGGTGGTGGTGCATGGTGACCGGGTCGAGGCGCTGGCCTGCGCCCTGGTCTGCGCCACCAACTACGTGCGCTGCGCCCATATCGAGGGCGGCGAGGTGTCGGGCACGATCGACGAGCTGTTCCGGCATTGCAACACCAAGCTGGCCTATTGCCATTTCGTCTCTTCCCAAGCGGCGGCAAAGCGGGTCATGGCGTTGGGCGAACCGGCCGACGCGATTTTCGTCATCGGCTCGCCCGAGCTTGATTTTCACTCCCGGCCCTCCGGCGTGAGCATTGAAGCGGTGCGCGCGCATTACGCGATTCCGTTCGAGGATTTCGCCATCGCCACCTTCCATCCCGTCACCTCCGAGGCCGACACGATGGGCGCGCAGGCGGCGGCGTTCTTTGGCGCGCTGGACGCGTCGGGGAAGAACTTCGTGGTGATCCTGCCCAACAACGATCCCGGCTCTGAAGCGATCCTGCAGGTGATCGGCGCGCTGCCGAAAGACCGCTTTCGCGCCATTCCGTCGATGCGGTTTGCACATTTTTCCGAGGCCATGAAACACGCCGCCTGCATTGTCGGCAATTCCAGCGCCGGCGTGCGCGAGGCGCCGTTTCTCGGCATCCCCTCGCTCGACATCGGCACCCGCCAGAACAACCGCGCCGACGGCGCCTCGATCACCTTCTGCGAGGCCACCGATGCTGCCGCCATCGCCGGTTTTCTCACCCGCGAATGGGCTCGGCGGCACCCGCGCGACGCGGCCTTCGGCGAGGGCAATGCCGCGGCGAGGTTTGTCGAGGTGCTGGCCGATTCCGGCTTCTGGTCGCGCAGCCTGCAAAAGGAATTTCACGATCATGGCTGAGGCACCGTTTTGGACGGTGTTCCATCGGGGCGCTTACGCGCGCAGGTTGGCTTGCGTTCGGGCCACGCAGGCCCTGGGGGTTTCACCCCCAGACCCCCAGGATATTTTCAGTCAGAGGAAGAATGGGCGGCAGCGAAATGCGGGCTGAGCCTCAACACCCCGGCTGGGCGCTGCGTGGCTGGCTGGCGCTGACCTGGGCGCTTCAGCCGCTTCTGCCCTGGCACCTGAAGCGCCGGCTGAAACGCGGCAAGGAGCATCCGACCCGTTGGCGGGAAAAGCTGGGGCAACCATCGGCTCCGCGCCCGGAGGGGAGGCTGATCTGGCTGCATGCCGTGGGACTGGGCGAGGTGCTGGCCTTGCGCGGTCTGATCGCCCTGATGCAGGCACAAGATCGCGAACTGCGGTTTCTCGTTACCTCCGGCACGCGCGCCTCGGCAGAGGTGTTCGGGCGCAATCTGCCACCGCGCACGATCCATCAATTTGCCCCGCTGGACGCGCCCGGCCCGGCGCGGCGCTTCCTGTCGCATTGGCGCCCGGATCTCTCGATCTGGACCGAACAGGAGCTTTGGCCAGGTCTCGTCTATCGTGCCGATCAGGCCGGAATTGCGCTGGCGCTTGTCAATGCGCGGATCAACGACGCCGCCTTTGCCCGGCGCCAGCGCGGCGCGGCGCTCTACCGTGATATCCTGCCGCGCTTTGCCGTGGTATCTGCGCAAGACGCCAAGTCGGCCGAGCATCTCGCCAGCCTGGGCGCGTCTCCGGTGCAAGCCGACGGTTCGCTGAAACCGATCGCTCCGCCGCTGGCGGATCAGCCGGACGACCGCGCGGCAATTACAGATGCGCTCGGCGGTCGATCTCTCTGGCTCGCGGCGTCGACCCACGCGGCGGATGAAGCTCTCGCCCTCGCCGCCCATGCCGAACGGTTGAAAGCCGATCCAGATGCCATGCTTGTTCTCGCCCCCCGCCTGCCCGACCGCGCGCCCGAGATCCTCTCGGCGGTTCGCGCGGCCGGGTTTGTCGCCGCCCGGCGCAGCACCGGCGACCCGATTGAGCCCGGAACCCAGGTTTACCTGGCCGACAGCTTCGGCGAGATGGGCCTGTTCTATCGCCTCGCACCCGCCGCTTTCATCGGCGGCACGATGAATGACGTCGAAGGCCACAATCCCTGGGAGGCCGCGCGGCTCGGCTGCGCCATCCTGCATGGCCCCCGCACCGGCAATTTCGCCGCCGATTACGCAGAATTGGCCGTGGCCCGGGCCGCCCGGCTGACCGATACGCCGGAGGCGCTGGCCGCGGCGCTTTGCGATCCGGCTTTGCCCGAACAGACCGCGCGCGCCACTGCTCTGGTCGAGGCGCATATGGACCGGCTGGATCAATTGTGCCACAAGCTGCTGGGACTTCTATAAAGCGTTCGAGTTATTGCTGGCTCAAACGCGCAACGCTTCATGCAGGCAGCACCCTTGGCTGATTCCACCCTCCCTCTCTGGCTGGCGCCCGTCAAACTGCGCCTCTTCCTTGTGCTTTGGCGGCTGGCCTGGTTCCTGCTGATGCCGGTGCTGCTCGGCTATCTGCTCTGGCGCGGGCGGCGCGAACCTCTGTACCGGCAACGCCTTGCGCAGCGGTTTGGCATTCATGCGAGGCAAGCTGTACCGCACATCTGGATCCATGCGGTCTCGATCGGCGAGCTGCGCTCGGCGGTTCCGTTGATCCGCGCATTTCTCGACCGGGGCGAACATGTGGTCACCACCCATTTCACACCTGCCGGCCTGAGCGAAGCCGAGAGGGTTTTCGCCGCCGAGATCGCTTCGGGGCGGCTGGTGGCCAGCTTCGTGCCGTTCGATTACGGGCTGGCCTTTCGCCGGTTCTTTCGCGCTTTCCAGCCGCGGTTCGGGCTGGTCATGGAGGTCGAATTCTGGCCCGGCATGATCATGGCGGCGCGGCGCGCAAGGGTGCCGCTCTATCTCTGCAACGGGCAGTATCCGGTCAAAAGCTTCGAGCGCGATCGGGCGCGGTTTCTGTCGCCGGCCGATCTGGTGCCCGGATTCGCCGGGGTGATGGTGAAATCGGCGCTTCAGGCCGAGCGGTTTCGCGCCCTGGGCCAGGCCAACATCGCGGTCACTGGCGAGATGCGGTTCGAACAACCGATCCCCGAGCATCAGCTTGCGGCTGCGCGCGCAGCACGGACAACTCTGGCGCAGGGGCGCCGGGTGATCACGCTGGCCTCGGTGGTCGAGGCCGAGGATGCGCTTTTCATCGATACGATCTGCAAAATCCTGTCCGGGGAAGGCGCGACGCCGCTGTTCATCTACGTTCCCCGCGCACCGCAGCGGTTCGATACGGTTGCCAAGCAGATCGCCGAGGCCGGTTTGCGTTCGTCCCGACGCAGCGAGATTTTCGACGACGATCTGGCAATCCGCGAAACCCGCGACATTGACGTGCTGGTGGGCGACAGCCTGGGTGAGAGGTATTTCTCTCTGGCGCTGT
>CBDUGF010000035.1:0-29493 GCA_965366835.1 uncultured Rhodobacterales bacterium
GCGACGCGCTGGGCGGCCTTGGCGATGGCGGGATAGAGTTTGGCGATGGTGGCGTCGCGAGCGATTTCGGCCAGCGTTACCCCGGCGCCGATGCGCAGGCCGGTTTCGGTGTCTGCGATGGTGTTGAGGGCTTCGATCTTGCCCAATTGGATCACGGTTGCGGCCTCAGAGAGCCCCTTGCGCAGCCGCACCACGAGATCGGTGCCCCCGGCGCAGAGTACGGCAGTTGGATCGGCCTGCAACGCCTTGATCGCCTCGGCCACGGAATCGGGCGCGACATATTGGAACTGGGGCAGGGCCTCGGTCATGTGACGGCCTCCTGTTTCTTGGCGCGGTTCTTGGCGCGGCGGAACTTGATCAGGGCTTCGAGCACTCGATCGGGGGTAACGGGCAGGAAATTCACGTCCATGCCGACGGCGTCGGCGACGGCGTTGACCAATGCGGGCGGAAAGCCCGACAGCGCACCTTCGCCGGCCTCCTTGGCGCCGAACGGCCCCAAAGGATCGATGCTTTCGACGATCTGAACGTCGATCGGCGGCGATTCCACGATTGTCGGAAAGCGATAATCCGTCAGATTAGAATGGGCAGGCAAACCATTGATATAATGAGTTTCTTCGCAGAGACCCTGGCCCATCCCCATCCAGACAGAGCCTTCAATCTGGCCCTCCACGGCCAGCGGATTGATCGCATAGCCGCAATCGAGCGCGGCCCAGACCTGTTCGACGGTAATCTGGCCGGTGGCGTCATCGACGCTGACCTCGACCACCTGGGCGGCGTAGGAAAAGCCCATGGTCGAGCCGACCGCGCCGCCGCGATGTTTGCCGCCCTGGGCCTCGATGGGCGTGGAGAATGTGCCCTTGACTGTGATGGTGCCCTCTTTGGCGAGGGCGGCGATGGCGACCTCCTGAAACGGCAGTTCGGATTGCGAGCTGCCCTTGACGAAGAAGGTCTCGCCCTCGCATTCCACGTCTTCGGGCGCGGCATCAAGAAGCTCGGCAGCCGCCGCGACCAGCTTTTCGCGCAAGGCTTTGGCGGCCTCGATGGCGGCATTGCCGACCATGAAGGTGACGCGGCTGGAATAGGAGCCGTTGTCCTTGGGTGTGATCACGCTGTCATTGGTCACGACGCGGACACGGCCGAGATCGATGCTCATCACTTCGGCGGCGGCCAGCGCGACGATGGTGGTCGAGCCCTGGCCGATATCCGACGCGCCGGTCAGCACCGTGACGCTGCCATCGAAATCCAGCTTCATCGAGACCACGGCATGCGGCTCGCCGGTCCAGTGTACCGGCTTGGCGGCGCCGGAGACGTAATGCGAACAGGCCATGCCGAGGCCGCGCCCCTTGGGCAGCTTGCCTTTGCGTTCGGCCCATTTGCTGGCCGTTTCGACCTTGTCGAGGCATTCGCCGAGGCCGTAGGAGTTTACCATCAGGCCATTGGCGGTGAACATCGGGGCTTCGAGCATGTTGGCCCGGCGCACCGCGAAGGGATCGAGGCCCAGCTCGCGGGCCATTCGGTCGAGCAGGCATTCAAAGGAATGGCGCACATCCACGGTGCCATGCCCGCGCATCGCGCCGCAGGGCGGTTGGTTGGTATAGACGCGATAACCATCGTATTTGATGTTGGTGATGTCGTAGAGGCCTTGCAGCAGCGCCCCGACATAGAGGATCGTGACGATGCCATAGCCGGCATAGGCGCCGCCGCTCATCACCACTTCGCATTCGACACCGGTGATCTTGCCCGCGCGGGTCATGCCGAGCTTGAGCTTGACCTGGGTGTTGGGGCGGCCGCGATGGGTGAGGAAGGTTTCCTCGCGGGTGAGATGCATCATCACCTTGCCGCCGACCCTGCGTGCCATCAAAGCCGCGATGATCTCGAAATTCAGGGTTTCGGTGCGTGCGCCGAAGCCGCCGCCGACGAAGGGTTTGACCACGCGGATGCGCGAGCTGTCCATGTCAAGGCAACGTGCCAGCATCAGGTGGACGTAGAACGGCACCTGCGTCACCGAGTGCAGGGTCAGCCGGTCGCGCTCGGGATCGAATTCTGCAAGCGCGGCGTGAGGCTCCATCTGTGCGTGGTTGATCTCGGCGCAGTTGAAGGTTTCCTCGCGCACCAGGTCGGCGCTGGCGAAGCCCTCGGCGATGTCGCCGAAGGTATGATGCACCTCGCGTTCGAGATTGCCGGGTTTGTCATCATGCAGCAGCTGTGCGTTGGGCGCGCGGGATTCGGCGGGGGTGTAGCAGGCGGGCAGCTCTTCGATCTCGAGTTCGATCAGGTCGAGGGCGCGCGCGGCGGTTTCGGCGTCGATCGCGGCGACCGCCGCCACCGGCTCGCCGCGATAGCGAATCCTGTCGCGTGCCATCGGGTATTCGTTCATCGCGATCGGGATCACGCCATAGGTCTTGTCGCAGTCCTGGCCGGTCATCACGGCAACGACGCCGGCCAATTCCTCGGCCTTGGAGGTATCCACCCGCAGGATGCGGCCATGGCTTACGGGTGCGCGCAGGATTCGCCCGACCAGCGCGCCGCGGCTGTCGAGATCAGCGGTGTAGAGCGCCTTGCCGGTGACTTTCTCGATTCCGTCGACAAGGGGGACGGGGCTGCCGACAATGGAGTTCTTTTTCTTGGGCTTCATTGTCTGCTCTCCGCTGCGGCGATCTGCACGGATTTGATGATTTTCACATAACCGGTGCAGCGGCACAGGTTGCCGCCCAGGGCGGTCTTGATCTCGGCCTCGTCGGGGTCTGGATTGTCGCGCAACAGGCCTTCGGCGGCCATGATCATGCCCGGCGTGCAAAAGCCGCATTGGGTGCCGAGATTTTCGTGAAAGGCACGCTGAAGCGGCGAGAGAACCCCGTTCTTGGCTTGCGACTCGACGGTCTCGATCTCGGCATCGGCGCAGCTGGCGGCGAGGGTGATGCAGGCCAGGCGCGGGCGACCATCCACCAGAACGGTGCAGGCGCCGCATTCGCCGCCATCGCAGCCCTTTTTCACACTGGTCAGCGCGTGTTTGTCCCGCAGGTAGTCCATCAGCAGAAGATTGTCGGGGATGACATCCTCAACGGTCCGGCCATTGAGTTTCAGGCTGACTATTCGCTTCATGTCTCCGGCCTTTCTATCGTGCGGCTTGGCAAATCAATAATTAAGTACTATAATACCTATTAAGAGCATCGGATACAGGAAATTTGGGCATTTGACAAAAATGGCAGGGTGCGGATGACACGATTGATGCGAACTGTGCATTCAGACCGTTGCATGGCTCATCGGGTTCATCCTATTGTTGTCGCTTCGCAAAATCCTCGGACCGATGGGGGCCTGAATGACTGACACGCCTAACGAATTGTTGCCGGAAAAAACAATGCGGATCCGCAGGGCGACGCTTGACCATCTGGAACGTGTCGTCGATCTCGACGCGCGCATCACCAGCAAGCCGAAGCACGACTATTGGCAGGATATCTTTGAGCGCTATGCCGCGCGTCGGGTCGATCAGCGGTTCTTTCTGGTCGCGGAAGCGCCCGAGGATGACGGCACGGCCGGGCTGCTTGGTCTGATCGTGGGAGAGGTCCGAGGATGGGAGTTCGGCTCGGAGCCCTGCGGCTGGATTTTTGCGATTTCGGTCGATCCGGATCGTCGCCAGCAGGGCATTGGCGAAGCCCTGTTCAAGGCGATGTGCGATGAGTTCCGCCAGGTCGGCATCCGGAAGGTCCGCACCATGGTGCGGCGTCAAAATACGTTGCACATGTCGTTCTTCCGCGGTGAGGGCATGATGGCCGGTCCTTTCATACAGCTTGAGAAGAAACTTGATGACGGGTAATGGCGTCCCGGTATTCGCCACGGATGTAAGGTAGTCAACATGCAGCAATCCAGCCGTCTTGCGATCTACGCCTTGATCGAACTGGCGTCCAATCCGGACTCCCAGATCTCCGCCGCGGAAATCGGCGCGAAATACCGGGTTTCGGCCCATCACCTGGCCAAGGTGCTGATGACGCTGGGGCGGGCCGGGCTGGTTCAGTCGGTGCGCGGGGTCGGGGGCGGATACAGCTTTACCGGCAATGCCAAACGCCTGAACCTCGACGAGATCATCAGCCTGTTCGAGGATACGTCGACCAGTTGCAAGCTGGCCGATCCATCGAAAGCGACCGATGAGGAATGGGTATTGTTCGACGTTTCCAACGAAATCAACGATATCGCGCGCTCGACCTATAGCTCAATCACCATCCAGACCTTGCTGAAACAGGTGGAGCGCCGCGAGAAAGCCAGGAACAAGAAGGCCCGGAACAAGGAGCTGGCGGCGGATGCGCCGGCCCAGGATGTGCCGACGGCAGGCTGATCTGCCGCCGCGCTCGACGGCTTTGGCGCGCGGCGTTCTCTAGGCAGGCTGTTCAGTGTCGGCTTTCGCGATCAGGCGCGCCCAGGTGTCATCGACTTCGGCCTGCAATTCTGCCCGGCCATCCTCATCCAGCGACCGATAGCGTTTCTGTTGCGCGAGATAGCTGTCGATCGGTCGGGTCTTCTGGTCCACGGTCATGGAATAGGTCACGCCGTCCTCGACCTCGAACAGCGGAAAGACGCCCGATTCAACGCCGAGGCGCGCGGTCTTGACCGCGGCATTGTCGGCCACGCCCCAGCCGGGCAGGCAGGGGATCAGAACGAAGATCACCTTGGTGCCGCGGATGGTTTTGGCCTTCCTGATCTTGGCGGCCATGTCGCTCAGATGTGAGGGGCTGGTGGTGGCGATATAGGGGATGCGGTGCGCCGCCAGGATCTCGATCATGTTCTTCTTGCGGGTGGTCTTGCCCAGCGGCGTGCTGCCGGTCACCGCCTTGCTGGGGGTCGAGGAGCTCTTCTGACCACCGGTGTTCATGTAGCCTTCGTTGTCGAAGCAGATGTAGAGGATGTCTTCGTTGCGTTCGGCCGCCGAGGACAGGGCTTGCAGGCCGATGTCATAGGTGCCGCCATCGCCAGCGAGGCAGAGAACCGTGGTGTCGTCGCGCCCTTGCGCCATCAGGGCGCGCTTGATTCCGCTGGCCGAGGCGGCGGCGGATTCCAGGGTGCCATGCAGCACCGGAATCTTGGCCGCGCTCATCGGGTGGCCGCCGAGGATGACCGCCGAACAGGATGGCGCGACCACGCCGACAGCGTCCGGGCCCACCTCATTGAGGATTACCCGCATGGCCAGCGCCTCGACGCAGCCGGCGCAGGCGACATGGCCGGAACAGAACTGGCCTTCGTCTTTGTAGTCGATCATTTCCATTGCGCTTACTCCACCCAGATCGGTTGCATTGTTTGCGCCGCTTCGCGGTAGTCGTGCGCTAGTTTCTCGATGGTTTCGACCGGCACGTTGACGCCGCCGACGCCGGCCAGAAACCCGTGCAGCCTTGGCGGGCTTGCCACGCCAAAGAGGGCGGCTTGAAGTTCCTGATGCAGCACACCGCCCATGCCGGGCGAATAGTTCCGGTCGAGAACGAGGGCACAGGGCACAGCCGCCAGCGCCGCGCGCAGGGCGGCGATGGGAAGGGGGCGGAACAGCCGCACCTTCAGCAATCCGGCGGCGATGCCGCTGTCGCGCAAGCGGTCGACCGCGCCACGCACGGTTCCGCACATGCTGCCCATGGTGACAAACAGCATTTCTGCATCTTCGGCGCGGTAGAATTCGAGCGGCGCGGTCTGACGGCCGGTCATGTCGGACCAGTCGCGACCAGCCTGCTCGGTCACCGCTTCGACCCGTCCCATGGCGCCGGCCATTTCGCGCCTGGTGAGGTTCCAGGCGGCCTGATCAATGGGTGCACCGAGCGAGCGGCCCGAGGCATCGCCGAGCTGGATCTCGCGCTTGGTGCGCGGCAGGTAGCTGGCCACGGCCTCGGCGGACGGCAGGCTGACAGGCTCGACCGAATGGGAGACATAAAAAGCGTCGTGATTGACCATGACTGGCAGGTTGACCGCCTCGGAGATGCGAAATGCCTGGATCACCGTATCGAGCGAATCCTGAGGGTTTTCACTGTAGAGCTGGATCCAGCCGGTGTCGCGCTGGGACAGGCTGTCGATCTGATCGGGCCAGAAGCCCCAGGGCGAGGCCGGGGTGCGGTTGACGTTGAACATCACGATCGGGGTGCGCGCACCGGCGGCGAAATGCAGCAATTCGTGCATCAGGAGCAGGCCCTGCGAGGATGTCGCGGTGAACACCCGCGCGCCGGTGGCCGAAGCCGCGATGGCAGCGGCCATGGCGGAATGTTCGGATTCCGGGGTCAGCAGTTCGGCATCAAACAGATTGCTGCTCTGAAAGTCGATCAGCTTTTCCAGGATCGGCGTCTGTGGCGTGATGGGATAGAGCGGCGCGACATCGGGCGCGGCGAGGCGCACGCCCCAGGCCACCGCGTGGTTGCCGTTGAGCAGCTGCATGGTGTCGTTGAAAGCCGGGGCATTCATTTTGTCGTGTCCTCTTTCATGTGGATCGAGCCGGTCGGGCATTCCGCCACGCAGAGGCCGCAGCCCTTGCAGAAATCGGGATCGACGAGATAGCCGCCCTCGACCTTGGTGATCGCCATGTCCGGGCAATAGAAATAGCAGTTGTCGCAATAGATGCAGGTGCCGCAGCTGAAACAACGCGCGGCTTCGGATTGGGCATCATTCGGGGAAAGCGGCTGCTGCACCTCGTCAAAGCTCTTGAGCCGGGTTTCGACGTCGGTTGTGGTTTGGGTCAGGCGGGCGTGATCATCCTGATAGGCGGTGTTGATCCGGTCATAGCCGACCTCGGGCGCCGCCGGCGCCGCGCGCAGGGAGGCATCCGGCAGAAGTCGGGCGGCCAAGGCGTGAGCGGCTTCCTTGGCCATGCCGACAGCTTCTGTCACGAAACGGCTCATGCTGGCGACGTCACCGCCGGCATAGACCGCGTCGGCGCCGGTCTGCCAACTGCCGTCGACACCGATCACCGGGCCTTGCGCGGGTAGGACCGCCTGCCAGCGCGTAAGATCGGCGTCCTGGCCGATGGCGGGAATGATGGTATTTGCCGAGATCTCGAATTCGCTGCCGGCCACTGGGGTGACGCTGAAACTGCCGGGGCTCTGGCCGGGTGTGAAATCGACACGGATACAGCGCAGTGTCACGCCCGCGCCCTCGGCTTCGGCGGACTGCATCATCGCGCCGGAGACGAAAGCGATGCCTTCCTCGATGGCCTCGTCGATTTCGACCTGTTGCGCGGGCAGCCTGCCTTCCGGCTCGAGCGTAAGCACCGTCACCTCTCGGCCAAGACGGCGGGCCGAGCGGGCGACATCGAGCCCGGCGCTGCCGCCACCGATCACGACGACATGGGTGCCGGTGCGGGCGGCCTGATCTTCCTTGGGGGCGGCGAGGAATGCGGCGCTGTCGATCACCCAGGGTTGGGTATAGTCGAGGCCGGGCAGGGGCTTGGGCAGGCTCGCGCCGGTTGCCAGGAACACTGCGTCATGGGTATTACGCAGCTTTGTCAGGGCCGCAGCGTCGATCACTTCCGCGCCGAGATGCAGATCGATTCCCATGGCGGTGATGCGGTCGATCTCGCCGTCGAGTATGGCGCGGCTGAGACGGTAGGACGGAATGCCATAGCGCATCAGACCGCCGAGCTGATCCTTGGTTTCATAAAGCGAGACCTGAATGCCGTAGCGTCGCAGCTGATAGGCCGCCGACAATCCGGCGGGGCCGCCGCCGATCACTGCGACCGACAGGTCCGATTGCGATGATGCGGGCGGGAATTGCCAGCCCTCGGCAAGCGCCTTGTCGCCGACGAAACGCTCGAGGCTGCAAATGCCGACGGTTTCATCCAGATCACGGCGATTGCAGGCGGTTTCGCAGGGGTGATGGCAGATCCGTCCGGCGATGGCCGGGAACGGGTTGTTGTCGGCCAAGGTGACAAAGGCGCCATAATGATCGCCGTCCTTGACCTGCTTGATCCATTCGGCGATGCGCCCGTTGACCGGGCAAGCGCCGAGGCAGGGCGAGGGCTGGTTCTGGTAATTCGGCAGGGCGCTGCGCCATGTGCCGGTTTTCCGGCTTTCGCTGGTCAGATGGGTCCAGAGCGGGGAAAGCTGTTTGTTCATGGATCAGGCCTCCTCGGCGATCTGGGCGGATTGGGCGAGCAGGTCGTAAGCCTCGCGGCAGGCGGCGACATTTTCGCTCTTTTTGGCTGGAGCGGTGGCCTCGATGGTCTGGCAGAGCGTTTCGATATCGGGCTGGCCCAGCACCGCGGCGAGCGCACCGAGAAGGGCCGAGTTCACCACCTTGCCCATGTTGTTGCGCCGCGCGATCGCCTTGCCGTCAACCGCGAAAATCCGGCGATTGCCGAGTTGCGGCAGGGACTCGCGCGAGCGGGCCGAATTGACCACCACCAGCGCATCATCCGCCGCCTGCCTGAGAAATGCCTCGTCGAGCAGGCTGTCATCGAAACACAAGAGCGCATTGGCCTCGGTGATGTTGCAGCGTTGCCGGATCGGCTGACTATCGACCCTGAGAGACGAGGTGACCGGAGTGCCGCGACGGGCGCCGCCATAGGTCGAGAAGGTCTGCACATGCAGGCGCTTGGCGAACATCGCCTGGGCCAGCTGATTGCCGGCGGTTTGCGCCCCTTGTCCGCCGCGCCCAAGGATCAGTATTTCAAGCATGTCTTACTCCGCTTTCTGCATGGGGGCGTCACGGCTTGCGCCGCGTAGCTTGAAGCGCTGGATCTTGCCGGTCGCGGTCTTGGGGAGTTCCTCGACGACTTCTATCCAGCGGGGATATTTCCACACGCCGATCGAGGTCTTGACGTGGGCCTTGAGATCTTCGCGCAGGCTTTCGGCCAGGCATTCCGACTTCAGCGTGACGAAGGCGCGCGGTTTGATATGGCCCTCTTCGTCGGGGTGGGCGACGACGGCGGCCTCGATCACATCGGGATGCGAGGCGAGCGCCTGTTCCACTTCGAAGGGGGAGACCCAGCGGCCGCCGACCTTGAACATGTCGTCGGTGCGGCCGCAATAGTGGTAATAGCCCTCGTCATCGCGGAAATACTTGTCGCCGGTGCGGGTCCATTCGCCGACGAATGTGGCGCGGGATTTGGCGCGCTGATTCCAGTATCCATCGCCGGCTGAGCCGCCGGAAACCAGAAGTTCGCCCAACTCGCCATTGGCAACGTCAGCGCCCTCGTCATCGACCAGGCGCAGCTTGTAGCCGGGAATCTCGCGCCCCGAGGTGCCATAGCGGATATCGTCGGGCCGGTTGGACAGGAACACATGCAGCATTTCGGTAGAGCCGATGCCGTCGAGGATGCTCACGCCCATCCGTTTTTCCCAGCTCTTGCCGACGTCTTCGGGCAGGGCTTCACCGGCCGAGATGCACAGTCGCAGGCGGTTCGAGCTGTTTTCAGCCGTGCAGGCAGGATCAGCCAGCATCGCGGAGTAGAGTGTCGGCACGCCGAAAAACAGAGTCGGGTTGAAACTGTGCAGGATATTGAGAACCGACTGCGGCGTCGGGCGATCCGGCATCAACACCGTAGTGGCGCCTACCGACATCGGGATCGCCATGCCGGCGCCGAAACCATAGGCGAAGAACAGTTTGGCGGCACTGAAGCAGAGATCTTCGTGACGGATGCCAAGAACGTGTTTGCCATAGTTGTCAGCTACGTATGCCGGGCTGGTATGAACGTGTCGCACCCCCTTGGGTGCCCCTGTTGAACCCGAGGAATAGAGCCAGAACGCAGTTTCGTCCGGGCTGGTATGGGCGGTCTCAAAGGTATCGGCGGCTTGGTTCATCAGGGCGTGCAGGTCCGCGTGTTTTCCACCCGCGCCGTCGGCGACGATCACATGCTCGAGGAAGGGGAGCTGATCGAACAGCGGTTCGACAACCTCGAGCAAGGGCGCCGACACCACCAGCGCTTCGGCGCGGCAATCATTGAGGATATAGAGGTATTGATCGGGCGGAAGCAGGGTGTTGAGGCAAACCGGAACGATGCCGGCGCGTACTGCTCCCCAGAACACGCAAGGATAATCGACCGTATCCAGCATCAGCTGGGCAATGCGGGTTTCGCGTTTGATACCGAGGTCTGTGAGCAGGTTGGCGACCTGGTTGGTGGCAATCTGGAGGCCTTCATAGGTCATGGATCGTTTGGGATCGAGAAAGGCGACCTTGGCGCCAAAGCCGCGTGAGACGTTTTTGTCCACCATGACGGCGGCGGCGTTATAGTCAGTTTGCGATGTCATGACGGGCGCCTTTCAAAACCGCTTCCCTTTTCTTAAAAGGTATTGTAGTACTGTTATGCGTATTTAGTCGAATTTGCAATCGGAGAATTGTTCTTGAGGAGGAAATCTGCCGAACTCCGGCCAGATGAAGACGCCCGGGAGGGGCGATCTTCTTGCGAAGGAAGGGCGCGGTAACGGGAGGCGCGCGGTTGCTGACGAGATACCAACACGGAGGTCAAAGGAGGAAATCATGACCATTCATAGGACACTACTCAGCCTGATCGGGGGGGCGGCCCTTGCGCTCAGCACATCGACCCTGGCGCAGGCGGCCGAATTCACATTCACATTGCAGAGCTTCCTGCCGGAGCAAGCCACGATTCCGAGCAAGATCATCGACGTCTGGGCCGACGAAGTCGAAGAGGCCTCGGGCGGGCGAATCGAGATCAAGCGTTTTGCCTCGATGCAGCTGGGTGGCAAGCCGCCGGAGCTGATCGACCAGGTGATCGATGGCACGCTCGATATCACCTGGAACGTGCTGGGCTATACCCCGGGCCGTTTCCCGATGACCGAGGTTTTCGAGCTGCCCTTTATCGTGACCGATGCTCGCGCCGCCTCGTCGGCGTTCTGGCAAATGATGGTCGAACAGATCGAAGAGGCCGAGTTCAAGGACGTGAAGATGCTGGGTGTGTGGGTGCATGGCCCCGGTGTCATCCACTCGGCGGAGCCGGTTCATTCGCCCGCCGACTTCAACGGCATGAAGATCCGCGGCGCGTCGCGCCAGGTCAACGCGCTGTTGCAGGAACTGGGCGCAACGCCCGTGGGCATGCCGGTACCGGCCGTCCCCGAAGCGCTGTCCAAGCACGTGATCGACGGCACGACCATCCCATGGGAAGTGACCAAGGCGCTGAAGGTACCGGAGCTTGTGACCAATCACACCGAGTTTACCGGGCCGATGCTCTATACCGTCACGTTTGTTCTGGTGATGAACCATGACAAATACAACAGCCTGCCGGACGATCTGAAAAAGGTGATCGACGATGCATCGAGACTGAAGTTCTCGGTCTTCGCCGGAGGCACCCAGCAGGACTATGACGCCCCGTCGCGGCAACTGGCGGTGGATCGCGGCAACAACATCATCACGCTGGATGCGGCGCAATCGGCCGAATGGGCTGCTGCTGCGGAGCCTGTCTATACGGCCTGGATTGCCGAGATGAAAGACAAGGGCATCGACGGTCAGGCCCTGATTGATCGGGCCAAGGAATTGATGGCGGCCTACAAGTAAGCCGATCACAAAGCAATCGCTGCGCCGCAAGCCGGCGCAGCGAATTCTCCCCAAGCGTCAACAAGGAGGTCTGGTGCCGTGCATGCACTGATGGAAAAACTTGCCCGCGTCATGGCGATACTCGGTGGTCTGGTTCTGGTTCTCCTTATCTTCATCACCTGCATTTCGGTTCTTGGCCGTGCGCTGAACACATTCTTCCATGGCTGGATCGCGACGGTCCTGCCGGGACTGTCGAAATGGTTTCTCGATCTGGGGGTCGGGCCGATCCTGGGAGATTTCGAGCTTGTCGAAGCCGGCGTGGCCTTTGCCATTTTCGCCGCGCTGCCGCTGTGTCAGATCACGTCGAGCCATGCCTCGGTCGATATCTTCACCAACAGCCTGCCGGTGGGAGTCATGCGGTTCCTGCAAGCGATCATCGAGGTTGTGTTTGCCATTGTGCTGGTCATTATCGCCTGGCAGCTCTACGAAGGCTTGCTTTCGAAAAAGAGCTATGGCGAGACGACCTGTCTTTTGCAATTTCCGATCTGGTGGGGGTATGCGGCCAGCCTGATCGGCGCCGGCGCCGCCGCTATCGCGGGTGTCTACATGGCGGGCGTGCGGGTGCTTGAATTCTTGCTCCATCGCAAGCTCATCGACGATCATTGGGAGACGGCGGAATGAGCGCGCTTGAAATCGGAGTATTGTCGTTCCCGGCCTTGATGGTTCTGCTCTTTATCCGGGTGCCGATCGGGCTGGCCATGTTCATTGTCGGGTTCGCCGCGACCTGGATCATCACCGGGAGTTCCGGCATGGCCATGGCCCGGCTCAAGAGCGAGACCTACACGACGTTCTCATCCTATTCTCTGACCATTGTTCCGATGTTCCTGTTGATGGGTCAGTTTGCGACGCTGGGCGGCATGAGCACGGCGCTGTTCAAGGCCGCCGAAGGGTTTCTCGGGCACCGCAAGGGCGGTGTCGCGATGGCCTCGATCGGAGCCTGCGCCGGGTTTGGCGCGATCTGTGGCAGCTCACTGGCGACCGCCTCGACCATGGGGCGCGTCGCCTTGCCAGAGTTGAAGCGATACGGCTATGCCGGGGGTTTCTCGACCGCGACCCTGGCGGCCGGGGGCACTTTGGGCATTCTGATCCCGCCCTCTGTCGTACTGGTGATCTACGCGATTCTGACCGAACAGAACATCGCCAAGCTGTTCCTTGCGGCGGTGGTGCCCGGCCTGCTGGCGGCGATCGGCTATGTTATTGCGATCTCGATCTATGTCCGGGTGCATCCGGAAAAGGCCGGCACGCGTCCGCCGGTGCCGATGGCCAAGCGGTTTGCCGCACTGGTGGATGTCTGGCCGGTGTTGCTGGTCTTCGGGCTGGTTGTGGGCGGGATCTATCGCGGCTGGTTCACGCCGACCGAGGGTGCGGCTGTGGGGGCGTTCGGCACCGGGGCAATCGCCTTTTTCAATGGCGGCCTGAACTGGAAAACGCTGCTGGACAGCATCATCGTGACGGCGCGCTCCACCGGTATGGTGTTCTTCATCATTCTGGGTGCGGCGTTTTACAACGGGTTTCTGGCGCGCTCACAGGTGCCGCAGGAATTGTCGCAGTTTGTCGTCGGGCAGAATTTCAGCCCCTGGACCATCCTGACACTGATCCTGGTGTTCTATCTGATCTTCGGCTGCCTGATGGACAGCCTGTCGATGATCCTGCTGACCATCCCGATCTTCTTTCCGGTCATCTCGATCCTCGACTTCGGGATGAGCCCGGAACACGTGGCGATCTGGTTCGGCATCCTTGTTCTGATCGTGGTCGAGGTCGGGTTGATCACGCCACCGGTGGGGATGAACCTGTTCATCATCAACTCGATGGATATGAGTACGCCGATTGTCGAGACCTACAAGGCAGTCGGGTATTTCGTCGCCTCCGATCTCATCCGGGTGACCATTCTCGTCCTATTCCCGGCGATCACGCTGTTCTTGCTGCCGGCCTGACGCGCGCTCTATGCCGCTCAGGGCCTGGTCGGGGCGGTGGCGCCGCAGACGGGCGCAAGGTCACAGCCGGGACCGCGGCGGCGCCCGCTTTGACGTCCTCCACCACCGCCTCTGAACTGGCTGGCCGGTTGCGGCCATAAAAGCGGCAAGCCGCGCAAAATGCCCGCCCTCGGGGGATTGCAAACCCCAGCCGCGCCGCATAGGTTCCGCCAAACCCGCGCGGGGGGTGCTGCGCGGTGCAATTTCGGAAAGGATTTCCCATGGACGGTGGCGCAATAGCCCAGTTTCTCCCGCTCATTCTGATCTTCGCGATCATGTATTTCCTGCTGATCCGACCGCAGCAGAAGAAGGTGAAAGAGCATCAGGCGATGATCGAAGCGGTGCGCCGGGGCGATCAGGTGATCACCCAGGGCGGCATTGTCGGCAAGATCACCAAGGTCAAGGACGATGGCGAAGTTGAAGTCGAGATCGCCGACGGGGTCAAGGTGCGGGTGGTCAAGGCGACGCTGGCGCAGGTGCTCAACAAGACCGAACCGGCGGCAAATTCCTGATTGCCAACCTTAGAGTAAACCCGACCGGGAGCGGCTCTCATGCTTCAGATTGATACGTGGAAACGCGTTCTGATATGGCTCACCGTGGTGGTGGGCCTTCTGTTGGCGTTGCCCAACGGGTTCTATACCCGGGTCGAGACCCGCAACGACGCGGTGAAGGCATTGGAAGCGGGCGGCAGCGCCGACGGCCTTGAAGAGCAGGCGGCGATGTGGCCGGGCTGGCTGCCGAGCGGATTGGTCAATCTCGGGCTCGACCTGCGCGGTGGCGCGCATCTTCTGGCCGAGGTCAAGACCCAGGACGTCTACAAGACCCGGATCAAGGGGATGTGGCCCGAGATCCGCGATATGCTGCGCGAGGAGCGCGCCAGCATCGGCACAATCCGCCTGCAACCGGGACCCGCAGAGCAATTGCGCATCAAGATTTCCAACGCCGACCAGGTTGAACGCGCGGCAAGCCTGGTGCGGGGCCTCAGCCGCCCGGTGGCCAGCCTGACAGGGGCCGGAGCCAGCGATATCGAGGTAAGCACCCAGGGCGACATGGTGATTGTCGAGTTGAGCGATGCCGAGAAGCTGGCCACCGACGACCGCACGGTGCGCCAGGCGCTTGAGATCATCCGCAACAGGATTGACGAAGTCGGCACCCGTGAGCCGACGATCCAGCGCCAGGGCGCCGACCGCATTCTGATCCAGGTGCCGGGCATCGGCAGCGCAGCGGAACTCAAGCGCATCATCGGTACCACCGCGCAGCTGACCTTTCAGCCGGTGGTAAGCCGCACAGCGGACAAGAACACGCCTGTGGGGGCGGGCGAGGAACTGTTGCCCGCCAAGGAAAACGGCGACCGCCCGGCCGATACCAGCGACGACATCTACTACGTTCTGGAATCCGCGCCGGTGGTGACCGGTGAAGACCTGGTCGATGCGCAACCGAGCTTCGATCAGAACGGGCAGCCGGCGGTCACCTTCCGGTTTGACCCGAGCGGCGGGCGCAGGTTTGGCGACTATACCGCCGAAAATATCGGCAACCCGTTTGCCATCGTGCTGGACAATGAGGTGATCAGCGCGCCGACGATTCAGGCTCACATCTCGGGCGGGTCGGGGATCATCACCGGGCGCTTCAGCCTGGAAGAAAGCACCGAATTGGCGGTTCTGTTGCGCGCCGGTGCATTGCCGGCGGGGCTCGAGTTTCTCGAAGAGCGGACCATCGGGCCGGAGCTGGGCGCCGACAGCATCGAGGCCGGCAAGATCGCCTGCATCGTGGCCTTTGTCGGGGTGCTGGTCTTCATGTTTTTGAGCTATGGCACCTTTGGCCTGTTCGCCAATATCGCGCTGATCATCAACGTGGCCCTGATCTTCGGTCTCCTGAGCTTGATCGGAGCGACGCTGACCCTGCCCGGAATCGCCGGGATCGTATTGACCATCGGCATGGCGGTGGATGCCAATGTGCTGGTGTTCGAGCGTATCCGCGAGGAGCTGAAAACCGCGCGCGGACCGGCAAGGGCGATCGAGCTTGGCTATGAAAAGGCGCTTTCGGCGATCATTGACGCCAACATCACCACTTTCATCACCGCAGTGATCCTTTATGCCGTCGGCTCTGGCCCGGTTCGCGGCTTTGCCATCACGCTGGGGATGGGGATTCTCACCTCGGTGTTCACCGCGATCTTCGTAACCCGCCTGATCCTGGTGATGTGGTTCGAACGCCGCCGCCCGAAAACCCTGGAGGTCTGAAGATGCGCCTGAGACTCGTTCCACAGGAAACCAATTGGGATTTCTTCAGCCGCTCGAAACTGTGGCTGGGGATTTCGGCGGTCTTGATGGTGGTGGCCTTCGTGTCGTTCCTGATGCAGGGCTTGAACTATGGCATCGACTTTCGCGGCGGCACGACGATCCGCACGGAAAGCGCGGAGAGCGTGGATATCGGCGTCTATCGCAATGCGATCGCGACCGAAGGGCTTGGAGACGTGACCATCACCGAAGTTTTCGATCCGACCTTCGGGCCGGAAAAGAACGTGGCGATGATCCGCATCCAGGCACAGGACGATGAGGAGAGCGTGAGCGCCGATCTGATCGAGCGGGTGGAAGCGGCGCTGGCCGTGGCGGTGCCCGATATCCGCTTCCTTAGCGTCGAAAGCGTGGGTCCGAAGGTTTCCGGGGAATTGATCCAGACGGCTGTGATCGCGGTGATGCTGGCGATGGCGGCGGTGCTGGTCTATATCTGGATGCGCTTTGAATGGCAGTTTGCCGTCGGCGCCGTGGCCGCTTTGGTGCATGACGTGTTGCTGACCATCGGGATATTCTCGGAATTGCAGATCCGGTTCGATCTGGCGATCATCGCGGCACTGCTGACGATTGTCGGCTATTCGCTGAACGACACCGTCGTCGTATTCGACCGGGTGCGGGAAAACCTGCGCAAGTTCAAGAAAATGGAGCTGAAAGAGGTGCTTAACGTCTCGATCAACGAGACCCTGAGCCGGACCATGATGACCTCGGTGACCACATTGTTGGCGCTGATTTCACTTTATGTTCTCGGCGGCGATGTGATCCGTGGTTTTGTCTTTGCGATGATCTGGGGCGTGATCGTGGGCACCTATTCGTCGATCTTCGTGGCTTCGGCGATCCTGCTGTGGCTCGGCGTGAAGCGCGACTGGAGCAAGCCCGACGCAACCGCCGGGACGCAGTTTGCCAATGTCGATGCCTGAATAGATGTCCGAGGTCATCGCCCAGGCGCTGGCCGTTCCCGGCATAGCTTGGGTGTTTGGCGCGGCCTTCGTGGCTGGGCTGGTACGCGGCTTTGCCGGGTTTGGCACGGCGATGATCTTTCTTCCGATCGCGACGCAGATTCTGGAGCCGGTCTGGGCGGTGATCGTTCTGATCCTGATGGATGTGATCGGGCCGCTTCCGGCGCTGCCGCGCGCGCTGAAGGACGGCCACCCCAGGGATCTGGCGCGGCTGGTGCTGGGCACGCTGCTGGCCTTGCCGCTGGGGCTTGCCGTGTTGTTTTCCAGCGATCCAGGCGGGTTCAGGATTGCCGTTTCGGCGCTCACTCTGGTTTTGCTGGCGCTCGTGATCTCGGGCGTACGCTATCGCGGACCGATGCATCCGCCGCTGATTTATGGCACCGGGATGCTGGCGGGGTTCCTGGGCGGGGCGGTGGCGATTCCTGGTCCGCCGGTGATCATGCTCTACATGGCAAGCCCGCACCCCGCGCAGGTGATCCGGGCCAATACCACCGCTTACCTGTTTTGCTATGACATGTTGATGCTGATCGGATTCCTGGCGTTGGGGCGGATGGGCGGCGTACCATTGGTGCTTGGCCTGCTTGCGGCGCTGCCGTATCTGGCGGGCAATCTCGGCGGTGCCTGGGTATTCCGGCCCGGCCATGAGAAGACGTATCGCGGCGTGGCCTATGCGATCATTGCGGGTTCGGCGCTGTCCGGGCTTGGCGCGATTCTGACTGGAGGATGACGGGATGCAGATGAACGAGATGGATATGGGCGAGGTGCTGCCGATAGACGGCTATGGGCCAGGGTTCTTCCGGATTGGCGGCGTGAAATATGAAGGCGGGGTTCTGCTCACCGGTGCGCAGGTTCGCGGCTGGAGCGGGTTTGACGAGCGCGACGCATTGCTGGCGCTGGCGGGGGAAATCGACGTGATCCTGTTCGGCATGGGGGCGGAGATCGCCCATATTCCGGCCGATCTGCGCAACGCCATCGAAGCGGCGGGCATGGGGGCGGAGGTGATGAATTCGCCTTCGGCCTGCCGGACCTGGAATGTATTGGCGGCGGAAGGCCGACGCGTGGCGATGGCAGCCTTGCCGGTGTGACATCTGCAAGGCGGTGGCCGCCCGCAGGCGTTCCCGCCAACCCACCCCACACCTGCGGGCGGCCATTGGTGCCAGAACTGAGCCGGGCGGTGGGCGGCGGGCTGGGATGAGTATTTAAGCCAAGAAAAAGCAGGGTTTTGTCGGCTGCACGCATGCGGTAAGGCGATGGTATGGAACTGACGATTTCTGATCTGGCGGTGGCGCGCGGCGGCATCCCCGTGCTGGAGGGGGTGAGCTTTGCGCTGCTCCCCGGCAGGGCGCTGATCCTGCGCGGACCCAACGGGATCGGCAAGACCACGCTGCTGCGTACTGTTGCCGGGTTGCAGCCGCCGCTGGCGGGGCGGATCGGGCTCGATCGCGAGGCGATGGCCTATGCCGCCCATTCCGACGGAATCAAGGCGACGCTGAGCGTGGCGGAGAACCTGGACTTCTGGGCCAGTGTTTTCGGCACTGATCATGTCGCCAGGGCGCTGGCGGGATTCGCGCTGGAACCCTTGCGCAATCGCCCGGCGGGAGCGCTTTCGGCCGGGCAGAAGCGGCGGTTGGGGCTGGCGCGGCTGATCGTTACCGGGCGACCGGTATGGGTTCTGGACGAGCCGACGGTTTCGCTGGACGTGGAGGCTGTAGCGATGTTCGGTGCAGCGATCCGGGCGCATCTCGCCGACGGGGGCATGGCGCTGATCGCCACCCATATCGATCTTGGCCTCGCGGAAGCGGAGGTGCTTGATGTCGGACCGTTCAGGGCGCGCGCGCCTGCGGCGGACGATTTCGACGAGGTGTTCCTTTGATCGCGCTGCTGATCAGGGATCTGCGGCTGGCGGTGCGGGCCGGTGGCGGCTTTGGCCTTGGCTTGTCGTTTTTCCTGATCGTGGTGGTGCTTGTGCCTTTTGGAGTCGGGCCGGAAACCGGACTGTTGGCGCGGATTGCGCCTGGTATCCTGTGGCTGGGCGCGCTTTTGGCCTGCCTGTTGTCGCTTGACCGGATATTCGCGCTGGACTGGGAGGATGGTTCGCTCGACTTGTTGGCGACGTCGCCACTGCCGATGGAAGGCATCGTTTCAATCAAGGCGCTGGCGCATTGGCTGACCACCGGGCTGCCACTGGTCATTGCTTCGCCGTTGTTCGGGCTTCTGTTGAGCCTGCCCGCGCAGGGCTATGAACCGATGGTCCTGTCGCTGCTGATCGGGACGCCGGCGCTGAGCGTGATCGGCACCTTCGGGGCGGCGCTGACCGTGGGGTTGAAACGCGGCGGGCTGCTGTTGAGCCTGCTGGTGCTGCCGCTTTACGTGCCGACGCTGATCTTCGGGGCGGAGATGGCGCGGCGCGGCGCAGAGGGGCTGGAAACCATAACGCCGATGCTGATGTTGGCGGGGATCAGCTTTGGCGTGATCGCACTGCTACCCTTTGCCAGCGCGGCAGTGCTCAGGATAAACCTTCGCTGAGCGTTCAGCGCATGGAAATGTGATCGGCGGGGGCTGGAAATGCGCGTCGATTTAAGGCAGATCAAGGCAGGTCGGGCGAGGCGCGCATAAACCAGCGCGAAAGCCCGGCGAGAAAGACGCGCGACATGAACCTGAATGCACTGTGGGAATACGCCAATCCGCTGAAATTCATGCGGACGACCGAGAAGGCGCTGCCCTATATCGCGGGCGCGGCATTGGTCACGCTTGTCGGCGGATTGGTCTGGGGCTTCTTCTTCACGCCCGATGACTACCGGCAAGGCTCAACCGTGAAGATCTTCTATCTGCACGTGCCGAGTGCGATGATGGCGATCAACGTCTGGGCGATGATGCTGATCACCTCGCTGGTCTGGATCGTGCGGCGCCATCATGTGAGCGCGCTGGCCGCACGCGCGGCCGCGCCCATAGGGGCGACGATGACGCTCATCGCGCTGATCACCGGCGCGATCTGGGGCCAGCCGATGTGGGGTACATGGTGGGCATGGGATCCGCGGCTGACCTCGTTTTTGATCCTGTTCCTGTTCTATCTCGGCTACATGGCGCTGTGGGCGGCGATCGAGAACGACGATACCGCTGCCGATCTGACCTCGGTGCTTTGCCTGGTCGGCTCGGTTTTCGCGATCCTGAGCCGCTATGCGGTGAATTTCTGGAACCAGGGGCTGCATCAGGGCGCGTCGCTGTCGCTCGACAAGGAAGAAAACGTAGCCGATATCTTCTGGTATCCGGCGCTGGTTTGCATTGCCGGATTTGTCTTGCTGTTCATAACGCTGGTGATCATACGCACCAATACTGAAATTCGTGCGCGCCGGATGCGCGCGCTGCTGGCGCGGGAGCGGTTGGGATGATCCCGGAACTGGGAAAATACGCAGGTGCTGTGCTGTCGTCCTATGGACTTTCCATCGGTTTGATCCTGCTGCTGGTGGCTGCGTCGGTGCGCCGGTCCTGGCGGGTCAAGGCCGAATTGGAAGACGTTGAAATGCGAAGGAAATCCGATGGCTAAGCTGAGTCCACTGATGATCGCGCCGCCGCTGGTCTTTGCCGCGCTGGCCGGGCTCTTCTTCTGGGGCATGACCCGGGAGGACGCCAATGTTCTGCCTTCAACGCTGATCGGAAAGCCGGTGCCGACGGTGACGCTGGAAAAGCTGGGGGAAACGCCGCTTCTGACCGATGCAGTATTGGCGGAGCCGACCATCAAACTGGTGAATTTCTGGGGCACCTGGTGTGTCGCCTGCCGGGCCGAACACCCCACGCTTCTTTGGATGCGAGACAATCTCGATGTGCCGCTGCACGGGATCAATTTCGATGACACCACGGCGCGCGCGCTGGCCTACCTGGAAAGGGATGGCAATCCGTTTGCCACGCTGGGTGAGGCGAAAACGGCGCGCACCAAGATCGATTGGGGCGTTTACGGCGCGCCCGAGACCTTCATCATCGATGCGAATGGCACTGTGGTTTTGCGCTGGGCGGGGCCGATCACACAGCGGGTGTTGAAGGAGAACATCCTGCCCGCGATCGAAAAGGCAAGGGCGGGCGTGCCGCAGGGCTGAAGTGACTATCCGACGGGCGAACGAGGCTATTCGATTCCGGCGCCTGGTATGGCTTAGCGCTTCATCTGACTAAAAATTCAGAGAGCTTGGGGGTGAGCCCACCAATGCCTGCGGCCATTCAAGAGCCAAAGTGCCTGGTGGCCTCGTAAGTAACGGGCCAGAACACATTCAAACCTGCGTGCGCAGGCGCTCTTTCGGATCGGAGTCTCAGCGGATTATGTTGGCGCGTAGGCGCAGTTTTCGCCGGTGTTCCTGGGGAAGATGCCGGTTCAGGTGGTGGTTGATCAGGCCGAAAATGCCGATGATCACCAGCGTGAGCAAGATGAAGTAACCCGCAAGAATTGGGTAGGGGATGAACGGGTTGAAGGTCTTGTCGGCAAAGAAGCTGGCATAGTAGAGCGCGTCGCCGCGCTGTTGCCAGGCCGGGAAACCGGAGAAGAACACCAGCGTCGTGGCGTGAAACAGGAAGATCGCCTCGTTGGTATAGGCGGGCCAGGCCAGACGCATCGACGTCGGCCAGATGATCTTGCGAAACCGCGCCCACCCGGAAAAACCGTAGGCATCGGCGGCTTCCACATCGCCCTTGGGGATCGATCGCAGCGCGCCGAAAAAGATCTCGGCAGAATAGGCGGCGGTGTTGAGAAACAGCACAACCAGCGCGCCCAGCCAGGCGGAGGAGAACGGGGTGAAAATGGGCGCCACGGACTTGAGGCTGAGAAACAGGAAGTATCCGAAGAAGAACTGGATGAAGAGCGGCGAGCCGCGGAACACGAAGATGAACCACTCCGCCGGTTTGCGCAGCAGCGGTGACTTGGCAGCTTTGGCCAGCGCCAGCGCATTGGCCAAGAAAAAACCGGCCAGCAGCGCCAGGGTGCCGAAATAGATGTTCCAGAGCATGCCCGACCCTATCAGGGTGAACTGTTCGCAGAGGGTGAAATTCTCACGTGGCAGCAGGCGTTCGCCGATCCCGATGCTGCGCAGCCCGTAGTCCTGGATTGTTTGCCAGCAGCTCATGTTGTCGCCTTGCGCTGGGATTCACCGCCGGTGGTGGCCTGACCGTGGCTGAGCCTTTGCATGATGCGTTCGAGCACGATCTCGGAAACGCGGGTAAAGGCGAGATAAAAGACCAGCAGCGCCAGGAAATACCAAATCCGCCAGTCACCATGGGGGTAATCCGTGAACCGAGGGGTTTTCGAGCCACCCAACTCGCGCGCCCAGTAGACGATATCTTCGACGCCCAGCAGAAACAGCAGCGGTGTGGCCTTGATCAGCACCATCCACAGGTTGGAAAGCCCGGGCAGGGCATAGACCCACATCTGCGGCACCAGGATACGCCAGAAGGTCTGTCGATGCGACATGCCATAGGCCTCGCCGGTTTCCATCTGGTTGCGCGGGACTGCGCGCATGGCGCCATAGAGCACGTTGGCGGCAAAAGCGCCAAAGACGATGGCGAAGGTCAATACCGCTAGGGAAAAGCCGTAGGATTCATGGACCCATTGCGGCGAGGAGCCAAGCGGCAGCTTCGCCGCATCGCAGACGACGAAATCATTGCCCTGGCGGACCGGTTGATCCCAATCGGGGCACTTGATCTTGTGGCGCATCCATTCGAACATCTGATCGAGCGCGATCACGAAAAACAGGAAGAAGGCGATATCGGGCACGCCGCGTACCAGCGAAATATAGGCCTTGCCGACCCAGGAGATTGGCAAAAAGCGAGCCCGCGCCGACATCGCGCCGAGAAAGCCGAAGGCCAGCGCCGTAGGTGCAGTAACGGCCAACAAAAGCAAGACCGTACCCAGTGAATAATAGATCGATATATGCTTGCCCGTGGTGAGGTAGCACGACAGCCAATTCAGGCCGGACAAGGATTGAGGATCAGAGCACCAGGAGAACATTTTGCCTTTCGGGGGGCAGCAGCGGATCAAGGCCCGGGTGGGCCGGGTGCAGCCTAGTGAAACACCCCCGGCGGAAACTGCCGGGGGTGTTTGAGGGATCAGTAGACGGTGGCGTCTTCGCCGAACCACTTCTTGATCATGGCGTTGAGCGTGCCATCGGCCTTCATCGAGCTGATGGCGGCATCGAACTTGTCACGCAGCTCGGTATCGGATTCGCGCAACCCCATGCCGACACCGCCGCCGAGCTGAACATCTTCGCCGGCAAAGCTCAGATCGCTGGATTCCTCGACGATCGGCACAAGGTAATCCTTGTCGGCAAACACCGCATCGGCCTCGCCCGAACGCACCGCGGCGACCGTTTCTTCGGGGGTGGCGAATTCCAGCAGCGTAGCGCCGCTTTCGGCGACATATCCGGCCTGAATGGTGGCTGTCTGGGCGGCTATGATGCCGGTTTTCACATCGGCATCAGCTGACAGGCCGACATAGGCCGAGGCGGCGGGCGGGATATAGTTTTGCGTGAAATCAATCACTTCATCGCGCTCATCCGTGATCGACATGCCGGCGATGATGGTATCATAGTTGCCCGAAACGAGGTTGGGGATGATCGAATCCCAATCGTTTTTCACCCATTCGCAGGTCAACTCGGCACGCTTGCAAAGCTCGTCGCCCAATTCGCGCTCGAATCCATCAACTTCGCCCTTGTCGTTGATGAAGTTGTACGGAGGGTAGGCGCCCTCGGTGCCCATGCGCACGGTCTTGGCGTGGCTTTCGGCGAAGGCCATGGTGGCGGAAATGGCCAATGCGGCCGTTGTCAGGATCAGTTTTCTCATGTTTCTCTCCCTAGGTTGAGATCTGTGCGCTTTTTTCGGGGCACACTTAGGTATCGGTAGACTTGGTGAACCATTTCTTGCGGAGTTTTTCAATGGTTCCATCGGCTTCGAGCGCGTCAAGCGCGGCATCGAAGCCTAGCTTGAGGTCGGAGTTGCCTGGCGCGATGGCAACGGCGGCGCCGCCGGCATCGATTTCCTCGGATCGGATGATCGCCAGCATGCGGCTGGTGCGGAAAACACGCTGCTCCAGGAAATCGGGGCTGCCGAAGGTGAGATCGCAGGTGCCATCGAGAACCGCATCGAGCGCGGCGCCAGCTGTGGCATAGGTCATCACGTGATAACCGAGGCTCAGCAGGTGGTCTTCGTGGATCGTGTCTTTCTGCACCGCGATCAGTGCCTGACTAGGATCCTGGAACGTGTGGGTGCCGACGAACATGCCCTGCGGCTTATCGGCGGAGTGGAAATATTCGCGGCTGAAGGCGGCATGAGCGCGGCGTGACGGGGTGATCGACATGCCGGCCATGATCGCGTCGAATTCGCCGGCGCCGAGGCCTGGCAGCAGCGCCGACCAGTCGCGCAGCAGCCAGGAACAGCGCCATCCGGCATGGGAGCAGATGGCATTGCCAAGGTCGATTTCGAAGCCTTGAGGGCGTCCAGCGGCATCAAGTGAATTGTAGGGCGGGAAAGCGCCTTCGGTGGCGATCGTGACCTGACGCCCGATCTCGGGTCCGGCAGCGGGCACGCCGCCGTTTTCGGCCCTGACCAGCACCGGCAGGGCCAGGGCGGCGAGAAGAAAGGGCAGCCAAATGCGCCTCATGCGTGCACCGTTGAGGAGAGGAAACCCTTGAGCCGTTCGGATTTCGAATCGCCGAACAGGGTCTCGGGCGGGCCTTCTTCCTCGACCCGGCCCTCATGCAGGAAGATCACATGATCAGAGACGTCATGGGCCAGCTTCATGTCATGGGTGACGATCATCATGGTGCGTCCCTCATAGGCCAAATCCTTGATCACCTTGATGACTTCCTGCTCAAGCTCGGGGTCGAGCGCCGATGTAGGCTCGTCAAACAGCAGCGCCTGCGGCTCCATTGCCAGCGCCCGGGCGATGGCGGCGCGCTGTTGCTGGCCACCGGATAGCTGGGCCGGCCAGACATCGCACTTATCGCCGATACCGACCTTGTCGAGGTATTTGCGAGCCGAGGCTTCGGCTTCGGCTCGGTCGCGGCCGAGCACCGTGACCGGCGCTTCCATCACGTTTTGCAGGATCGACAGATGCGCCCAGAGATTGAACTGCTGGAACACCATCGAAAGATTGGTCCTGATGCGCAGCACCTGCTTGGCATCCGCCGGGCGGCGATTGTGGCCTACGCCCTTCCATTTGACCGGTTCGCCCTGGAACAGGATATCGCCCTGCTGGCTGTCTTCCAGAAGGTTGGCGCAGCGCAGGATGGTGGATTTGCCCGAGCCAGAAGAGCCGATCAACGAGACCACATCACCCTTTTGCGCTGTGATATCGACACCCTTGATCACCTCAAGTGCGCCATAGGCCTTGTGCAGGTTGCGGATTTCGATGACCGGTGCGGCGACCGAGCGTTTTTTTTCAGATGTCACGGTATTTTTGCACATGTTACGGACGGTTCCGCAGAGTAGGGCGGAAAACCAGGCGCAATGCAACGTTTTATCCTCCAGTTCCGCAAGGGAAACCTGCGGGCTTTGGTCGGATCAAGGCGTCAGGAGTCGGGCGGGGGCGGTGTGGGCAGGGCGAGATAGGCATCGGCGCGGAAAGTGACCAGCCCGCGAAGATGCAACTGGCGGCGGGTTTGCGGCGTGAGCGCTTCGATCGCGGCGGTGACGGCGCGGCGCAGTGCCTCGGCGTCGTTGCCGGGCGCGGTGATCAGCGGCAGGCCGGGTGTGGGACTAGTGGCGGCGATGACATGCAGATCGGCGGCGAATTCATCGTGGCTCCGGATCAGCGCCCATGTGAGCGCATCGAGGGCGGCGAAATCGGCGCGATTCTCAAGCACCGCCAAGGCCGAAGCGCGGTGGGCGCCGGTTTCGACCAGCGTACCGATGGGCAAGCCCAACTCTGCCATGTGCAGGGCTGGCGCGGCCCAGCCCGATTGCGACAGCGCCTCGTTATAGGCGAAGCGCCGACCGGCGAGCGTGGCGAGCGTGGCCGATGGATCGCGGGAGAGGAAAACTGATCGGTAATATCCTGGCGGGCAGCCCTCCAGTCCGTAGTCGGGCGTGCCGACAAGCTGCACGGTGCCATGCAGTCGGGCGCGGTAGGGCAAGCCGCAGGTCTGGCCCAACAGCAGATCGGGGGACTGCCAGAGCGGCCATGGATCCGCAGTGCGGGTGAGAGCGCAGGGGCCATGGCCCAATTCGGCGCGAATGGCGGCCCAGAAGACATCATTGGCCGCGGCTGTCTCTGCCCGGTCATACATCGGCAGGGTGGCGATCACCAATCGGCTTTCTGGGCGGCTTTCTGCCGCGCCCGCGCGCTTTCGCGATCGGTGATACCAAGGAGATTGGCGATCACCCGCATGTCGCTATCTTCGAGTTCGTCGCGTTCACCATCGGCCAATACCACGCGCCACATCGCCTCGACCACCGAGAGGCGATCCTCATGCGCCACCGCGTCCTTGATCGCACGGGTAAACCGCACGGTGTCGGGGGCTTCCGCCTCCAGAACTTCAGCTTCAGCCCGCAACGCCCCGCTTTCAAAGGGAGAAAGGTTGAAACGATCCGACAGAATGCGGTCAATCTGGGTGATTTCGATGGCGGCGTATTCGCCATCGGCGCGGGCCAGCCGGACCAGCAGCGCGGCCAGGGCCAGGCGGGCTTCGGTATCGTCGAGCGGCGTAGGATGAGAGGCTGTGAGCCTGCGCAAAAATCCGGAGAACATTGCGCTCAGCCCTCCCGAGCGGCCTGGTGGGCGGCGGTGTTGTCGTCCTCCGTGAGACCGAGGGCGCGGCAGGTTCGCGAGATCACCGACAGTTCCTCGGGGCGTTCGAGCCCGTCGGCCAACACCACCTGCCAAAGCGCATGCAGCGTTTCGAGACGGCCATCGCGGGAGACGGTATCGCGGATCAGCGCGGCGAAGCTTTCTGTCTCGGGGGCGAGGGCTTCGAGCTTTTCGCAGGTGGCGCGCATCTTGGCAGCCTCGATCGGGCCGATGCCATTGGCGCGGGCCAGGGTGCGGTCGATACGCTGGATTTCCTCGACGCGGTAGCTATCGTCGGATTTGGCGACCCGCACCATGAGAGCGCCGAGGGCGAGGCGCGCATCCGGTTCCGGCAGGGGAGCGGGCTTGTGGGCGGAAAAGGCCGAAAGAATACGTTGAACGATGGGCATACTGATTGTTATCCGTCATAGCCTTCGATGATCACGATATCGCCGGTCGAGACCGGATCGCGAAACGCTTTCGCGGCCTGATAGCTGTCGGACCGGTAACAGGCAAGGGCCGCCGCGTAGGAGGGGAACTCGATCACCACGTTGCGGCTGCGCGCGCTGCCCTCGGGGTTTTCGAACTGACCGCCGCGCACCAGAAAGCGGGCGCCATATTCGGCGAAGGGCGCGGCGTTGGCTGCGACATATTTCTTGTAGGCCTCCGGGTCGTCGACATCGACGCGCCCGATCCAGTATCCCTTGGTCATGGTGGTGTGTCCCCTCACTCACTTTTTCCAATGCTGCGCCGAGGGCGCGCAGCGGTCAAGGGGGGCGCGGCGATCAGCCCGTGAGTTGGCCTTTGTCAAAGGCCAGATTGTCGATGGCGATGCCTTGGGGATCGTCGTTGAACAGCAGGATGCCGGCGATATCAGCCAATCCGGGGCTGCGGGCGAAGCCATACCGCTCTTCGCCCAGATCGGAGAGCCGCAGACGGGCGATTTCGGAGCCGTCGCGACGCAGAAAGACTACCGTGAGGGTGCCATGTTCGCCACCGCGCAAATCGAAGGCGAGTGCGGCCTGATCGTCATCAAACTCGATGGCGATGGCACCTTCGCCGACGGCTTCCGCGCGCGGGAACCCCGCGGGGCCGTGTCCGTGCAATACGGTGGTGCCGGGTAGGCGCATGGCGCCGAGGCTGGCCCCGGGAGCGCCGGGGATGGCGGTAAGTGGCGACAACGCGGCGCCCGAGACCCGATCGAAATCGCCATCGGCCTCGATCTGCTGACCGGCAAAGCGTTCGCCGAAGCGCGCTCCCGGGCGAATCAGAAGTTCGTCAATCGGATGGCCGAGGCCGAGCGAGCTTTGCACGTCATCAAATGTGATCACATGGGCAAGGCCGAGATCGTCGCGTGCCACGAGGCAGATCGGCAGGCCGCAATCAAGATTGCCCGCGGTCGCGGGGGCGGCGGCAATGGCAAGAAGCCAGAGCGCCGTGGCGCCGCAGGCAATGCTGCCGCACCCGGCAGGGATGGTGCGCGTGAACATGCCGCCTAGCCTAGCAATAACGCGACCCTGGCGCGAGAAATCATGAGCGCTACGAAACGGTTTGATGCAATTGCGGAAACGGTTTTCCGTCTTCCCGTCACATTTGCTCCGCAGTTTGGGCTATTTGCGGCGCTAGGGTTGCTAAACGTAAGGTTGAATATGGTGCCCTTTTTACCTGCCGCGTGGCTTCTGCCGCCAACCAAGAAAAGAACGTGAGGACGGTGAAGTATGAGGATTTTCAATGCTTTCGATTGGGCAGGCGCCAGCGAAACCGAGCAGAAGCACCAGATTCGCAAGGCGGATCCCAACGAGTTGAACGCGGTAATGCGGTTTTACGACTGGTCGCTCTATCCGCAGACCGTGATCGGATGGGCTGCGGCGCAGAAAGAAATCGAGCTGGGCGCGGCGCTGGCCGCGTTTTTCAACGGCGATCCGATGCGCTTCAACTATGTTCCGAAACGTGATGTGCCGGTGGAGTATGCCGTCACGGTACGCCTGCTCGACACGATTTTCCAGCGGATCAATGCAGGCTTCTACTTGCCGCATCCGCTGTTTTGCGACCAAAAGCTGGCCAAGCTGGAAACCTGGATGAAGTACCAGTTCGAGGACGCGCGCGCGCGCAAACAGGGCCGCTGGGTGTTTGACCGCGATATGCTGGAGCCGATCCTTGGGCCGCAGGTGATCGGGTTTGACATGGAATTGCGCGAACCGAACGGCGCGCAGGGCAACGGGTTTTCGATCAAAGGGTTGCTGAAACCGCTGGTCGGGTAAGCCCGGGGGAGCGCGCGCCGCCGCGATCTTCCGCAACGAAATCGCATGCCGAGATGGGATTCGGTCACACCAGCCGCGAGCATTCCACAGCCGCACGCACGAAATCGGCGAAGAGCGGATGCGGCAGGAACGGTTTGGATTTCAGCTCGGGGTGGAACTGAACCCCGATGAACCAGGGGTGATCCTCCCATTCCACGATCTCGGGCAGGCGGCCATCGGGGGACATGCCAGAAAAGGTCAATCCGCATTTCTCGAGCTTGTCGCGGTACTGGATATCAACTTCGTAGCGGTGACGGTGCCGCTCTTCTATGGCAGTGCTGCCATAGATTTCGGCGACGCGGGAATCGTCTTTCAGCGTGGCGTCATAGGCGCCGAGCCGCATTGTGCCGCCCTTGTCGTCTGTGGCGCTGCGGGTGACGGTGTAATTGCCCTGTACCCATTCCTTGAGGTGATAGACGACCGGCGTGAACCGCTTCTTTCCGGCCTCGTGGTCAAACTCCTCGGACCCGGCATCCTTGATCCCGGCGACGTTGCGGGCCGCTTCGATCACCGCCATCTGCATGCCGAGGCAGATTCCGAGATAGGGCAACGTGCGCTCGCGGGCGAATTGCGAGGCTTTGATCTTGCCCTCGGTGCCGCGCTCGCCGAAGCCGCCGGGCACGAGGATGGCGTGGAAGCCTTCGAGATAGGGACCGGGATCCTCGCGGTCGAAAATCTCGGCATCGACCCATTCGACATTGACCTTGA
>CBDUGF010000036.1:0-29392 GCA_965366835.1 uncultured Rhodobacterales bacterium
TGGTCTCGCAGCGCTTCTTCAGCTCGGCCCCGCGCTCGTAGAGCTTGATCGAATCTTCCAGCGCCACATCGCCCCGTTCCAGCTGGCCAACCACCTGTTCCAGCTCGGCTATGGCCTCTTCGAATGTCATTTCTGCGACAGGACGCTCACTCATCTTGCTATCTCCGGGGCTTGGTATTCCGAGGCACCATACCCCCGCATCCGCCCCGGTTCAATTCGGTTGACGGGCGCCGCCCGGCTGGCGATGCTGGCCGCCATGAACGTGGTCACCACCAGTAACATCAAGCTCTACCCCGAGCAGGCGCTGGCCGCCCTGCAGCGGCTTGAGGAGGTGCTCGCCGCCGCCGGTCACGACGCCGAGGTGATCGAGGCGATGCGTCTCGTTCCGGGCAAACGGGCGCTGTTTCGCGGGCGCTTCGGTGGCCGCGACGTGGTCTTCCGCCTGCCGCTCGACGAGGCCAATCACGAAGGATTTGCCCGCGAATGGGCCGAACTGACGCGGGTTCACGCCTATATGTCCGCGCCGCCGCTCAGCGTGGTCGAACCGGTGAAATTCGACCCTGATTCAGGGCTTTTCGTCATTGCCTTCGTCCCCGGCATGCCACTTTTCAGCCATCTGCGCCGCGCCGAACCCGAAGATCGCCCGCCCCTCATCGCCCGCGCCGCCGATTGGCTCGGCGCCTATACCGCGCCAACACTCGCGCCCGCCAAGCTGAATTTCCGCCGCTGGTATGGCAATGCCGCCAAGTCCGCCGAGACCCAGCCCCACTCCGCCCTGCGAGAGATCGAAGCCCGCATCCTGCGCCGGATGAAAAGATTGGGCCGCACCCTGCACGACACCGACTGCCGCACCGCGATCAGCCATGGCGATTTTCATCTCAACAACCTGATCCTGAACGACGCGGAGCTTGTCGGCATCGACACCGGCGGTTCCGGCCGCATGCCCGTGGTCAAGGACATCGCCCGCGCCCTCACCCATATGGCCCGCCGCGCCGCGCCGTTTTCCGGCGCCCGCCGGTTCGGCGTCGATGCCGCCGCGTTCGATGCCTTTGCCGAGGCCTTCGAGATGTCGCCGGTCGAACGCGAGGCGCATCTGCCCTTCTTCCTCGCCTTCGAAGCCCTGATCAAGGTCGAACATCCCGAAATGCCCGAAGCCCGCCTCGCCAAGGCCGAAACCATGGCGCGGACACTGTTTCGCGACCTCAAGGAGATCACTTAGGCCGCGCTCAGCCCCCGCACATGCACCGCCGTGCAGCGCCCCAGCGCATTAAGGTCATAGCCGCCTTCCAGAACCGAGACGACACGGCCGGCGCAATGCTCCGCCGCCAGCGCGCAAATCCGCTCCGTCAGCCAGCCGAAATCGTCGTCTTCCCAGTTCAGATTGGCCAGCGGATCATCGGCATGGGCATCGAACCCGGCCGAGATCAGGATCATCTCGGGCGCAAAATCGGCCACCCTCGGAAAGACCCTGCGCTCATACTCCGCCCGCATCTCAAGCCCGCCGGTTCCCGGCGCCAGCGGCACGTTCAGCACATTGCCATGCGCGCCGCGCTCATCCTCCCGCCCGGTGCCGGGCCAGAGCGGCATCTGCTGCGACGTGGCGACCAGCGCGCGCGACTCGTTCCAGAGCAGATCCTGCGTTCCGTTGCCGTGATGCACATCGAAATCGATTACGGCGACCCGGGCCAGCCCATGCACATCCAGCGCATGTTTGGCTGCAATAGAGACGTTTCCGAACAGGCAAAAGCCCATCGGCGTGGCGGTTTCGGCATGGTGCCCCGGCGGGCGACAGGCGACAAAGGCGTTCCTCGCCTGTCCCGCGATCACGGCATCCACAGCCGCCACGGCCCCGCCCACGGCCCGGCGCGCAGCCTGCATCGAACCCTCCGACATCCAGGTATCGGCATCGAGCGGCCCCGCGCCGTGGCCGGCGATCCGGTCGAGATAGGCTTGCGGGTGACAACGCAAAATATCCTCGTCGCGGCCCAGCGGCGCCTCCTGCCGGTCCAGCCCCTCGATCCCCGCCAATGCGGTCTCGATCGCAGCCAGCCGCGCCACCTGCTCGGGATGGCCCATCGGCGTGACATGGGACTTGCAGTCGGGATGTGTGATCAGAAGCGTGCTCATGGGGTCAACAAACGCGAAATCGCCGCCGCTCGCAAGCCGTTGGGGGGTCATCGCGCCATCGCTTCACTCTTTCAGCGCCTCTTTCAGATCGTAGAGCGCCTGCAACGCCTCGCGCGGTGTCATTTCGTCGGGGTGAATCCGCCCCAGCAAGACTTCCACCGCGCTTTCCCTGGCTTGCACCGGCGCCGCCTGCACCGGCATCGCGGCGAAAAGCGGCAGGTCGTCGATCAGCGCCCTGGCCTTGCCGCCGCCCTCGCGTTCGCCCTTCTCCAGCGCCTCCAGCACCACCTTGGCCCGCGCCACCACAGCCGCCGGCAGCCCGGCCAGTTTGGCCACTTGCACGCCATAGGAGCGATCCGCCGCGCCCTTCCTCACCTCATGCAGGAAGATCACGTCGCCGTCCCATTCCTTCACCGCGACGGTGGCATTCTCCACCCGGTCGAGCTTGGCCGACAGGCTGGTCATCTCGTGGTAATGCGTGGCAAACAGCGCCCGGCAGCCATTCACGTCGTGCAGATGCTCCATCGTCGCCCAGGCGATCGAAAGCCCGTCATAGGTCGCCGTGCCGCGCCCGATCTCGTCGAGGATCACAAGCGCATGATCGTCGGCCTGGTTCAAAATCGCCGCGGTTTCCACCATCTCGACCATGAAGGTTGAGCGCCCGCGCGCCAGATCGTCGCTGGCGCCGACGCGGGAGAACAACTGGCTCACCATGCCGATCTCGGCCCGCTCCGCCGGCACGAAGCTGCCCATCTGCGCCAAGACCGCGATCAGCGCGTTCTGCCTGAGAAACGTCGACTTCCCGGCCATGTTCGGCCCGGTGAGCAGCCAGATATCCTCGCCCTCGCCCAGCTCGCAATCATTGGCGATGAACGGCGCCCCGCCCTGTGCGCGCAACGCCTGTTCCACCACCGGATGGCGCCCGCTTTCGATGATCAGCTTGCGGCTTTCATCCACCTTGGGGCGGGTCCAGTTCTCGCCCTTCGCCAGATCGGCCAGCGCCGTGGTCAGGTCGAGCTCGGCAAGCCCCCTTGCCGCCGTAAATAGCCGGTCTGACATATCCAGAACAGCCTCGCTCAGGCTGGAATAGAGCCGCTTTTCGATCTCGATCGCCCGCCCCCCGGCATTCAGGATCTTGGTCTCCATCTCGCTCAGCGGTACCGTGGTAAAGCGTACCTGGTTGGCCGTGGTCTGGCGGTGCTTGAAACTCTCGTTCAGAGGCTCCGACAGCATCTTGTCGGCATGGGTTGAAGTGACCTCGACAAAATAGCCCAGCACATTGTTATGCTTGATCTTCAGGCCCTGTATCCCGGTCTGCTTCTGGTATTCCGCCTGCATCGCCGCGATCACGCCGCGGCCTTCGTCGCGCAGCCTGCGGCATTCGTCGAGCTCTTGGTCATAACCCTCGGCGATGAACCCGCCGTCGCGCACCAGCAGCGGCGGCTCGGCCACCAGCGCCTGATCGAGCAGATCGAGCAAAGCGCCGTGCCCCTGCAACGCCGCAACCGCCTCGCGCAGAACCCCGGGCAGCTCCGCCTCGGCCAGCACCCCGGCAATCGCCTCGGCCTGGCCAAGCGCGGCGCGCACCGCCGCCAGATCGCGCGGCCCGCCCCGCTCCAGACCGAGCCGCGAAAGCGCACGGTCCAGGTCCGGCACCTGCCGCAAACTCTCGCGCAGATCGGCGGAAATGCGGCTCTGTTCCAGCGCGAATTGCACCGCATCGAGCCGCCCTTGCACCACATCCAGCACCCGTGAAGGCGACGACAGCCGCCGCTCCAAGAGCCGCGCGCCCCCTGCCGTCACGGTCCGGTCGATCACCGCCAGCAGCGATCCCTGCCGCCCGCCCGACAGCGCCCGCGTCAGCTCCAGATTGGCCCGCGTCGCGGCATCGATCTGCATCACCCGCCCGGCCGCCTCGCGCACCGGCGCGCGCAGGATCGGCAGCTTGCCCTTCTGGGTGATCTCCAGCCATTCCACGATCGCGCCCATTGCCGAAAGCTCGGGCCTCGTGAACTGCCCGAACCCCTCCAGCGCGCCGACGCCAAACAACGCCTTCAGCCGCTTTTCCGCGCCCGTGCTGTCAAACGCCGCGCGCCCCAACGCCGTGATCGAAGCGCCCGATTCAGTCACTATTCCAGCCAAATCCGCCTCTTGCGTCTCCGAGACCACCACCTCGGAGGGCGCCAACCGCGCCAATTCCGGCCCCAGCCGCACCGGCGCCAGGGCCATCACATGAAACGCCCCGGTCGAGATATCGACCCAGGACAGCGCCGCCGCGCCGCGCACCTCGGCATAGGCGCACAAATAGTTGTGCCGCCGCGCCTCGAGCAGGGTCTCCTCGGTCAACGTACCGGGCGTGACCAGCCGCACCACCTCGCGATGCACCACCGATTTGTTGCCGCGCTTCCTGGCCTCGGCAGGGTCCTCCATCTGCTCGCAGACCGCGACGCGAAAGCCCTTGCGGATCAGCGTCAGCAGATAACCTTCGGCAGAATGCACCGGCACGCCGCACATCGCGATATCCTCGCCCAGATGCTTGCCCCGCTTGGTCAGCGCGATATCCAGCGCCTCGGCCGCCGCCACAGCGTCGTCAAAGAACAGCTCGTAGAAATCGCCCATCCGGTAGAACAGGAGCGCGCCCGGATACCCGGCCTTGATCTCGAGGAACTGCGCCATCATCGGCGTCACGGCAGATTTGGCAGATGTCACGAAAGCCCCCCGGTTTTCAACTCGCCCGACCTTACAAACCCGGGCTGCGGCGTGAAAGACCTTGTTTGCCGCAATACGCTTTCGGTTGAGACAACGCCCAAGCCCATGTAAGAGGCAACAGCCCCATGCACGGAAAAAAATGATGCCGAAAACCAAGTTCACCCGCGAAGACGCCCTGCGCTTCCATCTCGATCCGACTCCCGGCAAGTGGGAAATCCAGGCCACCGTGCCGATGACCACCCAGCGCGATCTCTCGCTCGCCTATTCCCCCGGCGTGGCGGTCCCGTGCGAGGATATCGCCGCCAATCCCGAACTGGCCTATGACTATACCAACAAGGGCAATCTGGTCGCGGTGATCTCCAATGGCACCGCGGTTCTGGGCCTCGGCAATCTCGGCGCGCTCGGCTCCAAGCCGGTGATGGAGGGCAAGGCGGTGCTGTTCAAGCGCTTTGCCGACGTCAATTCGATCGACATCGAGCTCGATACCGAAGACCCGGATGAATTCATCAATGCGGTGCGCCTGATGGGGCCCACCTTCGGCGGCATCAATCTCGAAGATATCAAGGCGCCCGAGTGCTTCATCATCGAGCAGACCCTGAAAGAGCAGATGGACATCCCCGTCTTTCACGATGATCAGCACGGCACTGCGGTGATCTGTGCCGCCGGCCTGATCAACGCGCTGCACCTCTCGGGCAAGAAGATCGAGGATTGCCGCATCGTGCTCAATGGCGCCGGCGCCGCCGGCATCGCCTGTATCGAACTTCTGAAGCGGATGGGCGCGCGGCACGAGAATTGCATCGTCTGCGACACCAAGGGCGTGATCTGGCAGGGCCGCACCGATGGCATGAACCAGTGGAAATCGGCCCATGCGGTCGCCACCGATCTGCGCAGCCTGGAAGAGGCGATGGACGGCGCCGACGTGTTCCTAGGGGTCTCGGCCAAGGGCGCTGTAACGCCCGAAATGGTCGCGTCGATGAACGACAACCCGGTGATCTTCGCGATGGCCAATCCCGATCCCGAGATCACGCCGGAAGAGGCCCAGGCCGTGCGCGCAGACGCCATCGTCGCCACCGGGCGCTCGGATTATCCCAATCAGGTCAACAACGTGCTCGGTTTTCCCTACCTCTTCCGCGGCGCGCTCGACATCCATGCCCGGGCGATCAACGACGAGATGAAAATCGCCTGCGCCGAGGCGCTGGCCGCCCTGGCGCGCGAGGATGTGCCCGACGAGGTCGGCGTCGCCTATGGCAAGAAGCTGACCTTCGGGCGCGACTACATCATTCCCACACCCTTCGATCCGCGCCTGATCCATCGAATTCCGCCCGCCGTCGCGCGCGCTGGCATGGATACCGGCGCCGCCCGCCGCCCGATCATCGACATGGACGCCTACGAGCAGACCCTGAAATCGCGGATGGACCCGACAGCTGCAATCCTGCGCGGCCTCAATTCCCGCGCCCGCGCCGCCCAGGCCACGATGATTTTCGCCGAGGGCGACGACCCGCGCGTGCTGCGCGCCGCGGTGCAATACCAACGCGCCGGAATGGGCAAGGCCATCGTGGTCGGTCGCGACAGCGACGTGCGCCAGAAGCTGAGTGCCGAGGGCATGGCCGATGCGATGAGCGAGCTCGAGGTGGTCAATGCCGCCAGCACGCCGCATCTCACCGAGTACAAGGATTTTCTCTACAGCCGCCTGCAACGCAAAGGCTTCGATCGCCATGATATCCATCGCCTCGCGGCGCGCGACAGGCATGTGTTCTCGGCGCTGATGCTGGCCCATGGCCATGGCGATGCGCTGGTCACAGGGGCGACGCGGAAATCCTCGCATGTGCTCGACCTGATCAATCATGTGTTCGATGCCGATGCCGAGCATGGCGCCGCCGGGGTCTCGGCGGTGCTGCACAATGGCCGTATCGTTCTGATCGCCGACACGCTGGTGCATGAATGGCCCGATGAGGAGGATCTCGCCAACATCGCCGAGCAATCGGTGGTGGTCGCGCGCCATCTCGGGCTCGAGCCGCGTGTCGCCTTCGTGTCGTTCTCCACCTTTGGCTATCCGCGCTCCGAACGGGCCGAAAAGATGCAGCGCGCGCCCGAAGTGCTCGACCGGCGCGGTGTCGATTTCGAATATGATGGCGAAATGACCGTCGATGTGGCGCTCAACGTCACCGCCCAGGCCGCCTATCCGTTCTCGCGCCTCACCGGACCGGCCAACATCCTCATCGTCCCGGCCCGGCATTCGGCTTCGATTTCGGTCAAGCTGATGCAGGAAATGGCAGGCGCCACCGTGATTGGGCCGATTCTTGCCGGCATGGACAAGTCGATCCAGATTTGTTCGTCTAATTCGACGGTTAACGATATTCTCAACATGGCGGTTCTGGCAGCCTGCAAGGTTGGCTAGCGCGCCCCGCGTGGGAGGGCGGTGATGACGATTTACAATCTCGGCTCGATCAATGCCGATCTGTTCTATTCCGTGCCGCATCTGCCAGCGCCAGGCGAGACTCTGGCCGCCACCGCCCATTCCACCGGGCTGGGCGGCAAGGGCGCCAATCAATCCGCTGCCGCCGCGCTGGCCGGATCGACGGTGGTGCATATCGGCGCGATCGGGCGCGACGGGCTCTGGACGGTGCAGCATCTGCGCACATTCGGCGTCGATACCGCGCATGTCTCGATGCTCGATATCCCCACCGGCCACGCCATCATCAATGTCGATCCCAGGGGCGAAAATGCCATTGTCATCTTTCCCGGCGCCAACATGGAACAGTCTCTGACACAGGTGGAATCGACCCTTTCGGCCGCCTCCATCGGCGATATGCTGATCCTGCAGAACGAGACCACCCTCACGGTCGAGGCTGCCGAGATCGCCAAATCCCGCGGCCTCGATGTGATCTATTCCGCCGCGCCCTTTTCCGCCTCGGCGGTGCGCGAAATCCTGCCCCATACCGACATGCTGGTGATGAACGCCGTCGAGGCGGCGCAGCTGACCAAGGCGCTCGGGGTCGAGCTCAAGCGCCTCGATGTGCCGCATCTGCTGATCACTCATGGCGGCGATGGCGCCACATGGCACGATCTTCAGGACGGCGAAGAGATTCACGCGCCCGCCTTCCCTGTCAGCCCGGTCGATACCACCGGCGCGGGCGATTGCTTCATCGGATATCTCGCCGCCAGCCTCGATCAGGGGCTGCCCAAGGCCGAGGCCATGCGCCGCGCCGCCGCCGCCGCCGCCCTCCAGATTACCCGCCCCGGCACCGCCGATGCGATTCCGACGCGCCAGGAGGTCGATGCCTTCCTGCTCAAGCACACCCCGCAGGACGAACCCCTGGTGCTGCGCAATTCATCTGGTTGAAGAACCTTCGCGCCGGCCCCGTTGCAGCCCGCGCCCTACCCGGCAAATGGCGCCGCGCTGCCCCAGAGCTGGCGCACCTTCTGGTCGCGCTTGCAGCCCTTGCGATAGAATTTGTAGGCGGCCGATTTGCTTTTCGGCCCGGCCCGGGTGAGCACGAGATCGCTGCTCTTGTAGTAATCCTGATGATAGGCTTCGGCGTCATAGAACGCGCCAAGCGTCTTCACCGGGGTGACGATCTTGCGCCCCAGCGCCGCTTGCGCCTCGGCTTTCACCTTCTCGGCAATCGCCTTTTCCGCATTGTTAGAGACAAAAATGGCGGTGGCATAGCTCTGCCCCCGGTCACAAAACTGGCCGCCGGCATCGGTCGGATCGACCGAGCGGAAAAACAGCCCCAGAAGTGTCTCGCGACTCACCTTTCCGGCATCGAAGACGATCTTCACCGCCTCGTAATGCCCGGTCCCGCCTCGCACCACCTGCTTGTAGGTCGGGTTCTTCACCTTGCCGCCGGTATAGCCCGACACCGCCTCGATCACGCCGGGCACCTTCTCGAAATCCGCCTCGACACACCAGAAACAGCCGCCTGCCACCACCAGCGTCTCGCGTGGCCCGGCCTCGGCCTGCCCGCATTGCAGCATCAACGCCACCGCTATCAGCAGGCTCAGAAATATCGGCTTCAGGTTTTGCATCGGGTTGGTCATGGCACAATTCCTCTTTCGTCCCGCCTTCACGATGCCGCGCAAAATCCATCCCGCCAATCCCATGAAACCGGATGTCACGCAGTGGTGAGCACGCGTGACCCCTTGGCACCGGCTGAAAACCCTTTAGCCTGACTTGAACTAAGGAGCGCGCCGCATGCAAGATCACGTCACCACCCACCAGGCCGAAGAAGATGCCCGCAACGATGCCATCCTGATCTGGCTCAATGGCCGCCTCGTGCCCAAGGCGCAGGCGCTTGTGTCGGTCTATGACAGCGGCTTCATGCTCGGCGATGGTGTCTGGGAAGGGCTGCGGCTCTATGACGGCACATGGGCGTTTCTGGGCGAGCATATGGACCGGCTGTTCGAGGCCGCCAAGGCGATTGATCTCGATATCGGCATGACCCGGGAACAGGTGATTTCCGCCTTGTTAGAGACGCAATCGGCCAATGCCATGACCACCGATGCCCATGCCCGCCTGATGGTCACCCGCGGCATCAAGACCCGCCCGTTCCAGCACCCGTCGCTGTCGCGTCACGGCCCCACGATCACCATCATCATGGAGCATTCGCGCCCCTCCCTGCCGCGCCCGATACGCCTGGCCACCGTGCCGCATATCCGCGGCTTGCCGATGACCCAGGATCCCAAGCTCAACTCCCATTCCAAGCTCAATTGCATCCTCGCCTGCATCGCCGCCGAAAAGGCCGGCGCCGATGAAGCCCTGATGCTCGATATCCATGGCTTCGTGAACACCACCAACGCCTGCAATTTCTTCATCGTCCGCAAGGGCGCTGTATGGACCAGCACCGGCGATTACTGCATGAACGGCATCACCCGCCAGAAGGTGATCGACCTTTGCCGCGCCAATGACATCCCGGTGTTCGAGCGCAATTATTCGCTGGTCGATACCTACGGCGCGGATGAAGCCTTCCTCACCGGTACGTTCGGCGCCCAGACCCCGGTGGCCGAGATCGACGGCCGCCAGATCGGCGATGGGAATATGGGCCCGGTGACAGGGCGGCTCCGGCAGCTCTACAAGTCACTCATTCAAAAGGAAGCGGGTTCGGCATGAAACATCTTCTTCTTCCCGTCGCGGCCATGGCTTTGAGCGCCTGCATGGAGTCCCAGCCAGCCAGCACCGCCCCGACCTACGACCAGATCACCTGGGACGAGGCCAAGGCGCTGCTGGCCGAGTGCAAGGTCGATACAGTGTATCAATCCCACCAGCTCGACGTGATTCTGACCCTGAAAGACGGAACACAGAAAGCAACGGTCGAGCCCGGTCTCGATATGATCTTTCACGAGGTCGGCGAGCATCCCGAATGCGGCCATATCGGGGTTATCACCGAATAGCCGCCCTCGCTCCATTCCGCAAAGGACAAGAAAATGCGCATCGCCATGTGGTCCGGCCCCCGCAATCTCTCTACCGCGATGATGTATGCCTTCGCTGCCCGCCCCGATTGCGCCGTGGTGGACGAGCCGTTCTATGCCGCCTATCTGGCGCGCACCGGCCTAGATCACCCGATGCGCGCCGAAATCCTGGCCTCGCAGCCGCAGGATCCGGCGCAGGTCGAATCCGCGTTACTAGGCTCTATTCCCGCCCAAAAGCCGCATTTCTATCAAAAGCACATGACCCAGCACATGATCCCCGGCATCCCGCGCGGCTGGATGTCCGAGGTGCAGAACGTGTTCCTCATCCGTCATCCCGCCCGCGTCGTCGCCAGCTTCTCGGCGAAATATGAAAACCCCTCGATCATGGATATCGGCTTCCTGCAACAGGTCGAGCTGTTCGATGAGGTTCGCGCTTCTGGCGGCGCTCCCGTGGTGATCGACAGTTCCGATATTCGCCGCGATCCCGCGGTCATGCTCAAGCGTCTCTGCGCTGCCATCGGTCTCGCCTGGGATCCCGCGATGCTGTCCTGGCCGGCGGGTGGCCATCCGCAGGATGGCGTCTGGGCGGCGCATTGGTACGGGTCGGTTCACGCCTCCACAGGCTTTGCCCCCGCCGAAGGCCCGCTCCCCGATCTGCCGCCCGAGCGTGCCGCCTTGGCCGATCAGGCGATGGAGTCGTACCTCAGGCTCGCCGAGGTGAAGCTTTAACGCGCCGTTAACCGTGCGCTGCGTTAATCATCGGAATTACGAGCGTCTTCGTGCGCCCCGGCAGCCGGGAGTCAGCCGGATGGCAGCCGGGAGTCACCCCCCCGATTCGCCGCCCGGAACCCGCGTTAACCCTTGCCCGAAAGCCGCCGCTCGCGCATCGCCAGCAGCCGCAGGCGCAGCGCGTTGAGCTTGATGAACCCGGCTGCATCCTGCTGGTCGTAGGCCCCGGCATCATCCTCGAAGGTCACATGCTCTTCGCTATAGAGCGAATGCTCCGACCAGCGCCCAACGACCCGCGCCAAGCCCTTGTAAAGCTTCAATCTTACGGTCCCGGTCACATGCTCCTGGCTCTTGTCGATCGCCGCCTGGAGCATCTCGCGCTCGGGGCTGAACCAGAAGCCGTTATAGATCAGCTCGGCATATTGCGGCATCAGCTGGTCCTTGAGATGCATCGCGCCGCGATCCATCGTGATGCTCTCGATCCCGCGATGCGCCTCCAAGAGAATGGTGCCGCCCGGCGTCTCGTAAATCCCGCGGCTCTTCATCCCCACAAACCGCCCCTCGACCAGATCGAGCCGCCCGATGCCGTGTTTGCCGCCCAATTCATTGAGCTTTGTCAGTATGTTGGCCGGGCTCATCGCCTCGCTATTGATGCTCACCGCATCGCCCTTTTCAAAGCCGATCTCGATGAATTCCGGCGTGTCCGGCGCGTCCTCGGGATGCACGGTGCGCTGATAGACATACTCCGGCGCGTCCACCGCCGGATCCTCCAGAACCTTGCCCTCAGAGGACGTGTGCAGCAGGTTCGCATCGACCGAGAAAGGCGCTTCGCCGCGCTTGTCCTTGGCGATCGGGATCTGGTTTTTCTCAGCAAAATCCAGCAGCTTGGTGCGGCTGGTCAGGTCCCATTCCCGCCACGGCGCAATCACCCTGATATCGGGATTGAGCGCATAGGCTGCCAGCTCGAAGCGCACCTGGTCGTTGCCCTTGCCCGTCGCCCCATGCGCCACCGCGTCGGCCCCGGTCTCCGCCGCGATCTCGATCAAACGCTTGGAAATCAGCGGCCGCGCAATCGACGTGCCCAGCAGGTAAAGCCCCTCATACTGCGCATTGGCGCGAAACATCGGGAAGACGAAATCGCGCACGAATTCCTCCCGCACATCCTCGATGAAAATGTTTTCCGGTTTGATCCCAAGCAGTTCCGCCTTGTCGCGCGCCGGTTCCAGCTCTTCGCCCTGGCCCAGATCGGCGGTGAATGTCACCACTTCGCAGCCATATTCGGTTTGCAGCCATTTCAGGATGATCGAGGTATCCAGCCCCCCCGAATAGGCCAGAACAACTTTCTTCGGCGCAGACATGGTGTTTTCCCTCGCTATCGTCACGGCGCGATTATCGGGTTTTCCGCCGCAGGGCAAGGCGCGGGGCTTGCGCCGGCCAATCTGCAACGCCTATGGAAGGCCATGAGCTTTCAACAGGATTTCCATACCCGCGCCCGTCAAGCCGAACGCGCCATGCGTCAGGTGTTCGCCGAAACCCCGCTGCAACGCAACATTCATCTTTCCGAAAGGTTTGGCTGCGACATTTGGCTGAAACGCGAAGATTTGACGCCGGTGCGCTCCTACAAACTGCGCGGTGCGTTCAACGCGATGCGCAAGGTGCTGGATGCGGCGCCGACGTCTCGACTTTTCGTCTGTGCCTCTGCGGGCAACCATGCGCAGGGGGTGGCGTTCATGTGCCAGCATTTCGGTGTGCAGGGTGTGATCTTCATGCCGGTGACGACGCCGCAGCAGAAGATTCAGAAGACCCGGATTTTCGGCGGCGACATGATCGAGATTCGTCTGGTTGGTGACTATTTCGATGACACACTGGCCGAAGCTCAGCGCTATTGCACCGCCCAGGGCGGGCATTTTCTGGCGCCGTTCGACGATGCCGATGTGATCGAGGGGCAGGCTTCGGTTGCGGTGGAAATCGCCGATCAGATGGGCGGCGCGCCGGATCATATCATCCTGCCCGTGGGCGGCGGCGGTCTTGCCGCAGGCGTGACGCAATATTTCGGCAATGCAGTGCGCTACAGCCTGATCGAGCCTTCCGGCGGGGCAAGCCTTGCCGCTGCGCTTCGGGCGGGAGTGCCGGTCACCCTCAGGAAGGTCGACAGCTTTGTCGATGGCGCCGCCGTTGCCCGGATCGGAAGCCTCCCTTTCGAAGTCCTCGCCAGCACTCCGCCCGAGACGGTTTTCGATGCGCCCGAAGATCGTATCTGCACCACCATGCTCGAAATGCTCAATGTCGAAGGCATTGTTCTGGAACCTGCCGGAGCATTGGCGGTCGATGCGCTGGTCGATGTCGCGGACCAGATCGCAGGCAAGCAGGTGATCTGCATCACCTCGGGCGGCAATTTCGATTTCGAACGCCTGCCCGAGGTCAAGGAACGTGCCCAGCGATATTTAGGCGTGAAAAAGTATTTCATCCTGCGCCTGCCGCAACGCCCCGGCGCATTGAAGGAATTTCTCAACATTCTCGGCCCGGATGACGATATCGCCCGGTTTGAATACCTGAAGAAATCAGCGCGCAACTTCGGGTCGGTCCTGATCGGAATCGAAACCACGGCATCCGAAAATTTCGATGCGCTTTTCACCCGGCTCGACAAGGCCGGTTTCACCTATCAGGACATCACCCGCGACGAAGTTCTGTCGGAGTTCCTGATCTGACACTCATGCCGCGAGCCGCGCCTCCAGTTCGGCCAGGAACCTGTCCTTGGAACGGTCATATGTTTCGATGATATCGCCCAGGTCTATCCGCTCGAAGGCGCCGGCCGCGGCGGCCAGTTCCCCCTCGGCGCAAAGGGTTGAAAACGCCCGAAAGCCGAGGTTCAGCGCGCTGCCTTTGAGAAAATGAAGGCAGCATTCGAGCTTGTTTTCCGGCAAACCGCCGCGCAGGCGCTGCATGGCTTCGTCCACTTCGTCGAGGAACAGTTCGACGACCTCGGCAAAGTCCTCATCGCCGATTTCCGCGCGCAGTTCCATTACCGTGTCCCAATCAATCATCGCCAAACCCCTGAGTCGCGAATGCGCTGAAAACTGTGCGCTTGAAGAGTTAATACTTGCTTGCCAAAGCTCTCCTTCGCGGCGCAATTCTCGCCAATTTTAGGCTTCACCGCTTGTTAAAACCCCGCCCGTATATGGGGGGTGAAAAATGGCTCAGGTCCTGTCCGCAACTTAAGATCACATGAAACAAGTGCATCCACATACAAAGGAAACTCTGCCAGGTTCCCAGGCGGGTGCAGGCCATGGGCGCACGATCCTTGTGGTTGATGACAGCCGCCTGCAACGCAAGATCCTACAGGCCTCACTGTCGCGGTGGGGCTATCATGTGCTCGAGGCGGAATCCGGTGAGCAGGCCTTGCAGATCTGTGCCCAGGCCGAGCCTGACATGGTGATCAGCGACTGGATGATGCCGGGCATGGACGGTCTGGAATTCTGCAAGGAATTCAGGGCGATGAAGCGAGCCAGCTATGGCTACTTCATTCTTCTCACCTCCAAGAGCGAAAAGGACGAGGTTGCCAAAGGTCTCGACAATGGTGCCGATGATTTCCTGACCAAACCGGTAAACCCGGCCGAGCTGCGCGCAAGGCTGACAGCCGGCGATCGCATTCTGCGCATGGAAAGCGAGCTGACCGAGAAGAATCGCCTGGTCGCAGCCACGCTCGAAGAGCTTCAATCGCTCTACGATTCGATCGACAGCGATCTTCTGGAAGCCAAGAAGCTGCAACAATCCCTGGTGCGCGAGCGCCAGCGCGATTTCGGCAGTACCCAGGTTTCCTTGCTGCTGCAATCCAGCGGCCATGTCGGCGGCGATCTTGTCGGCTTCTTTCAGGTCAGCGATTCGCGCGTCGGGTTGTTCGCGATTGATGTCTCGGGCCATGGCATCAGTTCTGCGCTGATGACGGCCCGGCTGGCCGGATATCTGTCCTCTGCCTCTCCCGAACAGAACATCGCGATGGAGGTGGCGGCTGGCGGCGGTTATCGCCCGGTTGCGCCCGCCAGGGTGATCGAACATCTCAATCGTCTGGTGTTGGAAGAGATGGAAACCGAACATTATTTCACCCTGCTGCTCGCCGATCTCAACCTCGAAACCGGCCGGGTGCGCATGGCGCAGGCCGGGCATCCGCATCCCCTGGTGCAGCGCCGCGATGGCCAGATAACCCAGAGAGGTCCGGGCGGGCTGCCGGTCGGGCTGATTGCGGGGGCGCAATATGATGAGTTCGAAACCATTCTCGCACCCGGTGATCGGTTGCTGATCTTTTCCGACGGCATTGTCGAATGCCCGTCGCCCACCGGTCAGCTTCTCGAAGAAGAAGGCCTTGAAGCCATCATGCGTGAACTCGCCGAAACCTCGGGGGCAAACCTGCTCGAGGCGCTGATATGGAAGCTTTCGGATTTCGCCGCAGACGGCGATTTCCCCGATGATGTCTCGGCGATCCTGGTCGAGTTTCAGGGCCAGCCGGAATAGCGCGCGACAAAGTGGCGATCGCCCGGATTGGCGAGAATCTGCGCCGCATTGCGCGCGTCCATCCACACCGCCCGATGATCGGCCTCCAGCGGCGGCCCAAGTGCGCGCACCGGGCGGGCGACATAGATCTCGCACAGCTTTTCCGCCCAGAGATCGTATTCCGGCATGAAGGTGAACCGACGAAACGCCCCCAGGCGTCTCGGGTTGGCGATGCGCCAACCGGTCTCCTCGCGCACTTCGCGGTGCAGCGCGCTGAGCGGAGACTCCCCGCGCTCGACGCCGCCACCGGGCAGCTGAAACTCCTCGAACGGCGCGTCCTGAAATGTCACCAGCAGCTCATTGCCCAGCGGCAACAGGGCATAGACCCCGCGGCGCAACACATGCCGCTGACCGCGCGCAGGCGGGTTTCCGAACCGTTTTATCATACGTCCTCCTTGGAGCGCCCCTTGTCGGCCCTATATCAACGCGATATGCCAACACCCGGCCTCTAAGGAAACCCCATGACCCTCGGACAGCAAATCGCGTGGGACGACACGGTCCTGCCGTTCCAACTCGACAGATCAGACATTCGCGGGCGTGTCGCCCGTCTCGATGGCGTGCTCGGTGGCATTTTGAGCCAGCATGACTATCCGGCGCCTGTCGAGGCTCTGGTCGCGGAAATGGTATTGCTGACAGCGTTGATCGGCCAGACCGTCAAGCTGCGCTGGAAACTGTCGTTGCAGGTTCAGTCGAAAGGCGCCGTGCGGATGATCGCAACCGATTATTTTGCGCCCGAGGAAGACGGCCGCAGCGCCAGGATCCGCGCCTATTCAAGCTTTGACCGCGAACGCATCTCCTCGGGCCAGCCCTTCGATCAGATCGGCGAGGGCTATTTCGCGATCCTGATCGACCAGGGCGAAGGCATGACTCCCTACCAGGGTATCACACCGATTGCCGGCAAATCGCTTTCGGATTGCGCCGAGGCCTATTTCGCCCAATCCGAGCAACTTGCGACCCGCTTTGCCCTCGGCTTCGGCAAATCCTCCCAGCCGGGCATCGCCGAACATTGGCGCGCCGGTGGCGTGATGCTGCAACACATGCCCAAATCCTCCCCGCTGCTGAAACCGGCAGAAGGCGAAGACAGCGCCCGCCTGCTTGCGCCCGAGGATCTTCTCGAGGAGGATGACCGCGAAGACTGGAATCGCGCCAACTTGTTGCTCGACACCGTCGAGGATCTCGAACTGATCGGCCCGACAGTGCCGCCAAATGATCTCCTCGTGCGTCTGTTTCACGAGGAAGGACCGCGCGTGTTCGAATCACAACCGGTGCGCTTCGGCTGCACCTGCTCGGAAGATCGCGTGCGCCAAAGCCTGTCGATTTATTCGGCGCGCGACATCGAGAAGATGACAACGGATGAAGGCCGGGTCACCGCGGATTGCCAATTCTGCGGCCAGCACTACGATCTCGATCCGAAATCAGTTGGCTTTGAAGCAGATGGGCGCAAGGATGACACGAACTGATCCCTTGCAACCGATCGCGCTGGCACTGGCACGGGGCGGCGACGCATCATCCGATTTCGATCTGAACCCGGAGACGGTTTTGCCCAAGGGCCGTACGCTGCGCCCGGCCGGCGTTCTGGTGCCTTTTCTGGTTGGCGATGCCGGCATCGAGATCATCCTGACCAAGCGCGCCTCGGGGCTGAAACACCATCCTGGACAGATCGCTTTTCCCGGTGGCAAACAGGACGATACCGACGCCGATGTCGTCGCCGCGGCGTTGCGCGAAGCGAATGAGGAAATCGGACTATCGCCGTCGAATGTCGACGTGTTGGGCACGATGGCCTCGCATGAAACCGTCACCGGCTTCACCGTCACACCGGTATTGGGCCGGGTGCGCATGCCGTTCGAATTCCAGCCCGAGCCGCTCGAAGTCGACGAGGTTTTTCGCGTCCCGCTCGATCATCTCTGCGACCCGGCGCGCTATCAAATCCAGTCGCGCCACTGGCTCGGGCAGCGCCGCTACTACTATACCGTTCCCTATGGCCCCTATTACATCTGGGGCGCGACGGCCCGCATCCTGCGCAGTCTGGCCGAAGCCATGAGGGCGCAATGAAGATCACGGGCGATTGGTTGAGCAATCCGCACACCCAGGCGGTTTGCCTTGCGCTGGAAAGAGCCGGCTACCAGGCGTTGTTCGTCGGCGGCTGCGTGCGCAACGCCCTTCTCGGTGTGCCGGTCGGCGATATCGACATCGCCACCGATGCCCGGCCCGAGACAGTGATGGAAATCCAATCCGAAGCCGGCTTCAAGGTGGTCCCCACCGGCATCGAGCATGGCACGGTCACGGTGGTGGCCAAAGGCATACCGCATGAACTGACCACCTTTCGCCACGATATCGAGACCGATGGCCGCCGCGCTGTCGTGGCCTATTCCGACAATGTTGCCGATGATGCGCGGCGCCGAGACTTCACAATGAACGCCCTATACGCCGATGCCATGGGCACGGTGATCGACCCGCTTGGCGGGCTTTGCGATCTCGAGGCGCGACACGTGCGCTTCATCGAGAACGCAAACGACCGTATCCGCGAAGACTATCTCAGAACCCTACGGTTTTTCCGGTTTCACGCCTGGTATGGCGATCCGCAAGCCGGGATGGATCAGGACGGGCTGGCCGCGATTACGCAAAATCTCCACGGGCTCGACCTCTTGTCGCAAGAACGCGTAGGCGCCGAGATGAAGAAACTCCTCGGCGCCCCGGATCCGGCGCCCTCGGTGGCCGCGATGCGGGCCACCGGCGTGCTGAGCCACGTGCTCCCCGGCGCGGATGACAAGGCGCTTGCCCCTCTGGTGCACCTCGAATCCCTGCACGGCATCGCGCCCGACGGATTGCGACGGCTTGCGGTGCTTGGCGGCGACGATCCTGCCAACCGGTTTCGCCTGTCGCGCAAAGAGGCCGCAACGTTGACTGCCCTGCGCGGCGGCGTAGAAAGCCCGGATGCACCGGCGCGATTGGGCTATCGGCTCGGCTTAGATCACGCGCGCGATATTCTCCTGCTCAGGGCCGCTCTGCTCGAAACACCGCTATCGGAGCGGTCACTGGCACAAGCCCGTGAAGGTGCGGCGGCGCAATTTCCTGTCAAACCCGCCGATCTGATGCCCGAGCTTTCCGGCCCGGCGCTTGGAGAGCGACTCAAACAGCTCGAAAATCGCTGGATCGAATCGGGCTTCACGCTCAGCGCCGAAGACCTCCTGACGCTGCCCGAAGGCTGAACCGGATGAAGGGCGCGGAGCAACAGACCTTTCTGATCGAGCGGCTGGGGTTGCGCGGCGACGGGATTGCCGAGGGGCCGGTCTATGCGCCGCTCACGCTCCCGGGTGAAACCGTTTCGGGCGTGCTGCGCGGCACGGCTCTGAGCGACATCAAGGTGATCGCCGCGTCGCCCGACCGCGTCGCGCCGCCTTGCCGGCACTTCAAATCCTGCGGCGGATGCCAGCTGCAACATGGCTCCGATAGTTTCGTGGAAAGCTGGAAACGCGAGGTGGTATTGCGGGCGCTCGATGCGCAGCAGCTTGAGACCGAAATTCGCTCCGTCAAGACGTCCGAGCCGCAATCGCGCCGCCGCGCCACGCTGTCGGCGCGCCGCACCAAGAAAGGCGCGATGGCCGGTTTTCATGCCCGCGCCTCCGATGTGATCATCGAGATTCCGGGTTGCCAGTTGCTGCATCCCGGCCTGATGCAGGCGCTGCCGGTAGCCGAGGCTCTGGCCCGTATCGGCGCCAGCCGGCGCGGTGAGCTCAGCGTGACCGCCACGCTCTCGGTGGCCGGTCTTGATATTGCGGTCGAAGGCGGCCTGCCCGCGGATGGGCCGTTGCTGGTCAGCCTGGCGCAGCAGGCCGGACAGCTCGACCTGGCGCGCCTGGCCTGGAACGGCGAGATCATCGCCACCCACCGCGCGCCGATTCAGAAATTCGGCAAGGCCGAGGTGGTTCCACCGCCGGGCGCCTTCCTGCAGGCGACCGCGAGCGGCGAGGCGGCCCTGCTCTCAGCCGTCAGCGAAATCACCGACGGCGCAACGCTTATTGCCGATCTCTTCGCCGGTTGCGGCACCTTTGCCTTGCCGCTTTCCGAGCGCTCCGAGGTTCATGCGGTCGAGGGCAGCAATGCCATGACCGATGCGCTCGAAGCGGGCTGGCGCAAGACCAGCGGCCTCAAACCCGTCACCACCGAGGCTCGCGATCTTTTTCGCCGCCCGCTCCTGCCCGATGAACTGGCCCGGTTCGACGCCTGTGTGATAGACCCGCCGCGCGCCGGGGCCGAAGCACAGATCGCAGAACTGGCGCGGGCGCGGATCGCGCGCATCGCCCATGTCTCCTGCAACCCCGTTACATTCGCGCGCGACGCCAGAACGCTGGTAAATGCAGGCTATGCGCTCGATTGGGTGAAGATCGTCGATCAATTCCGCTGGTCTTCGCATGTCGAGCTGGTGGCCAGTTTCACCCTCACATCGGCGTGATTGGGAAAAAAGGTCTACATCGAGCGCTGAAAGTTCAGTATGACTGCCGCAAATCAAACCGACGGACAGTGACATGCGTATTTTCCAGATTCTCTTGGCGGTTGTTCTTCTCGCCACGGTGGCGGGTTGCAGCAAGTTCAAGACCTACAACGGACCCGAAGTGACCCGCGTACTGATCGACAAGGGCGAACGGCGAATGCATCTTCTGCACAACGAACAGGTTCTCAAGAGCTATTCGGTCGGGCTCGGCTTTGCGCCTGCGGGGCACAAGGCGGTAGAAGGCGATGGCCGCACGCCCGAAGGCGAATACCGGATCGACCGGCGCAACCCCAACAGCGAATTCCATCTCTCCATCGGCATTTCATATCCCAACCAGCAGGACCGTGAACGTGCGCATGCCGTCGGCAAAAGCCCGGGCGGCGATATCTTCATTCACGGGCGGCCCTGGAAAAATCGCAAGGGCGGGCGCGACTGGACGGCGGGATGCATCGCTGTGACCAACCGGGAAATCGAGGAAATCTATGCGATGGTGCGTGACGGCACGCCGATCACGATCAATCCCTGATCGCGATCAGGAGCCCATCACCAGTGTCCACCAGATCTTGCCGTTGCGTTCCTGGAACCAGGCAAAGCCCATGTTCGCGGCGCGCTTGTCGAGGATGACAGAGCGGGTATCGGACTGTTCCATCCAGGCACTCAGCGTTTCAAGCTCGGTCTCGTAGGTTTCCGAAATCGCTTCGCCCAGCATGGCGCCGGGATAACCGACGCGGGCGACACGATCGATCGGAGAAGAACCATCGGAACCGAAATGCCACGGGCGGTTCTGCACCGACATGTCGCGCGCATGTGTGGCAGCCGCCGCGTTGAGCTTGGCGTCGAGCTGAATCGCCGGTGCGCCCGCGGCCTGGCGCAGCGCGTTCACCGAATCAAGCACGCGATACTGTATCGTGGCGGTAGAGCCGGCCGAAATCCGATAGAGCCGCGGCAAGGGCTTGCCATCCGCGCCCATCTGCGGGGTTGTCGTGCTGCTACAGGCCGAAAGAGCCAGCAGGAGCGAGACCAGAACACCAAGAAGTCGTGCCATTTTCAAACCACCCAATTTTTGCTTCACATGCCATAACCTGCCACGCGTTGCCATTCAAACCCACATAAGCGTGTGTTGGCCACTTGACGGATGTTTGAATTGCGACTGCGGCATTCGGGCCATATTATGCCGAAAAGCAAGCCTTGTTGGTTAGCCAGAAGGATCATGTGATGAAAAGCTACGAAAAACTCAACCGCCGCGGCTTCCTTGCCGGCAGCGCCGCGCTGCTGACGACGCCTGCGATTGCCCAAACAGTAGACGGCGCCGGAACTGTCGAGGTCGAGCGTGACCTGGACGAAGTGGTCCGACACAATATCTCCAGTTTCCGTTCGCTCAACTGGGAGCCCTATTTCGACAATCTCAACAACGGTGCCGTTCTGGTCGACATCACCTCGCGTGCGCTGCATTTCTGGTCGGAGGATCGCTCGACCTACAAGCTCTACCCGACAAGTGTTCCGCTGACCGAAGACCTGACACGCCGCGGCCGAACCTCGGTTGTGCGCAAGGTGGTCGGGCCCAGCTGGCGGCCGACCCCCGCGATGCGTGAGCGCAACCCGGAATGGCCGGATTTCGTCGGCCCCGGCCCCGACAACCCGTTGGGCACCCATGCGATGTATCTCGGCTGGACCTACTATCGCATCCACGGCACCCACGACACGCGCAAGATCGGGCGCCGTTCTTCCAACGGCTGCATCGGGCTCTACAACGAGCACATCTCCGAGCTGTTCGCGATGTGCAAGATAGGCACGCAAGTGTTGCTTATTTGACGACATTTTGACGGTCTCTGCCGCCAATGCCGCAAGTTGGGTTTGCAATCCCCGAATTTTGCTGGTTAGAGAGGGTTACGAGGTAAGTCTTGGGTGCTTGCCGTTGGCCCTATGGGTTTGAGACGGCAGGCGAATATCTGGAGGATACTATGAAGAAACTCGTTCTCGCTGCTGCTCTGACCGCTGCTGCTTCGACCGCATATGCCGGCTCTATGGCCGATCCTATCATCGAAGCTCCGGTTATCGTGGAAGAAACTGCAAGCTCGTCGGCTGGCATCATTATTCCGCTGCTGGTTCTGGCGGCAATCGTTGCGGTGGCAATGGACTGATACGTCCAGCTACTGTCAATTTGGAAAGGGCGGTGGTTCTCCACCGCCTTTTCTATTTCTAACTATGCCCCGGACGAAACGCTCATTTCGTCCAGCCCTTGATGTTGTCGGAAATCACATCTGACAGCGCCTGAATATGCGCGGCATCATCGTTGAGGCACGGGATGTACAGAAAATCCTTCCCGCCAGCCTCGATAAAGCTGTCGCGAATCTCTTCGTTGATCTCTTCCAGGGTCTCGATGCAATCGGCCGAGAAAGCCGGGGCGATCACCGCGATGTTGGTTTTCCTCTCTTCCCGTGCCAGCCGCGCCACTTCTTTCACCGTGTAGGGCTTGAGCCATTCCTCGGGCCCGAAAACCGACTGGAAAGTGGTGGTGATGCGGCTGTCGTCCCAGCCCAGGCGCTGTTTCAATAGCCGCGTGGTTTTCTGACATTGGCAATGATAGGGATCGCCTTCGAGCAGATAGCGCTGTGGCATCCCGTGATAGGATACCACCAGAAGCTCGGGCTTGGTCTCTGCAGCACCATAGGCGCGCTCGACCGATTGCGCCAAAGCGTCGATATACCCCGGTTTGTCGAAATAGGCCGGGACCGTGCGCGCGGAGGGCTGCCGTTTCTCCTTCATCAAGGCGCGGAAGAACTGATCGTTGGCGGTCGCAGTCGTGGCGCCGGCATATTGCGGATAAAGCGGGAAAAAGAGCAGCCTGGTGCAGCCCGCCGCCACCATCTCGCGCACCTTGGATTCGGTGGATGGATTGCCATAGCGCATGCAGAAATCGACCATCACAGAATCGCCGAATCGGTTCTGCATTTCGGCGGCAATCGCCTGTGTTTGCGCCTTGGTGATCGTCATCAGCGGGCTCTCGCCCTCGGCTTCGTTCCAGATCGACTTGTAGGCCGCGCCGGAGGTGAAGGGCCGTTTGCTCAGAATGATCAATTGCAACAGCGGCTGCCACTTCCAAGGCGCATAGTCGATCACCCGCCGATCGGAAAGAAACTCGTTGAGATAGCGCCGCATCGACCAGTAATCATAGCCGTCCGGCGTTCCCAGATTGGCAATCAGAATACCGATTTTCTCGGTCGGAAGAGGCGGATGATCGGCAGGCGCATGTCCGGCATCAAGGCCGAAATCGGGTTCTTTGGTCATCCATCTTCCCTGTCTCTTTTGATTTGCTTTGACATAAGGGCTGGGGCGCCGGGGTCAATCCTTCAGCGGTATCTCCAGCGCACCTAAAGCATTTGCGAGGCGCGATTGCGCCGAGCCCGGGCGCAGCGGCTTGGGCTGACTCGGATCCGGCGCCCATCCGGCGAGGAAGATCAGTTCGAACGTCGCCTCGACCCGCCCGTTTTCCGCCGCAAAGACGCTTTGGTATAGCTCTGCCGCGCGATCAAAGACGGCGCGGCGGGTAAAGCGACGCAGGCGGCTTTCCAGCGCGTTGCGCTCGCCCATCGCGCCGAGTTCGCGCATCAGGTGCCAGGCGGTTTCGTAGCTGGTTTGCACTGGCAGGCTGTCGGCCACCGGAAGCGCAAACCCCGCCCGTTGCAACAGCGCCCCCTGGTCGCGGATCTCGGCCATCGGCGCTATTCGGGGCGAAAGCCCGCCCGATACCTCGGCCTCGGCTTGCGCAAGCGACGCGCGCAATTGGTGCAGGGTCTGTCCGCCAAAGCTCACCGCCAGGAACAGCCCATCGGGTTTCAGGGCGCGCAGGCACTGGATCAGCTGCCCCACCGGATCATTTGCCCAGTGCAGCGCCATCGCATGGATCACAAGATCATGCCCGCCGATAGCGAGATCCAGCGTCTCGTCATCCGCGACGACCTGCATTTCCGGCAGCACACCGGCCATCTCGCTGGCCCAGAAATCGCCATGTCCGGTCACAATCGCGGGTGCGTTAAACGATTTGTTAACCATGGAGAGCCGATGCTTGATCTCGTCGGCAGCGATAACGTGCAGGAAAGGCTCGAACGCCTTCGCCGCGCGGGCGCGGTTGCGGGACAGGGCCTGACGATCGAACAAGGTGGGCGGCTTTGACATGGGCGCGAGAATAGGGGGAGGCCGGTGAAGTTTCAAACGGCGTTGCGGGTTCTTTATCCCTCGCAATGCGTTTCCTGCGGGGAACGTGTGGAAAGCGATTTTGGCCTCTGCGGGCCGTGCTGGCGCGACACGCCGTTTATCGAAGGCTTGTGCTGTGACAGCTGCGGCGTTCCCCTGCCCGGCGAATCGGACGAAATCGAGCATTGCGACGCCTGCCGCAGCATCGCGCGGCCCTGGAGCAGGGGCCGCGCCGCCTTTGTCTATCGCGGCAACGGGCGCAAGCTGGTTCTTGGCCTGAAACGCGGCGACCGCCACGATATCGTCCGGCCTGCGGCTCTCTGGCTGGCGCGCGCAGCACAGCCTCTGCTGCGCGAAAACACCCTGATCGCGCCGATTCCATTACACTGGACCCGGCTACTGAAACGCAGGTTCAACCAGTCGGCCCTGTTGGCACAGGCGCTGGCGCGTCGCATAGATGCCGCGTTCTGCCCCGATCTCCTGATCCGTTCGGTACGCACAGAAAGCCTCGAAGGCAAAAGCTTCGAGGCGCGGTTCAGCGCGCTCGGCGGCGCCATCAATGCGCACCCCAAACGCCGCCACCGGATGATCGGGCGGCATGTGCTGCTGGTCGATGACGTGATGACATCCGGCGCCACCATGGCCGCCGCTGCCGAGGCTTGTTTCGCGGCTGGCGCCTGCGAAGTTTCGGCGCTGACACTGGCGCGCGTTGCAAAGGATGATTAAATCCGGGACAAGGGAGTGATTGTCGAGGACCGGCGCCATGAAAACGATTGAAATCTACACCTCTCCGCTCTGCGGCTTTTGCCACGCGGCAAAGCGGCTCTTGAACGAAAAAGGTGCTGAGTTCACCGAGTTCGACATCTGGGAAGACCCGGCGCGCAAGCCCGAGATGATGCAACGCGCCAAAGGCCGCCACACGGTGCCGCAGATCTTTGTCGGCGAAACCCATGTCGGCGGCTGCGATGAACTCTACGCTTTGGAGCGGGCCGGCAAGCTGGACGCGCTGTTGGAGGGCTGACCCATGCTGCGCAGCGCCCTGATCCAGATGACATCCGGGGAAAACCCCGACGAAAACCTCGCCAATACGCTTGCATACCTGCGCGAGGCCAAGGCCGGCGGCGCCACGTTCGCGCTGACGCCCGAGGTGACGAACTGTGTTTCCGGCAGCCGTAGCCATCAGCGCAGCGTGCTGCATCTCGAGGGTGATGATCCGACTCTTGCGGCGATTCGAGCCGAGGCGCGCAGGCTTGGGATCTGGGTGCTGATCGGTTCGCTGGCGCTTCTCACCGGCGATGAGGACGGGCGCTTTGCCAACCGATCTTTCCTGATCTCGCCGCAGGGCGAGATCGCCGCGCGTTATGACAAGATCCACATGTTCGACGTCGATGTTTCGAAGTCCGAAATCTATCGCGAATCCGCGCATTTCCGGCCGGGCGAAGCCGCCGTGACCGCGAAGACCGACTTCGGCCATATCGGCCTGACCGTCTGTTACGATCTGCGATTCGCGTATCTGCACCGGGCGCTGGCGCAGGCCGGGGCCGAGATTCTCGCCGTGCCGGCGGCGTTTTCGGCGGTGACCGGAGCGGCGCATTGGGAGCCGCTCCTGCGCGCACGGGCGATCGAAACCGGGTGTTTCGTGCTCGCACCGGCCCAGACCGGAGTGCATTACGTGAAGGACGGCAATGAGAGGCGCACCTATGGCCATTCTCTGGCCGTCGCGCCCTGGGGCGAGGTTCTGGCCGATGCCGGCACGGCCTGTGGCGTCACGTTTGCTGATCTCGACATGAGCGAAGTTGCACGATCAAGGCAGAGAGTCCCGTCTCTCAACCATGATCGCAGCTTCGGCGGACCCGCATGAACGACCCGAGCAATGCCCTTGCCGTCGCCCTGTTCAGCGAGATCCTCACAACGGATCAGCTGGCGCGCAACCGGCTGTCGAAAGTGCTGCCCAAGGGCATGGAAATCTCGCATTTCTCGGTGCTCAATCACCTGGCCCATACCGGCGAGGAACGCGCACCGGCGCAGCTGGCAAAGAGCTTTCACGTTACCCGCGGCGCAATGACCAACACCTTGAGCAAGCTCGAATGGGCGGGCTATATCCATATCCGCCCCGATTGGGAGGATGCCCGGCGCAAGATGGTCGCGATCAGCCCGGCGGGGCGTCAGGCGCGCGATGCGGCGTTGTCGGCCATCGAGCCGATTCTCACCGATCTGGTGGCCGATCTGGGCGATACGAAGGTGCGCGCAGTGCTGCCGATCCTGCGCGACTTGCGGCTGAAACTGGAAGCCGACTAGGCCGGTTTTCTGCTGGTGGTGACGTAGTTTACACTCAGATCGCGATCGGAGATCGACCAGCGCCAGCTGATCGGATTGAACACGAACCCCTTGCTGTCCACCGGTGCCAGCCCGGCCTTTTGCAGCAGCTCAAAAAGCTCGTCCGGAGTGATGAACCTGGCCCATTCATGGGTGCCTTTGGGCAGCCAGCGCATCACGTATTCGGCGCCGACAATGGCCATGGCAAAGCTTTTCGGATTGCGATTGATCGTCGAGCAGATGTGAATCCCGCCCGGCTTCAGCAGCTTGCGGCAAGCGGTGAGATAGGCCAGCGGATCGGCCACATGTTCGACGACTTCCATGTTGAGCACCACGTCGAAGACCTCGCCCGCGTCGGCCAGCGCTTCGGCGGTGGTGTGGCGATAATCAATCTCGAGGCCCGATTGTTCGGCATGAACACGCGCCACCGGCAAGTTGCGCTCGGCCGCATCCGCCCCGACCACCTCGGCGCCGAGCCGCGCCATCGGTTCGCTCAGAAGTCCGCCGCCGCAGCCGATATCGAGCAGGCGCAAGTCTTTGAAAGGCAGCGGTTTTTCAAGATCACGCTCAAACTCCTCGGCGATTTGCGAGGTGATGTAGTCGAGCCGGCAGGGATTCATCAGATGCAGCGGTTTGAACTTGCCGTTGGGATCCCACCATTCGGCGGCCATGGCTTCGAACTTGGCAACTTCGGCGGGATCGACCGTGCTTTCGGCGGGTTGCATTCTGCTCTCCATATGCTCAACTACGCGTGCCCCTTCCATATAGGCAGGATGACACAGGCTCGCCATGGACAAATTCACAGGCCCGAAAAGCGCGGCGGATTATCTTTATCCGCAGATCGAGCCGTTCGATCGCCGGATGCTGGATGTGGGCGACGGGCATCAGATCTACATGGAGCAAACGGGCAACCCCGAGGGCGAGCCCGTTGTCGTGCTGCATGGTGGGCCGGGCGGCGGCTGCAGCCCGGCGATGCGGCGCTATTTCGCGCCCGAACATTACCGCGTGATCCTGTTCGATCAGCGCGGCTGTGGCCGGTCGCGCCCGCATGCCAGTGTCGAGGACAACACCACCTGGCATCTGGTCCGCGATATCGAAGCTATCCGCAAAACATTAACGCTCGACAAATGGACCGTTTTCGGCGGCTCCTGGGGGGCGACGCTGGCGCTGATCTATGCCCAGACGCATCCCAATTCGGTGCAGCGGCTGGTGTTGCGTGGTGTTTTCCTGGGCACCCAGAGCGAGCTCGACTGGTTCTATGGCGGCGGGGCCGGGCGGTTCTGGCCCGAGACCTGGGAGAGGTTCGTCAGCCTGATCCCGGAACGCGAGCGCGGCGATCTGATCGCGGCCTATCACAAGCGGCTTTTTTCCGGCGACAGGGCCCAGGAAACGCTCTTTGCCAAAGCCTGGGCGCGCTGGGAAAATGCTTTGGCATCAGTGCGTTCCAGCGGCGATGGCGGCGAAGCGGGGGGCGAGTATGCGCGCGCATTTGCGCGGCTGGAGAACCACTATTTCACCAACAAGGTGTTTCTCGAACCCGACGGGCAAATCATGGACCGGCTCGACAGGATCGCCGATATCCCCGGCGTGATCGTACAGGGCCGCTATGACATGATCTGCCCGCCCGAAACCGCCTATCGCCTTGCAATTAAATGGAAAAAAGCCGATCTGCGGATGATCCCGGTGGCCGGGCACGCGCTGTCGGAGCCGGGCATCAGCGCCGAGCTGCGCCGGGTGATGGACAAGCAGGCCGGGTTGTAAGGGCGGTCCGTTAAGGTTTGGCCGACATCGGCGAAATCGGGGGGGTGACTCCCGGCTGACATGCGTATAACTCCCGGCTGCCGCCGGATTCTGCCTGCCGTGTTAACCTTTGCAGGCCGGAATGCGCAACGCACGGTGAAAGATGAACATGGATTTGATGCAAGGAGGGCGCGCGATGAGTGACAGGCCGAGTGTGGAGGAACGGGAAAACGGACCGCTGGTGATCAAGGGGCTGCGGCGGATGCTCGGGCCGGACGGAACCGAGGTCGAGATCAAGCCGGTGATGGCTCTTTGCCGTTGTGGTGCATCGAAATCAAAGCCGTTCTGCGATGGCTCGCACAACGAGATCGGGTTCGAGAGCCGGGGCGGCACGCCCGCCGGCGCAGACCGGTTGATCGCCTATGACGGCAAGGATGTGAGTGTGACCTACAATCCGCTGTTGTGTTCGCATGCGGCGGAATGCGGGCGGCTGGCCAGCCATGTGTTCAACCCGGCGCAAAAACCATGGGTACAACCCGACAACGGCACGGTCGCGGAAATCGAAGCGGTGGTGACGGCCTGCCCGTCGGGCGCGTTGGCGTTGAAACGCGCCGATGGCGGGCGCGAGCACCGGCTGGCCGAGCGCTGTGACGTGGTGGTCGAAAAGAACGGGCCATATTGGGTGCAGAATGTGACGCTGGACGCCAGCGCACAGGGCGAAGGGCGGTCTTCGAGGAAGTATGTGCTGTGCCGCTGCGGATTGTCGGGAAACAAGCCGTTCTGTGACGGCACCCATCGCGATGCGGGTTGGTCGGACGATTAAAGTTTCAGCCTTTCACGCACCTGTTCGGCCCGTTTGGCCAGGGCGATATCGGCCTTGCCCTTGACCAGCCAGCTGAGGCCGAAGGCCCAGATGCCGAAGGCTTCGAACCAGAAGATGATGCCCGAGGTTTCGATAGTGGCTCTCCACGTCTCCGGCCCGGTGGCGCGCAGGATCGAGGCGAAGGTGGCGCCAAGGCCAAAGATGATAATGGCCCAACCGCACCAGCGATAGATCAGGCGGCGGCGCCTGTCGGCGGTGCGGGCGAACTTGCCGAGGCAGAAATAGGCCATGGCGCCGAGAAACAG
>CBDUGF010000037.1:0-28095 GCA_965366835.1 uncultured Rhodobacterales bacterium
GAGACCTTTGGTCTTCAAGCGACGCGACAAACGCCCGATCTGGAAGATCGTGGCCGAATTCTTCTACCCCCGCGGCGGCTGGCTCCGGGCCGCGCGCTATGTCCGCCATCGCCTGCACCGCCTGCCCGATCCGCCGCACAAGATCTCGCGCGGCATCTGGGCCGGCGTGTTCACCACCTTCACACCGTTCTACGGGTTGCATTTCGTGGTCGCCGCGCTCATCGCCTTCCTCATGCAGGGCACTATCCTGGCTGCCCTGCTGGCCACCTTCTTCGGCAACCCGCTGACCTATGTGCCCATCGCCGTGGTCGCGCTCACCGCCGGTCACTGGATCCTGGGAACCGAGTTCGATCCCGAACATGTCGAACGCTCGCTCGGCGGCAAGTTCTCCGATGCCGGGCGCGATCTGTGGCACAATTTCCTGTCCATGTTCACCGATGCCGAGCCCGACTGGCGCGGACTCTCGGTGTTTTATGACGAGGTGTTCTTTCCCTACCTGATCGGCGGCATCATCCCCGGCATCATCGTCGCCACGGTCTGTTATTATCTCGCCGTGCCGCTGATCCAGGCCTATCAGAAGCGCCGCCGCGGCCGGATCAAGAACAAGCTCGACGCGATCAAGGCCAAACGCGCGGCCAAGGCCCGCGACAAGCTCAAGGACAAATCCCCAGGCTCCTGAAACTGGCTCCTGATACTGGCTCCTGACACCGGCTCGCGATCCCGGCGCCCGGAATGGCCTTGTCCCCCGCTTGCAAAACCCTTTAGCCTTCCCTTGCAGGCAACACGGGAATCAAACGCATGACAGCCACGGGCCAACTCCGCCTCGGTGTGAACATCGACCATGTCGCGACGGTGCGCAACGCGCGCGGCTCGTCCTATCCCTCGCCGCTGCGTGCCGCCCGGCTCGCCGAACAGGCCGGCGCCGATGGCATCACCGCACATCTGCGCGAAGATCGCCGCCACATCTCCGACGGCGACATCGACGCGCTGATGGAAGGCCTCTCGGTGCCGCTCAACTTCGAGATGGCCGCCACCGACGAGATGCAGAAGATCGCCCTGCGCCATATCCCCCACGCGGTCTGCATCGTGCCGGAAAAGCGCGAGGAGCGCACCACCGAAGGCGGCCTCGAAGTGGCCCGCGAGGAAAACCGCCTGGCCCATTTCATCGCCCCCCTGCGCGACGCCGGCTGCCGCGTGTCGCTGTTCATCGCCGCCGACAAGCCCCAGGTCGAGGCCGCCGCGCGGATCGGCGCGCAGGTGGTCGAGCTGCATACCGGCGCCTATTGCGATCTGCATTACGAGGGCGATTTCGCCGCGCGCGACGCCGAGCTCGAGCGCCTGCGCGAGATGTCGGCGCTGGCCCATTCCCTCGGCCTCGAGGTCCATGCCGGCCACGGGCTTACCTTCGAAACGGTCAAACCCGTCGCCGCCCTGCCCGAGGTCAGGGAACTCAATATCGGCCATTTCCTGATTGCCGAGGCGATCTTTCTCGGCCTCACCCCGGCAATCGCCGAAATGCGCCGCCTGATGGACGAGGCGCGCGCCAAGGCCCCGGCCTGAGCGCGCGCCCACGAAAACCGGCCCCGGCTCAGTCCAGCTGCCCCGGCAGGCTCAGATCGCCCGAGGCCACGTCGAACACATCCGTCACGCATAACAGCGGCGCGTGCAGGTCGCCGTTCACCCTCAGCGCCGCCGTCACCCCGTCGAACTTCAGCGATCCCGCCGCCAGCGGCACGTTGAGCGTGATCTCCGGCCCGTCGAACAGCGGCGAATAGCCCGGGCTGTCGATGTAGAGCGGCAGGCCCGGCCATGTCGCGGGCAGCTTGGGCGTCGCCCCCTCGGCAATGTCCTTCACCGCCAGCGCGCCTTCCCCGCAAGCCTCCGTCGGCGCCAGAACCACCCAATGGCTGTGCCAGTCCGCCCCGTCATTGGCCAGATCGCCGTCGCGGTTCTCATCGAAAAGCGGCGTGTCGTCGAAATCCGGATGCGCCGTCGCCACCAGCGCCAGTATCCCGCTTTCCCCCTCGAATCCCACAGCCGCCGGATCGAGCGATATCGGCCAGACATAGGCCCTGACACCGGCCCCGGCCAACGTGCCCACAGGCTCCGGCCGGGTCTCCCCCGCCACCCCCCGCGTGGTCATGTGAAAGGTGACGATGTTGCCGGTGCGATGCACATGCGCCGCCAGGATATCGCTATCCGCCACGATCGCTGCGTTCTCGCCCGAGCGCACCGCGCCCTCCTGCTGAATCGCATGGGTTTCGTCGGCCTGCGCCGCGGCACTCAGCGCTCCAAGCGCCAGAATGGATGCTGCAAATCTCATGATGTCCTCCACTATTGGTTTCGACTCGATACCATATTGTTAGTTTCGACTCGAAATCATTGCAAGATTAATTTTGACTCGCTATCATCTCGCCATGACATCCGCCCTGACCGACCTCCTCGACCGCCTGTCGCGCCTGCATCTCTCCGAGCGGCGCGATGAGGATCTCAATCCGGCCCAGATCGCCGCGCTCGACTATCTGGCGCGCGCCAACCGGTTCTCGCGCATGCCTTCCGCGGTGGCCGATTATCTCGCCTCCACCCGCGGCACCGTCTCGCAAACCCTCAAGGCGCTGGCGCGCAAGGGGCTGATCCGCGAACACCCCGGCGAAACCGACAAACGCGCCCGCCGCTACGATCTCACCTCCGAGGGCCAGAGCGCCCTCGCCCGGCTTCCCGGCCCGCCCGGGCTCGATCTGCCGCCGCACCGGATCGCCCAGACCGAAGCCGCCCTGCGCCAATTGCTCACAGCCATGCTCGACGCCCGCGGCCGGCGCAGCTTCGGCCTGTGCAAGACCTGCCGCCATCACGGCGCGCGCGATGGCGCGCCCTATTGCGCGCTCCTCGATCTGCCGCTCCAGCCCGAGGAAACCGGGCAGATCTGCCTCGAACATGCCGCCGCCTGACCCTGCAAGCGCTTGCCAGAACCCGCCGCGCGCCCTACCACCCGTGCCAAAGGGAGACCGCGCAGCATGATCCTCGGCATCGGCACCGATCTGGCCAATATCGAACGTATCGCCGGCACGCTCGAGCGCTTCGGCGATCGTTTCCGCAACCGTGTCTTTACCGAGGTCGAGCAGCGCAAGGCAGAACGCCGCGCCGACACGCCCGGCACCTACGCCAAACGCTGGGCCGCGAAAGAGGCCTGTTCCAAGGCGCTCGGCACCGGCTTGCGGATGGGCATTTCATGGAAGGACATGACGGTATCGAACCTGCGCAGCGGCCAGCCGGTCATGCACGTCACCGGATGGGCCAAGGAGCGCCTGGCCGAGATGACGCCGCCGGGCCACGAGGCCATCATCCACGTCACCCTGACCGACGATCACCCCTGGGCGCAGGCTTTCGTGCTGATCGAGGCCCGCCCGATCGGAGCGGCCAGCCAAGAGGTACCTCTTTCCCGCCCGCCGCACTGACAGAAAAGGCGAAGAGCGCGCCAGGTGCAAGGAGGACCGGTTCGCGAACTCTGCGGACCTACAACAGTAAGAACCGATTTCGGAGTCATTCAGTTGTTTTACTGACTTCGAGGATTTGGATCTCTACTGGAAATGTCAATTATTTCCTTCGCGACCAGCGCTTGCAATTTCGAAATGGACTCATCGTGAATGCCACTGCTTTCAAGCATTTTGTAAGTATTGTACAGGTACTGCGCCGATGAACCCCAGTGGCCGGCGGCACGGGCAAGTGTCCAGGCAACTTTTTTGATTGGGAGCTCACCTGCGTATGCCGGGCCTTCAGGGTCAGCAACAAATGTCAGTGCTTTCACGCCAATCCCGCCGGATGAAACTTCAATCCATCGCGGTACGTTGGTCGGCGGATTCGCGTCAATTTCTCGTTCCAAGAGCCTTACGATCTGAGCCTTGTGATTTTCCTTGGGAAGCGCATAAACGTTACCGTTGCACGTGCCGCCGCGATCCAAAGCCAACATCAAAGCCGGCAATTCGCGCGTTCCGCGCCATCGGGTCAGTTGAAGGCAGAATGATCTGTGCCATCCATGCGCGGTCGCCTGAGCAACTTCATCGTAGTCGAACTCTGGATTCCAGATCAAAGAGCCATACGCGAAAACCCAGAGTGTGTCAGGGGAGTATTCAGATAACAGCGCGTCAGCGAGCTTCTCGAAGTCTTCTGAGGTGTGCTCGACCGTTCCTTCCTCTGGCCCGGGGTCTGGTTCTGTTCTCTCGACCAACCCGACCAAATCTTCCGTCAACACGAGTGAGTCAAACTCTCTGTTCATGGCGCTCTCCCAAAGACAGAATAACACACTCGATTAAGTAAGCACTATGGGCTCAAACTGGCCCTGCCCTTACCCTTCTTTCTTCTGATGGATCTCCACCACATTGCCATCCGGATCGTAAAAGAAGATCTGGTGCCAGCCTGCCACCGCCCGCTCGCCCCAATCGGAATAGGGCACGCCCTTGGCCTCCAACTCCGCCTTCGCCGCCTCGATATCGTCGCAGCGATAGGCGATATGCCCCCGCGACACCGGGTTCACGATCTGCCCGGCCCTGAACCCGGCATGCACATCCTTCTCGGCAAGGTGAAGCTGCACCGCACCGTCCCAGACAAATCCCACATTCCCGGCATAGCCCTTTGCCTTCTCCAGCACCGGGATGTCGGTTTGTGGTACCGCCATGCCCAGCACATCGCGATAAAACGCCTCCATCCGCGCCACGTTCTCGGTCGCCAGATTGATGTGATGCAATGTCAGCTTCATGTCCCGCTCCCCGTCTCGCCGATTGCCCCATTCAACCCCCGGCACCGGCGCTTGTCCACGCCACAATCCCCCGCCCACCGCGCGCCGCATTAACCTTACCGCGCCATTAACCTTCACCATTCACCCCGGCAGCCGGATGTCAGCCGGGCGGCAGCCGGATGTCACCCCCCGATTTGCACCGTTCGGTGGCATTAACGTCTCGCCACCCGTCCAATGCTTGACAGCCCCGCCGCCGCCCCTCATGTAGCGCCAAGGCAAAAAAGGCAGGAAACGACTGACATGAGCAAGGAAGGCAGCTTTTTCGGCGCCGTCATCGAGACGATCAAGACCATCGTCTATGCGCTGCTGATCGCCGGCGTGTTCCGCACGCTGTTCTTTCAGCCGTTCTGGATCCCCTCCGGATCGATGAAGGACACGCTGCTCATCGGCGACTTTTTGTTTGTGAATAAAATGGCTTACGGCTATTCCTACGCCTCCTGCCCGTCGGTCCGGATTCAGCGTTTCGGCATCGATATCGACGCCAAGGACATCTGTGGCTGGCTGCGCTCGGACAATGAACGCATCTGGGCGGGCGAACCCCAGCGCGGCGATGTGGTGGTGTTCCGCCATCCGGTGACCGGTACCGATTTCATCAAGCGCCTGATCGGCCTGCCCGGCGACAAGGTGCAGATGAAAGACAGCGTGCTGCACATCAACGGCGAACCGGTCAAGCTCGAAGACGGCGGCACCTTCAGCGAAACCATGGCCCCCCAGGGCCCAGAAGGCAATCTGCCACGCTGCGAGAACGGCGCCGTGGGCAGGGGCGGAACCTGTGAGAAATCAAGATCTTACGAAACCCTGCCCGGCGGTGTCCGGCATTCGATCCTGAACATCGGCACCTTCGGATCCGACGACACCTCCGTGTTCACCGTGCCGGCGGGCGAGTATTTCTTCATGGGCGACAACCGCGACAATTCCACCGACAGCCGCTTCGCCCAGACCGCCGGCGGCGTCGGCACCGTGAAATATGAAGACCTGATCGGGCGCGCCGACCGGATCATGTTCTCCTCTGCCGGGCGCTCGATGCTGTTCTTCTGGACTTGGCGCTCGGATCGCTATTTCAAGGCCATCGAGTGAGCTGATGTTCCGGCAGGCGCATACCCTCCTTTCGGCCGCACAGAGCGTCTGACATGAAACTCGCACGCGACGTTAAGGACTTCGAAACCCGGCTCGGGCATAGTTTCTCGCGGCCCGAATTGCTGATCCGCGCCTTGACACATGCCTCGGTTTCGTCGCCGACGCGCGACGACAATCAGCGGCTGGAGTTTCTCGGCGACCGCGTGCTCGGCCTCACCATGGCCGAAGCGGTGCTCGAGCATGACCGTTCGGCGGCGGAAGGCACGCTTGCGCCGCGTTTCAACGCCCTCGTGCGCAAGGAAACCTGCGCCGACGTCGCGCGCGAGATCGACCTTGGCGCGGTGCTGAAAATCGGCCGTTCCGAGATGATGTCGGGTGGCCGCCGCAAGAAGGCGCTGCTGGGCGACGCGATGGAGGCGGTGATCGCCGCGGTCTATCTCGATGCCGGTTTCGAGGCGGCGCGCGATCTCATCCTGCGGCTCTGGGCGGCCCGGATCGAAGCCGTCGATGCCGATGCCCGCGATGCGAAAACCGCGTTGCAGGAATGGGCTCAGGCGCGCGGGCTGACACCGCCCGCCTATGTCGAGACCGCCCGCACCGGCCCCGATCACGCCCCCGCCTTCACCATCGAAGCCCGGCTCGACAGCGGCCAGTCGGCCAGCGCCACAGCGCCCTCCAAACGCCAGGCCGAACAGGCGGCGGCCAAGGCCCTGCTGGCGCGCGTCGAAGCCGGTTGAGCGCGCCCCAAGACCTTCTTTGCTTGGCCATCCGCATTCCCCGCTGGTATCGTTCTCGCAAATCCACTATTCCCCGCTGATCACAATTCACGGAAAGCCCCCCATGACCACTCGCTGCGGCTTTGTCGCCCTGATCGGAGAGCCCAACGCGGGCAAGTCGACTCTCACCAATCACATGGTGGGCGCCAAGGTCTCCATCGTGACCCACAAGGTGCAGACCACCCGCGCGCGCATCCGCGGCGTCGCGCTCGAAGGCGAGGCCCAATTGGTCTTCGTCGACACCCCCGGCCTGTTCCGCCCGCGCCGCCGGCTCGATCGCGCCATGGTCGCCGCAGCCTGGGGCGGCGCCGCCGACGCCGATATCATCGTGCTATTGATCGAGGCCCATCGCGGCATCACCGAAGGCGTCGAGAAGATCCTCGAAGGTCTCGCCGAAATGCCCGAAGGCCGCACCATCGCGCTCGCCATCAACAAGATCGACAGGGTCGAGGCGCCCAAGCTCCTGAGCCTCGCCAAGGACATGAACGAGCGCTTTCCGTTTGCCGAAACCTTCATGATATCCGCCGAAAAAGGCCATGGCGTCAAAGACTTGCGCGCCTGGCTCGCGGCCCGTCTGCCGGAGGGTCCGTGGCTCTACCCCGAAGACCAGATCGCCGATCTTCCGCTGCGCATGATCGCCGCCGAGATCACCCGCGAAAAGCTCACCCTGCGCCTGCATCAGGAACTGCCCTACCAGCTCACCGTCGAAACCGAGAGCTGGGAAGAACGCAAGGACGGCTCGGCCCGGATCGACCAGATCATCTATGTCATGCGCGACGGCCACAAGGGCATCGTGCTGGGCAAGAAGGGCGAAACCATCAAGGCGATCTCGACCCTGGCGCGCGCCGAACTGGAAGAGTTTCTCGGCCGCAAGATCCACCTTTTTCTTCAGGTCAAGGTCCGCCCCAACTGGCTGGAAGAGAGCGAACGCTACTCCGAAATGGGCCTCGATTTCAAAGATGGCAACTGATCCGCCGCTTCATCTTGCCCCCAGTATCCCCGCCGGAGGCTCCGACGCCACCGATCAACGCAGGGTCAAACAATGAGTCGCCTCACCGCACAATTCTGGGTCCACGCCTATCTCGCCCGCCTGCGGCTCAACGATATCCCGGCCTTCGTCACCGCCCATGGCGATGACACCGCCGGCGCCGTCCTGGTCAAGCTCAACACGCTCGATGGCCAGGCCAGGGCCTTCCACCGCACCTTCGATCTGATAACCGGCGCGCGCAAATGGGATCAACTCGCTGAAGGCGCCGAACAAGACGTCGACCGCTCGATCGTCAAGCAGCGCAGCTTCGATCCCGATCTCTGGGTGATCGAGGTCGAAGACCGCCATGGTCGCCATCTCCTCGACGAACCCGGCCTGTCCGAATAGCCCGGCCTCACCCTGCGCCCCCTGGTGCCATAACGCCGCGTCATAACCGATGACGCGACGACGTTTGCCCACCACGCCTGTTGCCCCGACGGCACCGCAAGAGGCATAGTAGAGCGCGTGCCGGGATTGCCCGGCACCGGGAGGAACATCAGGGAATTCGAAACATGAGCGATCAGGTCACTCTCACGCGCGATGGCGACATCGCCATCGTCACCGTCAACAACCCGCCGGTCAACGCACTGGGCACCGCCGTGCGCCAGGGGCTGTTCAAGGCGATGGAGGAGGTCGACGCTGACGCGGGCATCGAGGCCGCCATCATCATCGGCGCAGGGCGCACCTTCCCCGCCGGTGCCGACATCCGCGAATTCGACCAGGCGCCGCAGCCGCCGGCGCTCTGGGAGGTCTGCACCCGTATCGAAGAGACCACCAAACCCGTCATCGCCGCGCTCCATGGCACAGCCCTTGGCGGCGGCCTGGAAATCTCGCTCGGCGCGCATTATCGCATCGCCGATCCCAAGGGCCGGGTCGGCCTGCCCGAAGTGCTGATCGGCGTCATGCCCGGCGCCGGCGGCACCATCCGCCTGCCCCGCGTCGCCGGCATCGCTCCGGCGCTCGAAATCATGATCAGCGGCCGCCAGGTCGGCGCGCAGGAGGCGCTCTCGCTCGGCATCATCGACCGTCTGGCCGAGACCGACCTGCTTGACGACGCCAAGAGTTTCGCCCGCGAACTGATTGCCCAGGGCAAAGGCCCGCGCAAGACCTCCGAGCGCTCCGAAGGTCTGGGAACCGACGCCGAAAACCGCGCCGCGCTTCAGGCCGCCCGCGATGGGATCGTGAAAAAGGCCCGCGGCCTCTTCGCCCCCGCCAAAATGGTCGAGTCGATGGAATATTCGCTCGGTCACAGCCTGCACGAGGCCTCGATCCATGAACGCGATGCCTTCATGTCCTGCCTCGGCACGCCGCAGCAGCAAGGCCTCAACCATGCCTTCTTCGCCGAACGCGCCTCCGCCAAGGTGCCGGAAAACGGCCGCGCCGACCCGCGACCGCTCGAAAAGATCGGCGTCATCGGCGGCGGCACCATGGGCGCGGGTATCGCCGTGGCGGCGCTCAATGCCGGCCTCTCGGTCACCATGGTGGAACGCGACGACGAAAGCATCGCGCGCGGTATCCAGAACGTCGAAAAGGTCTATGCCCGCGACGTCGAGAAGGGCCGCAAGACCGAGGCCCAGAAAGCCGCTATCATGGCGCGCTACACGCCCAGCACCTCCTATGACGACCTGTCGGATGCCGACCTCATCATCGAAGCCGTGTTCGAGAACATGGAGGTGAAGAAAGAGGTGTTCGCCATCCTCGACAAGGTCGCCAAGCCAGGCGCCGTGCTGGCCTCCAACACCTCCTATCTCAACATCGACGAGATCGCCTCGGCCACATCGCGGCCCGAGGACGTGATCGGCCTGCATTTCTTCTCGCCGGCCAATATCATGCGGCTTCTGGAAATCGTGATCCCGTCAAACGCCGCCGACGATGCCATCGCCACCGGCTTCGATCTGGCCAAGAAGATGAAGAAGGTGCCGGTCCGTGCCGGTCTCTGCGACGGCTTCATCGGCAATCGCATCCTTGCCAAATACGCCACCTCGGCGGCCTACATGGTCGAAGACGGCGCCTCGCCCTACGAGATCGACGCCGCGCTGGTGAAATTCGGCTATCCCATGGGCATCCATGCCATGGGCGATCTCGCCGGGCTCGATATCGGCTGGGCCAACCGCAAGAACAACGCCGCCAAACGCACCAATGACGATCGCTACAACGGCACCATCGCCGACCGGATCTGCGAGCAGGGCTGGTTCGGCCAGAAGACCGGCAAGGGCTGGTATGTCTACGCCGAAGGCGACCGCCGCGGCACCCCCAATCCCGAGGTCGACAAGATCATCGACAAGGCCCGCGCCGATCTTGGCATCACGCCCCGCGCCTTCTCCGAGGAGGAAATCATCCGCCGCTACCTTGCCGCGATGATCAATGAAGGCGCCAAGGTGCTGGAAGAGGGCATCGCGCTCAAACCCAGCGATATCGACGTCACCTTCCTGTTCGGCTATGGCTTCCCGCGCTATCGCGGCGGCCCGATGAAATATGCCGACATGTACGGGCTCGACAACGTGCTCTCCGACCTGCGCGAATTTGCCAAGGAAGACCCGAAGTTCTGGAAACCCGCGCAATTGCTCGTCGACATGGTCGAAAAGGGCGAAACCTTCGATGATCTCAACAAACGCGCCGCTGGCTGAGGAGGCTGCATCATGGACCTGAATTTCACCCGCGAAGAACAGGATTTCCGCGCCGAAGTGCGCGACTGGCTGGCGGCGAACCTCCCCGAGGATCTCGCCACCAAGACCCGCAATGACGCCTCGCTCACCAAGGACGACATGGTGCGCTGGCAAGTCATCCTGAACGACAAGGGCTGGCTCACCTACAGCTGGCCCGCCGAATTCGGCGGCACCGGCTGGGGCCCGGTGAAACAGTTCATCTTCGAGGACGAAATGGCCCGCGCCAGCGCCCCGCGCATCCTGCCCTTCGGGCTCAAGATGCTGGCGCCCGTGCTGATGAAGTTCGGCTCGAAAGAGCAACAGAACCACTATCTGCCACGGATGTGCGACGGCACCGATTGGTGGTGTCAGGGCTATTCCGAGCCGGGTGCCGGCTCCGATCTCGCCTCGCTCAAGACCACCGCGGTGCGCGATGGCGATCACTACATCGTCAATGGCCAGAAGACATGGACGACGCTCGGCCAATACGCCGACTGGATCTTCTGCCTGGTGCGCACCTCCAAGGAAGGCAAGCCGCAGGAAGGTATCTCGTTCCTTTTGATCGACATGAAAAGTCCCGGCATCGAAGTGCGCCCGATCCGCACCATTGATGGCGGCCATGAAGTCAACGAAGTGTTCTTCACCGACGTCAAGGTGCCCGCCGAAAACCTTGTCGGCGAAGAGAACAAGGGCTGGACCTATGCCAAGTATCTGCTGACCCATGAGCGCACCAACATCGCCGGTGTCGGCAAGTCCTATCAGGAACTGAACCGCCTCAAGGATCTGGCCAGCCGTCAAAAGCGCAACGGTCGACCGCTGACCGAGGATCCGCTTTTTGCCGCCCGTCTGGCGCGGGCCGAAATTGATCTTATGAACATGGAGATCACCAACCTGCGCGTCCTGTCCCAGGCCGAGGTCGGCGGTGCTCCCGGACCGGAAAGCTCGATGCTGAAGATCCTCGGCACCGAGATCGAACAGGAGCTGACCGATCTCACCCGCCGCGCACTTGGCCGCTCGGCCACGGCCCTGACGCCAGAGGTCGACGAGCCCGGCTATAACGGCCCGCATGTGACGCCTGAGGGGTTCAACAATGCCACCGGCGTCTATTTCAATCACCGCAAGACCACGATCTACGGCGGCTCGAACGAAATCCAGAAAAACATCATCACCAAGATGATCACAGGGCTCTGAAGGGGAAACACGACATGGACTTTACCCACACCGATACCCGCCGGATGCTCGCCGACACCATCGAGCGCTATCTGCGTGACAAATACCCGCTCGCGCCGCGCGTCGAAGCCGGCAACACCGCCCCCGGCTTTCAGCCCGCGCATTACGAAGGCCTCGCCGAACTGGGCGTGATCGCCGCGCTCTTCCCCGAGGATCAGGGCGGATTCGGCGGCGATGGTTTCGATATCGCCGTGGTGTTCGAAGAACTGGGCAAGCGGCTGGTCAACGAACCGGTGCTCGACAACGCGCTGGTGCCCGGCCCAATCCTCGCCGCCGCGGGCAAGACGGACGCCGTGGAAGAGATCATCGCCGGGACCGCGCGCTATGCGCTCGCCGCCGAAGAGCCCCAGGCGCTCTACGATCTCGGCGAGGTCGAAACCAAGGCGGTAAAATCCGGCGACGGCTACGCCCTCAGCGGCACCAAATCGGTGGTCAAGTACGCCTCCGGCTGCGCCGGCTTCATCGTCTCGGCACGCACCGATGCGGGGGGCATTGCGCTCTTCCTCGTCGCGCCCGACGCGGTCGAGCTGCGCGACTACACCACGGTGGATGGCGGACAGGCCTCCGAGATCACACTCGATGACGCGCCCGGCGAATTGCTGGTGGAAGACGGCGCCGCCGCGCTCGATGCAGCCTCGGGGCGCGCCGCGCTCGCGCTCTCGGCCGAGGCGCTCGGCATCATGGCGACGATCCGCGAGATGACCATCGACTACCTGCGCCAGCGCAAGCAATTCGGCGTGCCGATCGGCAAGTTTCAGGCCCTGCAACACCGCATGGCGGAAATGCTGCTCGAGATCGAACAGGCGCGCTCGGCAGTGATCAACGCCGCCGCCGCGCTGGAAAAGCCCCAACCCGAACGCGACCGCATTCTGGCCGCCACCAAATATTCGATCGGTCGCATCGGCCGCCTGGTGGCTGAGGAATCGATCCAGATGCATGGCGGCATCGGCATGACCTGGGAATACGATCTTGGCCACTATGCCAAGCGGCTGATCCTGATCGACCATGAATGGGGCGACCAGGACTTCCACCTGGCCCGCTTCATCGAACTGGGCCGCGTCGCATAAGGCAAACCGCTCCACGCCGGGCATCGCCACTCCAGGGTGCGCTTCAGCGCACCGTGATTGTGCATGCAGGGCAATTGGCAGACCTTCGCGATGCATGGCAGACTATTCGGCAGTCCCCCTGCCGAGGAGTCCTGCCATGCTGCGCACATTGAGTCTCGCCGCCTGCATTGCCGTCAGCGCTGTGGCCGCTGCGGCACAGGTCGCCCCGTCCGCCACCGAACTGGCCGCCTATGACGGCCTGCACCATGCAGCGCATGACGGGAACGTGGATGAAATCCGGCGCCTTGCCGCGTCCGGCGCCGAGGTGAACGCGCGCGATGGCAGGCAGCGCACTCCCGCCCATGTCGCCGCTTTCGCCTCGCAAGACGACGCCCTGCGCGCCCTGGCCGAGGCCGGTGCCGACATGAACGCGCTCGACTATCAGGCCTATGATGTCGTCACCATCGCCGCCGTGGCCGACGATCCCGAGCTCATGTCGCTCGCCATCGAGTTGGGCAACGATCCCGGCCTCGTCACCAGCCCCTATGACGGCACGGCGCTGATTGCCGCCGCCCATCTCGGCCACGCCGAGGTGGTGCGCCGCCTGATTGCCGCAGGGGCGCCGCTCGATCACGTCAACAATCTCGGCTGGACCGCGCTGATCGAAGCGGTGATCCTGGGCGATGGCGGGCCGGATCATCAGGCTTGCGTCCGGGCGCTTGTAGATGCCGGAGCGGATCAGACGCTGGCCGACCGGACCGGCGCCACACCGCTCGAACTCGCCCGCGCCCGCGGCTATTCGGAAATCATCGAAATCCTTGCAACCGATCAATGATTTGCCTCTCGCCCGGTTTCTGGCAAGGTGCCGGTAACCGAGAGGGAGGCCCCCATGATCGACAAACTCGAAGCCATCGTCGGCGACGCCCATGTGCTGCGTGGCGCCGACATGGCACGCTACTCGCATGATTTCACCCGGACCTATCAGTGGACTCCGCTGGCCGTGGTGCGCCCGGCCAATACCGGCGAAGTCTCGCAGATCGTCAAACTGGCCAACGCGACCGGCACGCCGATCGTGCCGGTTTCGGGCAATACCGGCCTGGCGGGCGGAGCGCAGGCCGAGGGCGCGATCATGCTGTCGCTCGAACGGATGAATGCGATCCGCGAGATTCGCACCGAAGCGCGCCTTGCGGTGGTCGATGCCGGCGTGGTGCTGGCCAATCTGCGCGCGGCAGCAGAAGAACGTGGCCTGATCTTCCCGCTCACCTTCGGGGCCCAGGGCAGCGCCATGATCGGCGGCAATCTGGCCACCAACGCGGGCGGCTCGAACGTGCTGCGCTATGGCAATACCCGCGATCTGGTGCTGGGGGTCGAGGTGGTGCTGCCGACCGGCGAGGTGATGGACCTGATGTCGGAACTGCACAAGGACAATTCCGGCTACAACCTCAAGCACCTGCTGATCGGCGCCGAAGGCACGCTCGGCATCATCACCGCCGCGGTGCTGAAGCTGGTGCCAAAGCCGCGCGCCTATGCCACCGCGATGGTCGCCGTGCCCGCGCTGGACCAGGCGCTGTCGCTGCTCAACCGGTTGCAGGAAGCGACGGGCGGCGCGGTCGAGGCGTTCGAATACATGCCGCGCGCCTATATCGAGCGCCATCTGGAGGTGATCAAGGGCGCGCGCGAGCCGTTCGAGGCGCATCACGAGGTCAACATCCTCGTCGAGGTCGGCGCCACCGCCCCGCGCGATGCCGATCCCGGCCCCGACGGCCAGCCGCCGATCCTGGGCTATTTCGAGAACGTCCTGGCCGGGATGTTCGAGACCGGCGAGGTGATCGACGCGGTGGTGGCCCAGAACGAGGCCCAGCGGCGCGAGATGTGGGCCCGGCGCGAAGCCGCCGCCGAAGTCACGCTGTCGCACCAGCCGATCCAGAACAACGATATCGCGGTGCCGCTCGACAAGGTCGACAGCTTCCTGCGCCAGGCCAACGCGAAGCTCGAGCAGATCGACCCCGGTGCGCGGCCGATGGTGGTCTCGCATCTCGGCGACGGCAACGTGCATTACGCGGTCTGGCCAAAGAGCCAGGATCCCGAGCGCATGGACCGGATCATGGAGGCGGTCGAGGAAATCGTGCTCGATCTCGGCGGCAGTTTTTCCGCCGAACATGGCATCGGCATTTCGAAGCTACCGTCGATGGCGCGACGCAAGAACGCCCAGGCGTTGGCCACCATGCGGGCGATCAAGGCGGCGCTCGATCCCAAGGGGATCCTCAATCCGGGCAAGGTGTTGCCCGGTCTCTGAGCGGTTGCGCCTCGCTTCGCTCGGCCTGATTGAGGGTATGACCTGCGCCAGAATTGCGCGGTTGCTGCTTTTCGCGACTGTTGGAATTGAGTATTTTTGCCAAGAAAAAGGAGGAGGTGGCGCATTTCGGCGCGCTGAGCGCAGCAACTCATCGCTTGGTGAAGATGGCGATCGGCCCTTCATCTTCGGCATGCGCGCCGCGCGCCTCGTCGCCATAAAAGCGCACCCGCTCGAAACGCAGCGCCGCGATCCGGCGCTTCAGGGAGGCGAATTTCGCCTCGAATCCGGCAGCGCGCCAATGCTCGCCATTGATCGAGAGCGCGACCAGCCCGCCCGGCGCGACCACACGCAGCACCTCGTCGAGCGCCGCGGGGCCGACATGGCCGTTGGTGAAGGTGCCGGCACTCAAGGCACTGCCATAAGTGCCATCTTCGACCGGCAGCCGGGCCAGAAGATCGCCTTCGAAGAGGGCGCGGTAGACGCCCTTTTGCGCCGCGATCTCCAGCATCCCGGGCGAGATATCGGTGCCATCGACCGGCCCGATGCCCAACTTGGCAAGGGCAGCCCCGACCAGCCCGGTTCCGGCTCCGAGATCAAGCACCGGTGGCACCGGCGATGCCGCAGCAAAGGCTGCCGCCACCCGCTCAGGCAGACGATAATCCATCTCCGTTGCAAAGCCGCTGTCATAGGTTTCGGCCCAGCCGTCATAGTGGCGTCGGTTGTCCGCCGGGGTTTTCAACCCATAAACCGCGTCGAGATCGTCATTGGCGTCATTGGCATCGCTCATGGCTCCAGCCAAGCAAGTTTCGCGGCACCGATCAAGCCCGGCGCCAATCCGGCGTCAGCCCAGCGCCTTGCGATACTCGAGGAATCGCGGATCGCGGCCGATCCGCGCCATCATCTCGTCGCGCAGCGCGCCGACGGTCTTCAGGGGGCGCATCACCACCTCGAAGGTTTCGATCAGCCCGTCGGCGCCCAGCGTGATCAGATCGACCCCCACCGCATCGAATTCCCCGATCTTGCACTGGAACTCCAGCGCCCAGTCATTGCCGCCGCCCATCACCCGACGATAGCTGAAATCGGAAAACACCTTCCCGACATGGCCCAGCACCGCCGCCACCGGCTCGGCGCCGCGCCAGCTGGCCCAGTAGGTCGGCGGCAGGAAGATCACATCGGGCGACAGCAGCTCGATGATCCTCTTATCATCGCCCGAGGCGACGACCTCCTGCAGTTTCACGATGGTCGGGTGCATGGCGTTCTCCTTTGCTGAGCCCAGCCTGCCAGCGATTGCCGCTGCCTCGCAAGACTGACGTCAGGTTGCCGAAGCCGCGTCGCCGCGTTAGACCGCCGGGATGAGCGACAACTACACACCGCCGGAAGACCCGCTGGAGATCCTGCACGAGGATCACGAGCTGATCGCCGTGCTGAAACCTGCCGGGCTGCTTTCGGTGCCCGGCAAGGGCGATCACCTGGCCGATTGCCTGCTGGCGCGGGTTCAGGCGGCCTTCCCGACCGCGCTTCTGGTGCACCGGCTCGACCGCGACACCTCGGGGGTGATGATCTTTGCCGCCTCGCCCCATGCCCAGCGCCACCTTGGCCTGCAGTTCGAGAAGCGCCAGACCAGGAAGACCTATATCGCCCGGGTCGCGGGCCACATGGCCGAAGCCGAGGGCACCATCGACCTGCCGCTGATCGTCGACTGGCCCAACCGCCCGCGGCAGATGGTTTGCCTTGAGACCGGCAAGCAGGCGATCACCGAATTCAAACGGCTCAGTGCGGGCGGCGGCGAAAGCCGGGTCCGGCTGACCCCCCTGACCGGGCGCAGCCATCAGCTGCGCGTGCATATGGCCGCGCTCGGCCATCCGATCCTGGGCGATCCGTTCTATTCGCAGGATGCAGAAACCTATCCGCGCATGATGCTTCACGCCCAGGAACTGCGCCTGCGTCATCCCGATGGCGGGCGCGGCATGCGGTTCTTCGCCAAGGCGCCGTTCTAAAGCGTTTCCACTTGAACCTGAGCCAGGGTTAAGTGGAAACGCCTTGCAACAATTCAATGTCATGAGCGTTTCGAGGCAAACTCGTGATTCGAGTTTTTCTCGAAACGCTTTAGTCCGGCTCAGGCGGCGCGGCGCTGCATCAGCGTGATCGCCTCGAACGGCTTGACCATCAGATAGGCCGACCGCGCATGTTCCGGCAGCAGCGCGCGCTGGAACGGCGCCAGCAGCGAGGCGCCGAGCTGGGACCGTTTGCGCCGGATTCGCCCGACATAGAGGCTCTCGACCGGACAGCCCGCGGCGATGATCGAATCGTGGCGCGGCAGGATCAGCTGCACATACGTCGTCGTCACCATGCCGGTGAGGGCGATGGCCGAGATGCCATTGACAAGGTGCCGCGCGGGTACCAGCACCGCCTCGCGCCCAAAGGTGTATTCGACCTCGGAACCGCCCACCACAAGCCGCTGGTCGGGCGCCACGATCACATCGCGCAACAGGCCGAAATAGGGCGCGCGCAGCCGCACCGGCCGGAACGAACCACAGGCCGGCACCGTGCGCCGAACCACCTGCAAGACCGGCGAAAGCCCGGACTCCAGCGTCTCGACCATATCGCCGCGCCGCAGCCGGCCCGCCATCTCGTACTGGCCCTGGCACAGCAGCGGGACATCAGCGGACAGGCTCGGCATCGGGCCGATCGGTTCTACCCGGTCGGAAACCGCGAAGAACAGCACATCCCGGTCGAGATGGCGGCGCCTCGGATCTGTCGAAATGGCGCGGATATCGTCGAGCTGCAACGGCGGCGCATCGACCAGATCGACCGACGCGACGCGGTCGATTTCCGGCCGCTCGATGGCAAGCCGCCCCCAGCGCCGCGCGGTATCCCAGGAATAGGTGATGCGCAGGATATCGGCACGATCCTGGCTGTCATGATGCAGCGCGGTATGGAAAACCGCGTCGCCGTCGGCAATCACCAGCACCAGCCCGCCCCCCGGCACCGCCTGGATCGACAGCTTGTAGGGGCGCGGATGCAGCCGCTCGAACGACAGCAGCATCTGCGGGCGCCCCTCGGGAGACAGCCGCGATTCCACCATCAGGCTGCCCTGACCAAGCTCCCCGTCCGGCCTTTGGCCCAGGTCGGCGGCGCTTTCGGGCTCGAGCCCGCCGGCGCAGAACCGGCTTTCCGCCGCATCCGATATCGCGATCCAGGCCATGCGCCCGCCCCTCCTCTATGCCACCCGCGCTTTCGCCGCCCAGAGCCGCGCCTCGAAGCCCTTGAGCATTCGCCGCGCTGCCGGGCCGTAGCCCTCGCCGGTATCGGGATCGATTTCGGGAAAGATCGTACAGATCTCCTCGATCATCTCGGCCTCGAGGCTGTTCTTGACCTGCGGACCGGGCAGGAAACTCTCGCTCGGCAAACCTTCGGTAAAGACCACCTGATGATCGTCAAACAGCAGGTGGACATATTCGACAAAGCCGCATTCGACAGGCCGCACACTGGTGTCGTTGACCAGGTCTTTCGCCGCCACCAGCACTTCACGTTCGCCAAAGAGGAGTTCGGCCAAGCTATCGCGCAGCAGGATGCGATGCAGCGGAGAGACCGCCACCGCGCCATGTTCCCCGAACGTGCCCGGCGCGATATAGATCGGCGCGAGATCGCCCGTCGCTGCAACCTTGCGCCGCCCCAGCCAACGCAGGGGCTTCATGCCGTGATCCTGGGTCAGCACATAGTCGCCAGGTTCGAGCCGTTCGACCTTGCGCGGGCCATCCGCCGTCTCGATCAACGTGCCGGCCACGAAACACGGTACGCTGTCGACCAGAACAAAGCCGGTGTCTTCGTTGATGCCGTCCGAAATCGTGTAGGTGAAATTGAAATACTCATCATTGCCATCGCCCACCACGGTAAACGAGCCATCGGCATTGAGCGTCACGGTCTGCCCGGTAGCCAGCGAGATGGTGCTGCCCACCGTCACCGCCTTACCATTGATATGGGTGATGGTCAGGGTGCCGCCGCCGGCGACAAAATCGTTGTCCAGCACGTTGATGTCCTTGGTCGCGGTGCCGGGCAGATGCAGGATGTCGTCATTGGCGATGATCACGGTCTGCACGGAATCGCCGGCAATCAGCAGGTTGGAATCATAACTGCTGTCGCTCACATCGGCGATCCCGATGCGGATTGAATTCACCACCCCGACGGTGACCGGGAAAGTCAGCGTCATGGTCACGGTGAACCCGTCCATCTCGGTATTGTAGTCGTCATTGCTGTTGTCGATATAGAGGTTCTGGTTGATCCCGCCGACAAGGTTGCCGGGGTTGGCCGATCCCACCGCCATCTCGACCTGCACACCGTTGACCCAGACGCCGACGAAATCCTGATACTGCGAGTTGGCATACTCGGGAAATTCATCCGACGAGAATACGAACTGCATCGTCATCGTGGCGTTGTCGGGAATGAAATCCACATCCAGCCAGGATGCATCATAGGTGCGCGCGCCAGCGGCGTTGTTGAACCAGGAGTTGTTGTTCACCCCGCTGGTGTTGCTCGACGTGCTGTTCGATTGGTTCGCCTGACCGCTGGAATTGGTGAAGTCTTGCGCCCGTCCGGTCGACAGAATGACACCGGTATCCCCGGGCGTCGCCCCCGGCGAGATCGTATCGCCCATGGAATAGGTGCCCGACGAGCGGTAATCGCCGGTGTAGGACGCGCTCACCACGGTGACGCCATCGCCGAAGATGGTCTGCGCCATCTGCATCGCCGACGCGTTGATGTTGATCGGCAACTCGGATGCCTGAACCATTGCCTGCTCACCCCTCGTTTTTTGGTGAGGCACGGCACATGCACATCAAAGACCGGGGATCGCCCCCCTGCCTTGTCTCGAGCGTTTGATACGCTTTTCTGCTCGTGCGGGGCGTTTTCGCCCTCAGGTAGAACCCTGCCTCGGGTGTTTATTGCCAAAATGTTAGCACGCCAGGCTGCGCGCTGTTAAGCCCGAATGTTTCATCTCCGCCCGGCGCGGCATCGCGGCAACAATCACCGGCGTGGCAGCGCCGGTTTGCGCCGCGCTGGATTCTCGGCTAGGGCTTGGGGAAACCTGCCGCAATGACGCGAGAAGCCCCGATGACAGCCCCGCTCGACCCCGTTCACCTGACCCAGAATCTGATCCGCTGCGCCTCGGTCACACCGGCTGAGGGCGGCGCGCTGGTGCTGCTCGATGAAGTGCTGAGTGAAGCCGGGTTTTCCTGCACCCGCGTCGACCGTGGCGGCGTGGCCAATCTCTTTGCCCGCTGGGGCGACAAGGGTGCGGAAAAAACCTTTGGTTTCAATGGGCATACCGATGTCGTGCCGCCAGGCGACGAAGCTGTCTGGCGCCATGGGCCGTTCTCTGGCGTGATCGAAGACGGCGTGCTCTGGGGCCGCGGCGCGACCGACATGAAATCCGGCGTCGCCGCCTTTGCCGTCGCGGCGGTCGATTTCGTCCGCCAGAGCCCGCCCGAAGGCGCCATCATCCTGGCGATCACCGGCGATGAGGAAGGCGATGCGGTGGATGGCACCACAGCGCTGCTCGACTGGATGAAGACCGAAGGCGAAGAGATGTCGGCCTGCCTCGTGGGCGAGCCGACCTGCCCTTCCGAAATGGGCGAAATGATGAAGATCGGGCGGCGCGGCTCGATGACGGCCACCTTCCGCATCACCGGGGTGCAGGGCCATTCCGCCTACCCGCATCGCGCGAAAAATCCGCTGCCGGCGATGGCGCGGCTGATGGACCGGCTGGCCTCGCACAGGCTCGACGATGGCACCGACCATTTCGACGCCTCGACACTGGCGGTGGTGACAATCGACACCGGCAACCCGGCCAGCAACGTGATCCCGGCTTCCTGTTCGGGTACCGTCAACATCCGCTTCAACGATAGCCATTCCGGCGCCTCGCTGTCTTCGTGGCTCGAGGAGGAGGCCGACAAGGTGGCCGCCGAGTTCGGCGTCGGCATCGACATGCGGGTCAAGATTTCCGGCGAAAGCTTCCTCACCCCGCCGGGGCCGCTCTCCGATCTGGTGGCCGATGCGGTCGAGGCCGAAACCGGCCGCCGCCCGGCGCTGTCGACCTCGGGCGGCACCTCGGACGCACGCTTCGTCAAGGATCATTGCCCGGTGGTCGAATTCGGGCTGGTCGGCCAGACCATGCACCAGGTGGATGAACGCGTGCCCGTCGCGCAGATCACCCAGCTCAAGGCGATCTATACGCGCATCTTGCAGGATTATTTTGCCTAGGCCACGCCTCATCGTCATGGTCAAGGCGCCGGTTGCGGGCCGGGTGAAGACCCGGCTCGGGCGCGATATCGGCATGGTGCCGGCGGCGTGGTGGTTCCGCCATCAGGTCGCCCGAATGCTGCGCGAGCTTGACGATCCGCGCTGGCAGATCGTGCTGGCGGTTGCCCCCGACAAAGCGCTCGGCGCCGCGCATTGGCCCGCGCATCTGCCGCGCGTTCCGCAGGGGCGCGGCGATCTCGGCGCCCGCATGGCGCGGCTGCTGCGCCTGCCCCATCCCGGTCCGGTCTGCCTTGTCGGCGGCGACATCCCGGGGCTGGGCGCGGCGCATATCGCCGGCGCCTTCGCGGCCCTCGGCGCGGCGGAATTCGTCTTTGGCCCGGCGACCGATGGCGGCTTCTGGCTCACCGGGTTGCGCCATCCCTCGCGCACCCCCGCCGGGCTGTTCCACCCGGTCCGCTGGTCCTCGCCGCTCGCCTTGTCCGACAGCCTCGCTACGCTCGCTGGGCGCTCGCATGCCCTGACCGACCGGCTTGCGGATGTTGACCGGGCCGCCGATCTCTGAGCGGTTGCGCCGCCTGACGGCGTCGCCGGGCTGGCAGGGGTTGCGCCGCCTGACGGCGTCGCCGGGGGGCCTCGCTGCGCTCGGCCCGGCACGGGGCAACGCCGTGCGCGAGCAGCTACCGGCAGTTGCCGGGGAGAGGTCGGGTTTGAGTATTTTTGCCAAGAAAAAGGCGCAAGGGAAGCGCGCCATTGGCAGCACCTTTGCGCCGTGCTAGGCCGGAGCCATGAGCCAGATGCCCTCAAAGGACGAAATCCTGCAATGGATTTCCGACCACCCGACCGAGACCGCAAAACGCGATATCGCCCGTGCCTTCGGCATCAAGGGCGCGGCGCGGATCGACCTCAAACGCCTGCTCAAGGAGCTCGAGGCCGAGGGCCATCTCGCCAAGCGCAACAAGAGCTATCGCGACCCCGACAAGCTGCCCCCGGTGTCGGTGCTTCAGGTCACCGAGGCGACGCCCGATGGCGATCTCACGGCGCGGCCGATGGAATGGCAGGGCGAGTCGGAAGAACCGCGCATCCTGATCATCCCGCGCGCATCCGATCCGGCGCTGGGCGAAGGCGATCGCATCCTGGCACGGCTCACCGAAGTGACCGGCGATTTCGCCTATGAAGCGCGGCTGATCCGCCGCATCGGCACCAATCCGCATCGCGTTCTGGGGATCTTCCGCAAGACGCCGGAAGGCGGGCGCATCCTGCCGATCGACAAGGGCGACGGCAAGGAATGGCAGGTCGGCAAAGCCGATACCGGCGGCGCCCGCGAGGGCGAGCTGGTCGAGGCCGAGCAATCCGGGCCAAACGGGCGCATGGGGCTGCCGCGCGCCCGCGTCGTCAATCGTCTCGGCGATCCGTCCCAGCCCAAGGCGGTCTCGCTCATCGCCATTCACCAGCACGGGCTGCCGCATGATTTCCCCGACGAGGTCATCGCCGAAGCCGACGTGATGCATCCCGCGCCGCTCGATGCCAGCCGCGAAGACCTGACCGATCTGCCGCTGATCACCATCGACCCGGCGGATGCGCGCGACCATGACGATGCCTGCTGGGCGCATGAAGATGACGATCCGAAGAACCAAGGCGGACATGTCCTCTGGGTCGCCATCGCCGATGTCGCGCATTACGTGCGCCCGGGCACCGCGCTCGATCACGAGGCGCGCAAGCGCGGCAATTCCAGCTATTTCCCCGACCGTGTCGTGCCGATGCTGCCCGACAGGCTCTCGGGCGATCTCTGCTCGCTGCATGAAGGCGTGGCGCGCGCCTGCATCGCCGTGCGCATCCAGATCGACGCCCATGGCGAGAAACGTAGCCACCGCTTTGTCCGCGGCCTGATGCGCTCGGTTGCCTCGCTGAACTACCGCGAAGTGCAGGCGGCGATGGACGGCGAGGCCAATGACAAGGTGGCCCCGCTGATGGACGAGGTGATCCGCCCGCTTTATGCCGCCTACGACGCGCTCACCCAGGCCCGCAACCGGCGCCAGCCGCTCGATCTCGATCTGCCCGAACGCAAGATCCAGCTCAGCGAGGAAGGCGTGGTCGAAAGCGTGAATTTCGCCGACCGGCTCGATGCCCACCGGCTGATCGAGGAGTTCATGATCCTCGCCAATGTCGCCGCTGCCGAAGTCCTGATCGCGCGCAAATCGCCGCTGCTGTTTCGCGTCCATGAAGAGCCGCCGGTCGAAAAGCTCGATGCCCTGCGCGACACCGCCCAGGCCGCCGGCCTGACCCTGGCCAAGGGCCAGGTGTTGAAGACCTCGCACCTGAATGCCCTGCTCTCCTCCGCCGAGGGCACCGACCATGACGAGCTGATCAACCTCGCCACCCTGCGCTCGATGACCCAGGCCTATTACTGCCCGTCGAATTTCGGTCATTTCGGCCTCGCCCTGCAAGCCTACGCGCATTTCACCTCGCCGATCCGGCGCTACTCCGACCTGATCGTGCACCGCGCCCTGATCTCGGCGCATAAATGGGGCGATGACGGGCTCAGCCCGGAGGATATCGCCCGGCTCGAACCCACCGCCGCGCATATCTCCGAGACCGAGCGCCGCTCGATGATGGCCGAACGCGACACCAATGATCGCTATCTCGCCGCCTTCCTCTCCGAGCGTGTCGGCAGCGATTTTTCGGGCCGGATCTCGGGCATCGCACGGTTCGGCGTGTTCGTTCGGCTGGATGAGACCGGCGCCGACGGGCTGATCCCGATGCGCAACCTCGGGCGCGAATATTTCCATTTCGACCGCGAGCGCGGGGTGCTCACCGGCGCCGATACCGGCACCGTAATCGCCCTCGGCGACCGGGTCGTCGTGCGCCTCGCCGAAGCCGCGCCGGTCACCGGCGGCCTCGCGCTCGAATTGATCACCCATGAGGGCAACAAGCTGCCGCAGGGCAGCGGGCGTGGCGGCGGGCAGCGCGGCAAACCGGCCAAACGCAAGCTCGCCCGGGCGCGCAAGAAAGGCGCCAGGACCAGCGCCAAGGTCGCCCGCAAGCGGCGTTGAGCCCACCTCGCCACCTCCGGCAAAGCGCACTTCCCCAATTCGCCTTTCCGCCCTACCATCGCGGCAAGCCCCGCCAGGGGGCGAAAACGCCATCTCAGGGCACGAGCAAACATATGCGTATCGGTCTTTCCCTTGTCCTTGCAGGCGCGCTTCTGGCGAGCGCGGCCCAGTCCGGCCCGCCGGAACGCTCGGCCCGCCCGATGATCCGCCCCTTGACCCAATCGGCCAACACCATGGTTTCCACCAAGAACGCCGCCTTCCAGCGCTGGCTGCGCGATTTCGAGACCCGCGCGCTGGCCGATGGCATCCCCGCAGACGTGCTCGGCGGCGCCCTCACCGGCCTCAGATACAACGCCGATGTGATCCAGAAAGACCGCACCCAGAACGAGTTCACCAAGACCGTCTGGGTCTATCTCGACAGCGCCGCCTCCGAGTCGCGCATTGCCGCAGGCCGCCAGGCCCTGAAGGAACACGGCCAGATCCTCGCAGCAATCGAAGCCCGCTACGGTGTCGAAAAGGAAATCATCGCCGCGATCTGGGGCCTTGAAAGCGCCTATGGCGCCTTTCGCGGCTCGATCCCCACGGTCGAGGCGCTGGCGACGCTGGCGTTCGATGGCCGACGCGGCGCCTTCTTCGAAGGCCAGCTGCGAGACGCGCTGAAGATCCTCGCCGCCAAGCATACCAGCGCCGCCAACATGCGCGGAAGCTGGGCCGGCGCCATGGGCCATACCCAGTTCATGCCCTCCTCATGGCACGCCCACGCGGTCGACTACACCGGCGACGGCAAGCGCGACATCTGGGGCGACGATCCGGCCGATGCGCTGGCCTCGGCGGCGAATTATCTCAAGGCCAATGGCTGGCAGACCGGCGTGCCCTGGGGCATCGAAGTGCGCCTGCCCGAAGGGTTCAACTACATGCTCGCGCGGCGCGATCTCGAAAAGCTGCCCTCCGAATGGGCCCGGCTGGGCGTGACCGACATGACAGGCGAGCCGGTGCCGGATCATGGCCCGGCCGCCATCCTGTTGCCCGGCGGTGCCAGGGGCGCGGCCTTCCTGATCTTCCGCAATTTCGAGGTGATCGAGAGCTACAACACCGCCGATGCCTATGTGATCGGCGTCGGCCATCTCGCCGACAGGCTCGCGGGCGGCCCCCCGATCCAATCCGCCTGGCCGCGCGAGGATCGTGCGCTGACCCTGCCGGAACGGCTCGAACTGCAAGAGCTGCTGAAGGCGCGCGGCTTCGATCCCGAAAAGCTCGACGGCAAGATCGGCCCGCTCACCATCAACGCCGTGCGCGCCTACCAGAAAGCCCAGGGCCTGATCCCCGATGGCTACCCATCTCCCGGCTTTCTGGAAAGGCTGCGGCAGGCGCCCTGATCCCTGCTTCATCTTGCCAAAAAAAATCCCGGGGGCGTGGGGGCTGGCCCCCACTACGGCGCCGTCAATACCGCCGCGGCGTACAGGTCATTTCCGTGATTTCCTGCCCCAGCCCGCGATTGACGTAAGTGTCGTCGATATCGCAATCGTATTCGATCCGCTCCGGCACCACGACCAGCGGCGCTGCCCCCTTGCCGCATTTCAGCCGCGCCAGTATCAGCGCCTGATCGCCCTCGAGTTTCGTCACCTCGCAGCCCGACACCTTCTCGATCGCCGCCTTGGCGCGCGGCGCCACAGCCGCCAGCCTTGGCGCCCATTCCGTGTTGAGCCGGATCGCCTCGGCCCGGTTGCCCTTGACGCGCACATCGAAGGTGCTCTTGCCGACGGTGATGCGCACCGGTTCAACGCCCCGAAACGCCGGGCTGGGCGTGTCACAGGCCATCAACACAGCGAAAACGGGCAATGCAATCCATCTCTTCATCGCCCCACAACAGCGCATCGAGGTTAACCGGAGGTTAATACCTGGAGAAGAAGCGACGCAAAGCCGCCAGAGCGTTTCAGGCTTGCATCGAAATATCTGATCGAGCGGCGCGTAAGGCCGCGGTTTTCGAACCTGGCTTAGCCTGAAACGCTGTGGCGCGCCGCCATCCGCGCCGCCATGTCCAGCATCCGGTTGGAAAAGCCCCACTCATTGTCATACCAGCCGAAAACCCGCAGCAGACCGCCCACCGAAACGCTGGTCTCGCGCGCGCTCATCACGATCGATTCGGGCCGCATCCGCAGGTCGGTCGACACCAGCGGCAGCGTGATCCAGCCGAACAGATCGCTGTCGCGTGCCGCCTGCTCCAGCGCCGCGTTCACAGCCGTCACCGTTGCGGGTCTGCCGGTCTGCACCGTCAGGTCGATCGCCGAGACGCTGGCCGTCGGAACCCGCACCGCGCGCGCCTCGATTCGCCCATCCAGCGCCGGAAGAACATCGCCGATCAGACGCGCCGCGCTGGTCGTGGTCGGCACCATCGACAGGGCTGCGGCGCGGCTGCGCACCAGATCGTCACGCGGCTTGTCGATGGTCGGCTGGCTGCCGGTATAACAATGCACCGTGGTCATGTGGCCGCTTTCCACCCCCCAATGCGCGTCCAGAAGCTTGAGCAGCGGCGCCAGCGCGTTGGTGGTGCAGCTGGCGTTCGAAACGATCCGGTGCGCGTCCAGATCGCCCTCGTTGGCGCCGAGCACAAGCGTCACATCCGCCACATCCGATGGCCCCGAGATCAGGACCGTCTTTGCGCCCGCTTCCAGCCCGCGCTCCACATCCGCCCGGTTCCCGGCCGCGCCGGTGCATTCCAGCAGGACATCGACACCCGAGAGATCCACCGCCCGGATATCTGCCACCCCGTGAAACGCGATGCGCAGTCCATCCACGATCAGCGCCCCGGCCTCATGGCGCACCGCGCCGGGAAACGGCCCGAACACGCTGTCATAGGCAAAGAGATAGGCGCAGCTTTCCAGCGGTGCGATATCGTTGATCGCCACCAGCTCGAACGGCTCTGCCTTGCGCGTGGTCAGCAGCATCCGCAGGATCGAGCGCCCGATCCGCCCGAACCCGTTGATCGCGATTTTCACCGGCACCTGCGCCATCACGCCACTCTCCAAAAAGGTCAGCAAATCTGACGCTAAACCGCCGACCCGGCGATTTCCAGCGCCAATTTCCGGCCGGTCCACGCGGCTCGATACGCTGCGGCATGATGCTGGCCGGGCTTGGCCCCGGCATATGCCTCAGTCAAAAAACGGCGTCATCTGCGCCACGATCACGGCGTTCTCGTCCAGCGCCCTTTGCATCAGCCCGCGCTCTTCGCCGGATATCTCGTGCCCTTCCGCCTCGCGCTCCTCCAGCGTGCCATAGCCGGTGACATCCAGCGGCGCGGTATCGGCCTGCTTCAGGATCGCGACCGTCTCGCGCACCGCCTCGGCCTCGTCGACACCGCTGGCAAACACCATCAGCGCCGCCCCGGTGGCCCCCTTGGGCAGACCGTCGCCCGCCTTGCGCCCGATCTGCACCACCAGCGTGTAGACCTGCTGGCGGCTGGGTTTGTCCTTGAGCTTGTCCTTGTCAGCCTTGTCGTCTCTGCCGCGCTCCGCCATGCCGGTCTCCTTGTGCTGGGCTCAGCAATGCCCAAATCCGCAGCAAAGGTCCAGTGTTGCACAGCCAGACCGGTCGCGGCGCGTGCCGTGCCTGCCCGTTACAATTCCGTGCTGCGCACCATGGGTGGCGCGATGTCTTCAAGGGCCGCCGTCAATCCGACATGCGACCGAGCGTGCTGCGCGAAATGGCCGAGCACGATCAGAGTCGCGAGAACCAGAATCCGTTTCATCCAAACCTCCGTCACCCGTTGGTTTGTCTGATACGCCGCAAGCGCCGTTTTCCGTCGCGATCAGGTGACCCGCCGCGCGCCTTTGCCGAATGGCAGACCGCCGCCGCCGCGGCCCATCAGATGCGCGCGCTCGCCGCCGCCATCCGGCAAAGA
>CBDUGF010000038.1:0-27697 GCA_965366835.1 uncultured Rhodobacterales bacterium
GGCGGCGCTGCCCCCGCACACGGGTTCCAGCGGGGGCCAACCCTCACACACGGGTTCCAGCGGGGGCCAAGCCCCCACACACGGGCTCAAGCGGGGCCAGCCCCCGCACACGGGCTCAAGCGGGGGCCCGCCCCCGCACCCCCGGGATATTTCTGGCAAGATGAAGGGGGGGCGCGTCAGTCGAACCGGCAGGTGACATGGCCCCAGGGGCCGAAATCGGCGTCGACCTGCGTTCCGGGCGGGCATTCGACCGGGCGCACGAAAGAGCCCGAGAGGATCACCTGCCCGGCGTCGATGCTTTGCCCGTATTGCTCCATGCGTTCGGCCAGCCAGACGATGCCGGTGACCGGATCGTTGAGCACGCCGGCACCGAGGCCGGTCTCCTCGACCTGACCGTTGGCCGAGACGATGGCGCCGGCCCAGCGCAGATCCTCGTTTGACGGGTCGTACCGGCCCGTGCCGAGGATGATGCCGGCATTGGCGGCGTTGTCGGCGATGGTGTCGAAGATGCGCCGCGGCTGGCCGGTGGCAGGATCGGCGCGCTTGATGCGGGTGTCGAGGATTTCGATCGCGGGGGCGACATGATCGGTGGCGGCGAGCACGTCGTCGCGGCTGACGCGGCCTTTGAGCGGGGCTTTCATCACGAAGGCGATTTCGGCCTCGATCCGGGGCTGGATGAAACGCCCGGCGGGGATGGCGGCGCCATTGTCGAACGCCATGTCATCGAGCAGCACGCCGCTGTCGGGGATGTCGATGCCAAGGGCCTGTTGCATGGCGCGCGAGGTGAGGCCGATCTTCCAGCCGATCACGCGGCGGCCCGCTTGCAGCTTGCGCGCCACCAGCGCGGCCTGGATGGCATAGGCATCGTCCATGGTGATGCCGGGATGGGCGACGGAGAGCACGCCGATCTGCCGGCCGGTTGCGTCGGCCTGATACAGCGCCTCGGCGGCGGCGGCGATCTCGGCGGGGGTCATGCTTCGTCCTCGACGCCGTTGACCAGCGTGCCGATACCTTCCGCGCTGATCGTGATCTCGTCGCCCGGCTCGAGAAAGCGCGGTGGATCGAAACGCGCGCCTGCGCCCGTGGGCGTTCCGGTGAGGATGATGTCGCCGGGCACCAGCGTCGTGAAGGTCGAGATATAGGCGATCTGGCGGCGGATCGGGAACAGCATCCGGCTGGTGCGGTCGTCCTGGCGCAGCTCGCCGTTCACATGGGTGGTGAGGCGGATATCGTCGAGCTGGGCGGCGTGGGTGAACGGGGTGAGGCCGGGGCCCATGGCGCCGGAGCGGTCCCAGTTCTTGCCTTGCGTCACGTTGAATTTCGCATGCCGCACCCAGTCGCGCAGCGTGCCTTCATTGGCCAGGGTGAGCGCGGCGATGTGATCGTAGGCCTCGGCGTCGGGAATGCGGCGCCCGCCCTTGCCGATGACGATGGCGATCTCGCCTTCGTAGTCGAGCTGCGGGGTTTCGGGCGGGCGGATCAGCGGCTGGCCATGGCCGGTGAAGCTGCGCGGGAAGCGGATGAACAGCGACATGTTGGGCGGGGCGTCCTGCCCGTCCTTGTATTCGGCGTTGCGGTCGGGGAAGTTCACCCCGACGCAGATGATCTTTTCCGGGTCGGGCACCGGGATTTCGAGGCTGTAGGTGCCGGGGGCGTGGGTTATGGCGCGGTCCATGGCGGCCTCGGCGAGCTCTTGCAGCGCGCCCGCCTCGATCACGCCCCGCAGGGTGGCCCATTGCGGAAAATCGGGCGAAAGCGCCACGAAGCCATCATCGCGTAGAACGCCATAGAGCTGCGCGCCGCCGGCGCGGATGGTTGCGAATTGCATGGGCTATCCCTTCTTGTCGAGAAGTTCGATTTCGATGAAGGCGCAGGGAAATTCATTGCCGCTGATCACGTCATGCTCGACGCCGAGTTCGCGATAGTAGGGCACTCCGGTCTTGAGTTCGGCTGTCATGTGCTTGCCGCCGGGCAGGTCGATTTCGAGCCTGCCATCGAATTGCGGAACCACCACGTAATCATGTTCATGCCGGTGCCAGCCGGTATTGGCACCCTTGGTGGCGAACGACCAGCGGGTGACGCGCACCCGGTTATTGTCGATCAGAACCTCGCTGGTGGCGGTGCCATTGGACTTGCTGTCGCACATGGGTTTTCCTTTCCGATCTTCCGGCTTTTTCTTGGCAAAAATACTCAATATCCGCCGCTTACGGCGCGATGATCGGCTGGGCTTTCATGTCGCTGTCGGTGAGTCTGGCGCCCTCAAACACGCTGCCTTCCTCGAACCAGGAGCGCGGCGCGGGCGCGCCCCAGAGCGTCTGGCGCTGCGGATCCTTCAGATCCCAGCGGATCGCTTCGAGATCGGGATCGACGGTCTGGTAGTCCGAGCAGTAGATCTCGATGCGGTGGCCGTCGGGGTCGCGGATGTAGAGGAAGAAGGCGTTGGAGATGCCGTGCCGTCCGGGGCCGCGTTCGATATTGGAAACCCAGCCGGTGGTGCTCATCAGGTCCAAAAGGTCGATGATGTTGAGCGGCGTCGGTACCCAAAAGGCGGTGTGATGCAGGCGCGGGCCGGTGCCGTTGGTGAAGGCCACGTCATGCACGCCGCCCTTGCGGTGCATCCAGGCGGCCCAGACCCGGCCGCTTTCGGAATCTTCGGTGTATTCCGTGGTGCGAAAGCCGATCTCGTTGTAGAATGCCACGCTGTCATCGACATTCGACGAGAACATGTTGAAATGGTCGATCCTCAGCGGTTTGACGCCGCGATAGAGCTTGTATTGCTGGTGGATCGGGGCGAGGCGGTCCATCTTGACGTAAAATTCCAGCGGCACGCCGAAGGGATCGCGGGTGCGCAGGGTGCGGCCCATATGCGGCTTCTCGATCCATTCGGTGGGTAAGCCTTTGGATTGGAAAAACGCTTCGGCCTTGTCGAGATCCGGCTCGTCAAAAAGCTTGAAGCCGAGCACGCCGACATTCGCTTTATCCGCCTGTTTCAGCACGATGCAATGATGGCCGCGTTCTTCCATCGCGCGCAGGTAGATTTCGCGCTTGTCCTCGTGGGTCACCTGCAGGCCCAGGGTGTCGACATAAAAGGCGCGCGAGGCAGCCAGATCGGTGACGCGGTATTCGACATGGGAGAGCCGCACGATGTTGAACGGCGGGTAGAGGACTGGGGCGGGAACGGGCATCGGGGCCTCCTATTGGACGGGGAAGATCACGTTGGTCTGGCCAGTGCCGGATGACGGGAAGTAGGGCGTGACCACCTCGCATTTGGCGTCGTAGCTGTCCCAGCCCAAAGCGCCGTAGAGCATGGCGGTGTCGTGCATCGAGCCCTCGCCGCAGCAGAATTGCGCATAATCGCCCAGCATCTTGAGGAACGTGGCGTGATCGCCGTTCTTCCACATCTCCAGCACATGCAGATCCATCTGGCGGTTGAACTCGGAACTGATGGTGAAGGTGCCGTTATTGGCGGCATAGTCCTTGTTGGGCCAGATCCTGTGGCTCAGGCTTCCCGAGGCGACCAGCAGCACCTTGCTGTCGGAGGCCTCGACCGCTTCGCGGATCGCCTCGCCGATCACCCGGCTTTCGTCATGCGAATGCACGGTGCACCAGGCCGCGATGGAAACCACTTTCATCTCGTGTTCGCGCGACATGAAGCGCAGCGGCACCAGCGAGCCATATTCCAGCTCGAGACTGTCGAGATGATGCGCCAGAGTATAGACGCCCTTGTCGGAGGCCACCTTGGCGATGGCATCGCCGAGCGCGGGATTGCCATCATAGGCATAGGGCATGTTCTGGATGAACTGGGGGAATTCGTTGGAGGTGAACAGCCCCTCGAAATGCGCGTTGGCATTGATATGAAAGCCCGCGTTGATCACCCAGTGGGTGTCGCAGATCACAACCGTATCGGCGCCGAGCGCCTTGGCGCGCCGCGCGATTTCGGCGTGGCCGTCAATCGCGGGTTGGCGTTTGCCTTTGACCGGGCCGTCCTGCTCGGACATCAGCATGGTTGGCACGTGGGTCATCTTGGCGGCGAGAACAATCTCTCCCATGGGTTTTCTCCTCCCGGAAATTGCGCGCTTCCTGGGTGTCGGTTTCAGGCGGGTCAGGCGCCGAGGCGCATGATCTTGTGTTGGCCGGTGGCAAAGCCGATATGTTTCTGCTCCATGTAGAACTCGAAACTCCAGTCGCCGCCATCGCGCCCGATGCCGCTGGCCTTGACGCCGCCGAAGGGGGTCGGCAGGTGGCGGACATTTTCGGAATTCACCCAGATCATGCCCGCTTCCAGCCTGTCGGTAAAGCGCAGCGCGCGGGTGAGATCGTTGGTCCAGACATAGCCGGTGAGGCCGTATTGCGTGTCATTGGCCATTTCCAGCGCCTCTTCCTCGGTGCTGAACCCAATCGAGGTCAGCACCGGGCCGAAGATCTCCTCCTGGGCGATGCGCATCTTGTTGGTGGCGTTGGTGAACAGGGTGGGGCGGATGAAGAAGCCCTCATCCCCGAGCGTTTCGCCGCCTGCGGCCACGGTGGCGCCGTCCTCGCGGGCGATGTCGAAATAGGAGGTCACCTTGATGTAATGTTCCTCGGTCACCAGCGGGCCGATCTCGGTGGCGGGATCGAGCGGGTGGCCGACCTTGATGTTGTTCACGCGCTCGATCAGCCGGGCCTCGAATTCCTCGCGGATCGTGTCCTGCACCAGCAGGCGCGAGGAGGAGGTGCAGCGTTCGCCGTTGATCGAATAGATCATGAAGATCACCGCATCGAGCGCGCGTTCCAGATCGGCATCGTCGAACACGATCACCGGGTTCTTGCCGCCAAGCTCGAGATGCATCCGTTTCAGGGTATCGGCGCCCTGCTTGGTGATCAGGCTGCCGGTGCGGCTCTCGCCGACAAAGGCGATGGCCTTGATCGCCGGGTGTTCGGTGAGCCGCTTGCCGGCGTCATGGCCATAGCCGTTGACGGTGTTCAAGACACCCGGCGGCAGGCCGGCTTCCTCGGCGATTTCGACCAGCAGGCGGGCGGATAGGGGGCTGTCTTCGGCCGGCTTGTGGACCACGGTGCAACCCGCCGCCAGCGCCGGGGCGATCTTCCATGTGCTGAGCATGAACGGCGTGTTCCAGGGCGTGATGACACCAACCGGGCCGATCGGCACGCGGGTGGTGATGTTCATCAGGGTGGGCGATCTCAGGTGCTGGCCATCGCGCGCCTCAACCACCTGATCGGCGAAATAGCGGAAATTCTCGGCGCCGCGCAGGGCGGCCTTGGACATGAAGCGCAGGGTCTGGCCGGTGTCCCAGCATTCGCAGAGCGCGATTTCCTCGGCCCGGGCTTCGATCGCCTCGGCCACGTTGATCAGGATCTTCTTGCGCTCGAGCGCGGGCATGTCGCGCCACGCGGGAAAGGCGGCGGCGGCGGCGCTGGCGGCGGCGTCCACGTCGTCTTCAGCGCTGCGCGCCACATCGCAGATCACCGATCTGTCGACTGGCGAGATCGACTGGAATGTGCCGCCCGAACCGGTGCGATCCTCACCGGCAATGCGGTTCCTGATGCCTGTGTCCCTGAACCTGGCCAGAAAGCCGGTCAGCTTTTCGATATTCTGCTCAAGTGCGGTCATGGCATTGTCTTTCATCAGGTTTCAGACAGGTGGTCGCGGATGGTGCCGGTCTTGGGGCTGAGCTCGGGGTCGATGTCGCGCATTTCGACCGAGAGCGCGATGGAATGGCTCGCCAGCGCGGGGGCCATGAAGGCCTTGAGCGCGTCGAACACGGCCTGGGTGGCGCGGGCCTTGGCCTCGGGCGCGCGGCCGCCGCGCAGCCGGATCGAGAGATCGAGAAAGGCGTGTTTCGGATCGCCATCGGCAATCGAGACGTGATCGGCGCGAAACGCCCGCACCCGGATGCCGGGCATCGGGAAGACGCCGGTGTCGATGGCGGCGCGGCGCAGGTGATCGCAAAGCGCCGCGATATCCACCATGTCTTCCAGATTGGCCGAATATTCAATGCTGAAATGCGGCAATTCCAGTTCCCTCCCGGATAGTAATTAACATGTTAATTAAAATATGACGCCGGAGTCAACAAGAAATCGACGGCGCTGTTTCGCCCAACGCCGATGTTCGCGCGCGCCGGCCCTTTTTCTTGGCAAAAATGCTCACGGCGCAGCCCCTGCGACAACGCAACGCCGGGAAGGGGGATGTGCCGCTTCGATCAGCTGCGTCTGCCGGAGAAGCGGCTGGCCCAGTCCTCGCGCTGCTCGTCGGTGATCTTCGAAAACAGGTTCTCTGGCACCGAGAAGTCATGGCCCGCGGGCAGGGAGGACAGCGCCTCGGCCACATCGCCGGGCCATTCGGTGTCGAGCGTGTTCATCGCCGACAAGAGCGTGGCGGTGGCATCCGGGATGAAGGGCGAGGACAGCACCGCGTAAAGACGGATCAGGTTGAGCGCCAGGCGGATTTGCGCGGCGGCCTGGTCGGGGTCGGTCTTGAACATGGCCCAGGGCGCGGCCTCTTGCAGGTATTCATTTCCCGCCGACCAGATCGCGCGCAGCTCCTGGGCCGATTTGCGTACCTCCATCGCTTCCATCAGGTCTTCATAGGTGCGGATGCGGGTGGTGAGCTCGGCGATGAGCGCTTCTTCGCGCGCACCATAGCTGCCGCCAGCAGGCACTGTTTCGCCGAATTTCGAGCGGCAGAACTTGGTCACGCGGGAGACGAAATTGCCCAGCACATCGGCCAGGTCCTTGTTGACCGAGACCTGGAAATTCTCCCAGGTGAATTCGCTGTCGGAGTTTTCCGGCGCATGGCTGAGCAGCCACCAGCGCCAGTAATCCGGCGGAAGCAATTCGAGCGCCTGATCCATGAACACGCCGCGGCCCTGGCTGGTGGAGAACTGGCCGCCATCGTAATTCAGGTAGTTGAACGACTTGATGTAGTCGACCAGCTTCCACGGCTCGCCGGAGCCGATGATCGTGGCCGGGAAGCTGAGCGTGTGGAACGGCACGTTGTCCTTGCCCATGAACTGGGTATAGCGCACATCATCCGCGCCCTTGTCGGTGCGCCACCAGCGCTCCCAGTCATCGCCCTTGCCCGCGGCGACCCATTCCTGCGCGCTGGCAATGTATTCGATCGGGGCGTCGAACCAGACATAGAAGACCTTGCCCTCCATGCCGGGCCAGGGCTCATCGCCCTTGCGCACGGGGATGCCCCAATCGAGATCGCGGGTGATGCCGCGGTCCTGCAAGCCGTCGCCGTCGTTGAGCCATTTCTTCGCAATCGAGGTGGTCAGCAGCGGCCAGTCGGTCTTGGAGTCGATCCAGGCGTTGAGCTGGTCGCGCATGCCCGATTGCTTGAGATAGAGGTGCTTGGTTTCGCGCACCTCCAGATCGGTGGCGCCGGAAATCGCCGAGCGCGGGTCGATCAGGTCGGTCGGATCGAGCTGCTTGGTGCAGTTTTCGCATTGGTCGCCGCGGGCGTTTTCATAGCCGCAATTGGGGCAGGTGCCTTCGATGTAGCGATCCGGCAGGAAGCGGCCATCGGTATGGGAATAGACCTGTTTCTCCGACACTTCCGCGATCAGACCGGCCTCGGCCAGGCGGGCGGCGAAATGCTGGGTCAGCCTGTGGTTCTGCGGGCTCGACGAGCGGCCGAAATGGTCGAAGGAAAGGCGGAAACCCTCGGCGATGCGCGACTGGACGGCATGCATTTCGGCGCAGTATTCGGCCACCGGTTTGCCGGCCTTGGCGGCGGCGAGCTCGGCCGGGGTGCCGTGTTCGTCGGTGGCACAGAGGAACAACACCTCGTTGCCGCGCGCGCGCTGGTAGCGGGCGAAAAGATCGGCGGGCAGCTGCGAGCCGACGAGGTTGCCCAGGTGCTTGATCCCGTTGATGTAGGGGATCGCCGAGGTGATGAGGTGACGTGCCATTGGATGCCCGTTGAGTTTTCCGCGTTGCGCCTGTCCATACAAGTCAGACCGGCGGAACGCCAGAGGCAAGCCGCGCCATGGCGGCGGCACCGCTTGCGGGCGTTCGGATGCGTGGTTCGGGCGCGTGGGCGCGGCCTGGCTCTGCGGCCTTGCCGTGTGGTCTTACTGTGCCGTGTAGCCGCCATCGACAAGGTGATAGGAGCCGGTGATGAAGCTGGCCCGGTCCGACAGCAGGAAGCAGACAAGGGCCGAGACCTCTTCCGGCGTGCCGAGGCGGCCGATCGGGTGCAACGTCTTGAGCGCGGCGTGGGTTTGCGCGTCGAGGGCTTGCAGCAGCGGCGTTTCGATGTAGCCCGGGCCCACGGCGTTGACGCGGATGCCATCGGCCGCGTGATCGAGGGCCGCGGTTTTCGTCAGCCCGAGAAGCGCGTGTTTGGCGGTGACGTAGCCCGCGACATTGGCGGTCGCGACCGAGCCGAGGATCGAGGCCATGTTGACGATGGCGCCGCTGCCGGCCTTGCGCATGTGCGGGATGGCGAAGCGCATGCCGTAGAACACGCTGTTGAGGTCGACGCCGATGATCTGATGCCAGGCATCGACTGGATAGTCGCCGACCGGGGCCTGCTCTCCTCCGATGCCGGCGTTGTTCACCAGCAGGTCGAGTCGGCCGGTTTGCGACACCGCGAATTCGACCATCGCCTCGACCTGGTCGGCGTCAGCCACGTCGACGGCGAAAGCATGTGCCTTGCCGCCCGCGCCGGTGATCTTCTTCACCGTGGCCTCGGCGGCGGCCTTGTCGAGATCGGCCACGATGACGGTTGCGCCGCTGCCGGCGAGCTCGACCGCGATGGCCTCGCCGATGCCCGAGGCGGCGCCGGTGACGATGGCGGTCTGGTCGTTGAATGTGAAGGTCATGGGATGTCCTTTCCGGTGCTTCATCTGTCTCAACCAAGGTAAGAACGAAGTCGCGCCTGTGCCAGTGGCGAGGGCGTTGGTTCGGCCTCTTTTCGCTTGCCCGGACAGGTGGGGCAGGGAGGTGCCTAGCGCTCGCGCGATTTGCCGAACAACCGGCCGATCTGGAAGGTGGTGCGCGGCGACCAGACATAGCGGGTGCGTATCCTCGGCGAGGCGCGGGTGCGCATCCTCAGCAATCCGAACACGATCAGGACGCCGTGGCCGACAGCGATCATGAAGAACAGCGCCGGCGGGCCGTAGGCTTCCATCAGCCATGAAGCGACGAGCGGTGCGGCGATGGCGCCGGTGGCATACCAGAACATCAGTGCGGCAGAGAGCTCGACGCGCTCCTCATTGCTGGCGAAATCATGGGCATGGGCGGCGGAGATCGAATAGATCGGGAAGGTGGTGATCCCGAAGACCCCGGCCATGAGCATGACGCCCGTGGTGGTGAGGCCGGTGAACATGGCGGTTGCGATGCAGCTGAGCGTGGCGGCAAAGGACATGCCGATCAGCACCCAGCGACGATCGAACTTGTCGGCCAGCCATCCGACCGGAAACTGCGCCAGCGCCCCGCCCAGCACGAAAGCGGCGAGAAACCAGGCGATCTGGGTGGTGGCGAGGCCGACCTCCTGGCCATAGACCGGCCCGACCATGCGAAACGAGGCCGAACTGAGCGCCGCAACCACCACCCCGGCCGCGGCCAGCGGCGAGCGGGTGACCGCCAGCATCGGGCGCAGACGCGGGGCGTCAGGGGTTTCCGGCTGGCTCGATTTAGTCACGGCGATCGGCAGGAGGGCGGCACAGCACAACAGCGCCAGCAGGTTGTAGGAAACATAAGAGGCCGGGGCCAGCACCGAGATCACCATCTGCGCCGCCAGCGAGCCGGTCATGTCGACCACGCGGTAGACCCCCATTGCCCGGCCCCTGGTTTCATTGGTGACCTTGGATTGCAGCCAGGCTTCGACCACGGTGTAGCAGCCCGCCACGCACAGCCCCGAGGCGACCCGCATCAGCGCCCAGGCATAGGGATCGATCACCAGGTAGTGGCCCAGAAGCCCGATCGCGCCGGTGGCTGTGAAAGCGGCGAAGGCGCGGGAATGGCCGACATTGCCCATCAGGCGCGGCGCCCACCAGCAGCCGATGAAGAAGCCGAAGAAATGGGCCGAGCCGAGGAGGCCGATCTGTTCGCGGGTGAATCCGAGCGCGATGCCCGATAGCGCATCCAGCGGTCCGACGCCGCCCGAGGAAAGCTGCAACAGGATGACCGACAGGAACAGGGCAGCGAAGGAAATCAGCAGGCGCATGCCCCCAGCATGTCATGCGATCCGGGCGTGGCAAGAGGCAAGGCGACAGGGCGGTGTCGTTTTTCATGCGCGCCAGAGGTTTGACGGGGTTTGATCAAGGGGTTTTCTCCCATTGTCGCTGTCGCTGTCGCTGTCGCTGTCGCTGTCGCTATCGCGGGCGCTATTCCGCGAAACCGCGATGGTGACGCGCCAAGGCGCCTGTCGCGCCTGTGGAGAAGGGAGAGGGGGACCATCCGCCGGGCTGTCACTGGAAAAGTGACGTGACCGATTGAAAACTGTTGTAAGCTGGCGGTCTCAACGGGAGGAACACAAGATGAGGAAACTGATAGTGGTGGCGCTCTTGATGCTGGCGCCGATGATGGCCCTGGCCGAAGGCGCGATGCACAAGGTGGCCATCCATGTCGACGAGAGCGACCCGAAGGTCATGAACATGGCGCTCAACAACGTCGCCAACGTGACCAAATATTACGAAAGCCAGGGCGATCAGGTGATGGTCGAACTGGTGGCCTATGGCCCGGGTCTGAACATGTTCGTTGCCGGCAAGAGCCCGGTGGCCGATCGTATCTCGGCCATGGCGCTGGAGCACGCGAACCTGTCCTTCGCCGCCTGTGGCAACACCCACAGGGCGATGAGCGAGAAGGCGGGCAAGGAGATCGCGCTGCTGGACGAGGCCAAGGTGGTGCCTTCGGGTGTGGTACGGCTGATCGAGTTGCAGGAACAGGGCTACGCCTACGTGCGGCCCTGATCGGGCTTTGTCGGGGAGCGAGGCGACGGGTTGAAGCCCGGACCCGGCGGTGCGAGGGTGCCGCCGGGTTTTGAACGCGCGCAGAGGAACATACGGATGAAACGAGTGGCACTGGGACGGTCGGGGATCGAGGTGAGCGAAATGTGCCTCGGCTCGATGACTTGGGGCACGCAGACCGCGCAGGGTGACGCGCATGCCCAGATCGAACGCGCGCTCGCCCACGGGGTGGATTTCATCGACACCGCCGAGATGTATCCGGTCAACCCGGTGAGCGCCGAAACCCTGGGGCGCACCGAGGAGATCATCGGCGCGTGGTTCGCCCGCAGCGGGCGGCGCGGCGATGTGGTTCTGGCCACCAAGCATTCCGGCGCCGGCATGAAGCACACCCGCGATGGCGCGCCGATTTCGAGCCGGACCATCCCGGAGGCGATCGAGGGCAGCCTGAAGCGGCTGCAAACCGACTGCATCGACCTCTATCAGCTGCACTGGCCCAATCGCGGCTCCTACATGTTCCGGCAGAACTGGCGCTATGATCCGTCGTCGCAGAACCGCGGTGAAACGATCGCCCATATGGAAGATGTGCTGGGTGCGATGGCGCGCGAGGTCGAAAAGGGGCGGATCCGCGCCTTCGGCCTTTCCAACGAAAGCGCCTGGGGCACGGCGCAATGGCTGGCGGCGGCCGCGCGGACGGACGGGCCGCGGGTGGCGTCGGTCCAGAACGAATACTCGCTGCTGTGCCGGATGTTCGATACCGATCTGGCCGAGCTGAGCCATAACGAGGAGGTGCCGCTGCTGGCGTTTTCGCCGCTGGCGGTGGGGCTGCTGAGCGGCAAATACCAGGGCGGCGCGGTGCCGGATGGCTCGCGCATGAGCCTGGTGCCCGAACTGGGCGGGCGGACGAGCGAGCGCGTTTTTCCGGCGGTCGAAGCTTACCTCGAGATCGCGCGTCGCCACGGGCTCGATCCGTCGCAGATGGCGCTGGCCTGGACCCTGACGCGGCCGTTCCCCTGTATCCCGATCTTCGGCGCGACGACAGTGGAACAACTCGACCTGGCGCTGGGGGCGGCGGATCTGAAGCTGTCGGAAGAGGTGCTGGAAGAGATCGACGCGGCGCACAAGGCGCATCCGATGCCGTATTGACGCTCCGGAAAGGGACTTGTCGCCGGCCCAAGCCCTTTTTCTTGGCCTAAATACTCAATATCCGGCGTTTCCCGCAAGCGCAGCGCTTGACAGGAAACACCGTTGTGGACGCTTGACGCGGCCCGAGCGCAGCGAGGGCCACCGGGCGACGCCGCAGGCGGCGCAACCGCTCGAAGCAAAACGCCCCGGCCATGAAAGACCGGGGTGCCGGTATTGCTGCCTCAGGGTGGAACTCTGTCCCAGCCCTGGCTCAGCCGATCGCGGCGGCTTTCACATCTTCGTCGATATAGGGCAAGTATTGCTCGAAATTGCTGGCGAACATCTCGACCAGCTTGGCGGCCTGCGCGTCGTAAGCGCCCTTGTCGGTCCAGGTGGCGCGCGGGTCGAGCAGGGTGGCATCGACGCCCGGCACCGTCACCGGCACGTCGAAGCCGAAATTCGGATCCTTGCGGAAGGTCGCCTCGTTGAGCGAGCCATCGAGCGCGGCGGTCAGCAGCGCGCGGGTGGCCCTGATCGGCATCCGCTCTCCGGTGCCGTAGGCGCCGCCGGTCCAGCCGGTGTTGACCAGCCAGCAGGTGGCGCCGTGGGTAGCGATCTTCTGGCGCAGGAGGTTGCCGTAGGCTTCCGGGCGGCGCGGCATGAAGGGGGCGCCGAAGCAGGTGCTGAAGGTGGGTTCCGGCTCGGTCACGCCGCGTTCGGTGCCGGCCACTTTCGAGGTGAAGCCCGAGAGGAAGTGATACATCGCCTGCGCCGGAGTCAGCCGGGCGATCGGGGGCAGCACGCCGAAGGCGTCGCAGGTCAGCATGATCACGTTCTTGGGGTGCCCGCCCAGCGCGGTCTCGGACGCGTTGGAGATATACTCCAGCGGATAGGCGCAGCGCATGTTGGCGGTCAGTGAATCGTCGTCGAAATCGAGTTCCTTGGTGTCTTCGTCATAGACCATGTTCTCGATCACGGTGGCGAACTTTTCCGTCGTCGCGTAGATCTCGGGCTCCGCCGTCGGGCTCAGGTTGATCGTCTTGGCATAGCAGCCGCCTTCGAAGTTGAAGGTGCCGCGGTCCGACCAGCCATGTTCGTCGTCGCCGATCAGGGTGCGCGCGGGATCGGCCGACAAGGTGGTCTTGCCGGTGCCCGAAAGGCCGAAAAAGATCGCCGTATCGACCGGATTTCCCATGGCGTGGTTGGCCGAGCAATGCATCGGCATGATGCCCTTTTCCGGCAGCAGGTAGTTGAGCAGGGTGAACACCGATTTCTTGTTCTCGCCGGCATATTCGGTGCCGCCGATCAGGATCAGCTTGCGGTCGAAATTCATCGCGATCACGGTTTCCGAGCGGCAGCCATGGCGCGCCGGATCGGCCTGGAAGCTGGGGCAGTTGATGACGGTGAAATCGGCCAGAAAACCATCGAGCGCGGCGCGGTCGGGGCGGCGCAGCAGGTGGCGGATGAACAGGCTGTGCCAGGCCAGTTCGGTGATCATGCGCACGTTGATGGCATGGGCCGGATCGGCGCCGCCGACCAGATCCTGCACGAAATAATCGCGGCCCTGCATGTGGGCGAGCATGTCGTCGTAAAGCGCATCGAAGCCCTGCACCGACATTTCGGCGTTGTTTTCCCACCAGATGCTGTCGGCGACGGAGGGCGTCATGACCACGTGCTTGTCCTGCGGCGAACGGCCGGTGAACTTGCCGGTCGAGACCAGAAAGGCGCCGCCGCGGCCGAGATGGCCTTCGCCGCGTTTCAGCGCCTCTTCGATCAGCGCGGGTTCGATGAAGTTGTAGCAGACCTTGCCCAGCCCGCTAATGCCTTGATCCTCAAGCCGGAAATTCGGGTTTACCCGTCCAGTTGTCATGTCGCCCATGCTCCTCATTCGCCCGCGTTTGGCGCGGGAAGTCTTGTTTGCGGCTGCGATGCCGCACCGCCCGGCGGCCCGGAAGGGCCAATGCGGGCGTCTTAACACGCAGGCCAGCGCAGGGAACAGGCAGGTTCGCCGCAGTTAGCGCAACCAACGCGTGGTTAGCGCAATCAATGGCGGGATCGCGCCGTGAAATTTCCAATATGAAACAGAATGTGAGGCATATTAGCCATTCCTAAGCGGTTTTCGCGCCACATTCGAAGGGAAAGCCCGACTGATTCGCAGTTGGGGATTGATTGTAAAGGCGAATGCGGCAATTGTGCCTGAAAAAATAAGCATAATGAGCAGTATGAAGGACTTGTAACATGTCGAAAATCGCCCTTGTGGACGATGACAGGAACATCCTGACATCCGTGGCAATGACCCTTGAGGCAGAGGGTTTCGAAGTTGAAACTTATCATGACGGCCAGCAAGCGCTGGATGCGTTCAACAGAAAACTGCCGGATATGGCCGTGCTGGACATCAAGATGCCGCGCATGGACGGAATGGACCTGCTGCAGCGGCTCCGGCAGAAAACCACCATGCCGGTGATCTTCCTGACCTCGAAAGACGACGAGATCGACGAGGTTCTGGGACTGCGCATGGGTGCGGATGATTACGTCAAGAAACCGTTCAGCCAGCGGCTGTTGGTCGAACGTATCCGCGCGCTGCTGCGCCGCCAGGAAGCTGTGGCCGGGGATATCGTCGGCGATACCGAAGAGACCAAGGTGCTGGAGCGCGGCGACCTCAGAATGGATCCGCTGCGCCATGCCGTGGCCTGGAAGGGCAAGGACGTGTCGCTGACCGTGACCGAGTTCCTGCTGTTGCAGGCGCTGGCCCAGCGGCCAGGTTTCGTCAAGTCGCGCGATCAGCTGATGGATGTGGCCTATGACGACCAGGTCTATGTCGACGATCGCACCATCGACAGCCACATCAAGCGCCTGCGCAAGAAGATGCGCAGCGTCGATGAGGAATTTTCGGCGATTGAGACGCTTTACGGCATCGGCTACAGGTATAACGAGGAGTAAGGCGTAAAGCCTTCCGCCAAGGCCGAAAGGATCGACGTGCGCGACATGGCGCCAGAACGCGATGGGGATATTGTTCTGGGCGACGATTTCGTCGCCCCGGGCAGCACCGTCGATGATGAACTCCGCGTTTCGCGCGAGAATCGCGGGCTGTTTTCGCTGCGTTCCTCGCCGCTGGCGCGCAAGATCATCACCTTCAACCTGATTGCGCTCAACATCCTTGTTGCCGGCATTCTCTATCTCAATTCGTCGCGCGACGGGCTGGCGCTGCAACGCGCCCGTGGACTGGTCAGCGAGGTCGAGCTGATCGCCGACGTGTTCGAAGCGCAGATATCCGGCGCGGCACCGGTCAATCTGGCGGCGGGCGACGGCATCGACGTGGCCGCGACGCTGGACGGGCTCGACATGCGCAAGGGTGTGCAGGTGTTCGTGTTCGACACCGACGGCGCGCTGATCGGCACCGCTGGCGGCCGCGGCATCGTCTCGGCGCTCAATGACGGCAAGACCCAGGGCCGCACGATCCTGACCGATGGGCTGTCCTGGCTCTGGGACCGCATCTCGGCGCTGTTCACCGGCGAACGGCTGGCCAAACCCCTGATCGCAGTGGAAGAGCAGGCACGCCAGCTGGTGCCCGGAACGCTGGCCAACGGATCGCAGGTGGCCTCGGGCAGCGAAGGCGAAGGCCGGGTCTATACCGTCACCACCCTGGTGCAACGCGGCGATGTGCCGATCGGCGTCGTCGCGCTGGCGGCGACCTCGGGCGAGATCGACTATCTGGTGCGGGTCGAACGCGAGCGCGTGTTGCAGATGTTCATCGTCGGAATGCTGGTCTCGGTCGGGCTGAGCCTGGTTCTGGCCTCGACCATCGCCAACCCGCTGAGCGACCTCGCCGAGGCGGCCGAGATCGGCCGCGACCGCGACAACCGCAAGAAGACGCCGGGACGCATCCGCATCCCCGACCTGACCGCGCGGCCCGACGAGATCGGGCGCCTTTCGGGGGCGCTGCGCGGCATGGTGAGCGCGCTCTATGACCGCATCGACGGCAACGAACAATTCGCCGCCGATGTCGCGCATGAAATCAAGAACCCCCTGGCCAGCCTGCGCAGCGCCGTGGGCAGCCTGCGCATGGTCAAGAAAGACGAGCAGCGCGCCAAGCTGCTCGACGTGATCGAGCATGATGTGCGCCGGCTCGACCGCCTGGTGAGCGACATCTCCAATGCCTCGCGGCTCGACAGCGAGCTGGTCAAGGAGGAGCAGGAGAGCTTCGACCTGATGAAGATGCTGGGCAATCTCTGCCAGTTCCTCGGCGAGGATGCCAGAACCAAGGGCATTGATTTCATTACCGATCTGCCCACCAACGCGATCGTCATCAACGGGTTGGAAGCGCGGCTGGCGCAGGTCTTCGTCAACCTGATCACCAACGCGATTTCGTTCTGCGAAGATGGCGACGCAATCCGGGTCTGGGCGCGGCAGCGGCAGAACCGCGTGCTTGTCGTGGTCGAGGATACCGGCCCGGGCATTCCGGAAGAGGCGTTGCAGAAGGTTTTCAAGCGGTTCTATTCCGAGCGCCCGGCAGGCCAGTTCGGCAACAATTCCGGGCTCGGGCTGGCAATCTCGAAACAGATCGTGGACGCGCATGACGGCGTGATCTGGGCCGAGAACATTCGACCCACAGATGCCGATATCACCTCCGATCCCCTGGGCGCGCGGTTTGTCGTCGGTCTGCCGGTCTGACCGGGGCGATGGGCGCCAAGGGCAATTCCGGCGCCGACAACGAGACGATCCTGCATGCCAGCTGCGTCGCCCTGAACGGGCGCGCAGTGCTGATCCTGGGCCGCTCGGGCGCGGGCAAATCGGGCCTGGCACTCGAGTTGATGGGGCTGGGCGCGGCGCTGGTGGCGGATGACCGGGTGCGGCTCAGCCGCGCGGGCGATACCATCCTGGCGGCGGCGCCCGAGGCGATTGCAGGGCGGATCGAGGCGCGTTTCGTCGGCATCCTGAACGCAGAAGCCGTGGACGAGGCCGCGCTGGCTTTGATCGTGGATCTCGACCAGACAGAGACCGACCGGCTTCCGCCGCGGCGCAGCAAGAAAATGCTGGGGATTTCATTTCCGCTGCTTCACAATGTCGAGACGAAGCATTTTCCGGCGGCGATTCTGCAGTATCTCAAAGCCGGAAGGTGCGATTGACCCGACTTCGCCCTGTGCGGGAAATCGCCGCGAAAACCGCAAGAAAAGGCCCGAGAACCGATGGCACCGCCCGCCAAACTGCAATCCCCGCCACGCTGCGTCATGGTTACCGGCCCTTCGGGTGCCGGGCGCTCCACGGCGATCCGGGTGCTGGAGGATCTGGGGTTCGAGGCGATCGACAACCTGCCGCTGAGCCTGTTGCCGCGCTTGCTGGACGGGCCGCACCATGATCGCCCGCTGGCGCTGGGAGTCGATACGCGCAACCGTGAATTTTCCGCCAACGCCCTGATCGAGGCGATAGACGGGTTCGGCGCGCGCTTTGGGCGACAGCTCGAGCTGTTCTATCTCGATTGCAGCGAGGATGTGCTGCTGCGGCGGTTTTCCGAGACCAGGCGACGGCACCCGATGGCGGCAGCCGAGAGCCCGGGCGTGGGTATCGCCCGCGAGTTCGATCTGCTGGTGCCGATCCGGGCGCGGGCCGATATCCTGGTCGATACGTCCGAAATGACTCCGCATGAGTTGCGCGCCGAGGTCGAACACTGGTTCGCGCCGGATGCGGGCCGGGGACTGGCCGTATCGGTCAATTCGTTTTCCTACAAGCGCGGGCTGCCGCGCGGCATCGACATGGTGTTCGACTGCCGGTTCCTGCGCAATCCCTACTGGGAGGAATCGCTGCGTGGATTGAACGGAACCGACCGGAAGGTGGCCGATTACATCGCCCAGGATGCGCGCTATGGCGCCTTTTTCGAGCAGGTGCTCGGGCTGGTAGAGATGCTGCTGCCGGCCTATTCGGAAGAGGGCAAGGCGCATCTGGCGATCGGCTTCGGCTGCACCGGAGGGCAACACCGCTCGGTCACATTGGCCGAAAACCTGGCCAAGGCTCTTGCGAAGGGCGGCTGGCAGGTGTCAATTAGGCATCGCGAACTCGAGCGGCGGCGGGAGGGCATGTCTGAATCCCTGGGCCAGGCCCGGGGCGGGGAGCGCGGGACAGGACATCAAGGGGATCCGGCTTGATCGGGATCGTTATCGTGGCACATGGCAGGTTGGCGCAGGAATACCTGGCCGCGATGGAGCATGTGGTGGGCGCCCAGAAGGGTGTGCGCTATGTCTCGATCGATGCCGATTGCGACCGGGCCGGAAAGCAGGCCGAGATTTGCGCTGCCGCCGATGCGGTCGATCAGGGCGATGGCGTGGTCGTGGTGGTCGACATGTTCGGCGGCTCGCCTTCGAACCTGGCGCTGATGGCCTGTGCGGCCGAGAACCGCCGGATGCTTCATGGCGCCAACCTGCCGATGCTGATCAAGCTTGCGAAATCCCGCCACCTCAACGTGGCCGACGCGGTCCGCTTGGCGAAAGAGGCGGGACGCAGGTATATAGACAGCCAGAATATCAGTGCCGAGACTTGAGGGCCCATGACCGAAACGACATTGCGTAAGTTGACCATCGTCAATGAAAAGGGGCTGCATGCCCGCGCCTCGGCCAAGCTGGTCGAAGTGGTGGAAGGGTTTGACGCTTCGGCAGAGATCAGCCGCGATGGCGTCAGCGCCAGCGGTGACAGCATCATGGGGCTTTTGATGTTGGCAGCGCCGAAAGGAAGCACTATTGACGTGCAGACATTCGGAGCGGACGCCGAAGCGCTGGCCTTTGCCATTGAGTCGCTGGTGGCGGATCGCTTCGGAGAGGACAGCTAACCACGCCCGTGGGGGCGCCACAGCGACAAGCGAGGTTCAGCCCAGTTGGTGGAAAGTTACCGGGACAGCAACGAGGCCGGTGCGAAAAATGCGCAGGACTTGTCGGCGCCTCCGATCCGGCATGAAGCCCGGTCGCTGACCTACGCCAACTCGTTTGACAGCCCGCTGCAGGGCACCATCATCCGCGCCATCGAGTGGATGACCGGCAAGATCAGCATCATCCGCATGGTCCGCAAATTCGAGCGCATGGGCGCGCCGCGCGGACAGGCATTCTGGCCGGCGACGCTGAAGGTGATGGGGATCGACCTGCTGACCCCGGACGAACAGCTGGCGCGGATCCCCAAGGAAGGGCCGGTCGTGGTGGTGGCCAATCACCCGCACGGGCTGGTCGATGGCATGATCCTGGCCGATCTGATCGGACGGGTGCGCAGCGACTACCGCATTCTCACCCGCGCGCTGCTGACCGGGATCGACGAGGTGGCCTCATCCTACATGATCGCGGTGCCGTTTCCTTATGAGGAAGATGCGCAGCAGAAGTTCGTCGAAATGCGGCGCCAGGCTATGGACCATTTGAAGGCGGGCGGTCTGGTCACGCTGTTTCCCTCTGGCGTCGTGGCGTCGTCGGACAGCATGTTCGGCCCGGCGATAGAGCGCGAATGGAACGTGTTCACCGCCCAGATGATCCGTCGGTCGGGGGCGCAGGTGGTGCCGGTATGCTTTACCGGCTCGAACTCGCGCTGGTATCAGATCGCCAACCAGCTCTCCGCGACGCTGCGCCAGGGGCTGTTGCTGCACGAGATCGTCTACAGCTGCAACAAGGCGCAGGCGCCGATCGTGGGCCATCCGATCCCCGACGACAAGCGCGAGCTGTTGAAGACCGATCCGCGCGGCTTCATGGCCTGGCTGCGCGACCATACCCTTTCGCTGAAAGACTGAAAGCCGGCGTTGGTGCGCAGGATTTCCGGATCATGCGCTTGCCCCGGGCCGTGGCAGCCTCCGGCGGGAGTATTTCTGGCAAGATGAAGGGAATCCTGTCGCTTTCAGGCGGGTTTTTGGGAAAGATGCCGGAGCAGAGTCGGACAGCCAGACAGAGGAGAGCATCATGCCACTAGCCATGAACAGAGAGGTGTTCATCACCTGCGCCGTGACCGGATCGGGCGGCGCGCAGGACCGCTCGCCGCATGTGCCGCGCAGCCCGCACCAGATCGCCGACAGCGCCATCGAGGCGGCGCGCGCCGGGGCCGCCGTGGTGCATTGCCATGTGCGCGACCCCGAGTCCGGGGCGCCGAGCCGCCGGCTCGATCTCTACCGCGAGGTGACAGAGCGGATGCGCGAGGCCGAGGTCGATGTGGTGCTGAACCTGACCGCGGGGATGGGCGGCGACATGGTGTTCGGTCCGAGCGAGCAGCCGCTGCCACTGCGCGAGCAGGGCACCGACATGGTGGGCGCGGCGGAACGGGTCGAGCATGTGAAACAGTGCCGCCCGGAGATCTGCACGCTCGATTGCGGCACGATGAACTTTGCCGAGGCCGACTATGTGATGACCAACACGCCGGGCATGTTGCAGGCGATGGGCCGGATGATGACCCATCTCGGCGTGAAGCCCGAGATCGAGGCGTTCGACACCGGCCATCTGTGGTATGCCAAGCAGCTGGTCAAGGACGGTGTTCTGGACAGCCCGGCGCTGGTCCAGCTCTGCATGGGGGTGCCCTGGGGCGCGCCGGACGATCTCAACACATTCATGGCGATGGTCAACAATGTGCCTGAGGACTGGACCTTTTCGGCCTTCGGGCTGGGGCGCAACCAGATGGGCTATGTCGCGGCGAGCGTGCTGGCCGGAGGCAATGTGCGCGTCGGGCTGGAGGACAACCTTTGGCTCGACAAGGGCGTTCTGGCGACCAACGCGCAGCTTGTCGAGCGGGCCGTGGGCATCATCGAGCGCATGGGCGCACGGGTGATCGGGCCGCAGGAGGTGCGCGACAAGCTGGGGCTGGTCAAGCGCGCGCCGGAGGCGGCATGAGCCAGGTTCTGGCGATTGCGGTTCTGGCATTCGCGCCGGTGGGCGCAGAGGCTGGCGAGTGGTGGCAGGGCAACTGGGCCTGGGACAAGGCATGGTGCAAGGACGCCGCCCGGATCGGCAGCGTAACGCCGGCGCCCATCGCCATTACGCCGACAGAGGTGCTGGGATACGAGAACAGCTGCGCCATCGTGGAGGCGCATGAGCTGCGCGACATGTCCGCGACACGCCTCAGGCTGGAATGTCGCTCGGAAGGCGATGTTTTCGAGGACTCGCGCCTGCTGATGTGGGACGGGGAGAATGCCGGCGACGCCGCGATCTGGATGTGGTCAGGCGCGGGCGAGCCGCTGAAATTCCATCGCTGCCCCGATCCGGATGCGACGATGGATGGGCTGAACAGGAAATGACTGCGCGTCTGACGGGCTGGCCGATCTGGCCGGCAATGCTGCTCGTGCTTGCGGGCTGTGTGGCGGCGCCGCCAGCGCCTGTGATGCGCGACACAAAGGCGCCGATTTCCAGCCAGGTCGACGTGACGGAGGACCGGCTGAGCGGTGCCTGGGTCATCCGCCGCGCCTGGCCCGGCCAGCCCTATCTTGCCGAGCCCGGCGCCGACAGGTTTGGGCCGGAGGGGAGCGGATTGCGGCTGGCGCGACACGATGGCGGCTTGCGATTGTCGAGCCGGGCATTGGACAGGGACGCTGCGGGCAACGCGGGTTTCCGGGCTTTCGCAACCGGGCTGGAAGCGAGCGGCCCGGGGCGGTTTCGCGAGGTCGGCGGCAAGGTGTTTGGCGGCAAGGCATTGTGGGTTCTGTGGATGGATGCGGACAACCGGACCGCGGCCATCGGCACGCCGGGTGGCGAATTCGGCTGGATCATGGACCGGCAGGCGACGGGCGGCCAGGACCGGCTGAAAGCGGCCAGCGAGATCATGCAATGGATGGGCTATGACATGGCAAGAATGCGGAAGGGTGTGAAATGAGCAAGATTGCGGCGATCATTGGCGGTGGTGTGATTGGCGGCGGCTGGGCGGCGCGGTTTGCGCTGAATGGCTGGGATGTGCAGGTGTTCGATCCGGACCCGGAGGCTGCGCGCAAGATCGGCGAGGTGATGGAAAACGCCCGTCGCGCGCTGCCGGGGCTGGGCAACGTGGCGCTGCCCGAGGCGGGCGCGCTGCGATTCTGCGACACGATCGAAGCGGCGGTGCAGGGCGCCGATTGGGTGCAGGAGAGCGTGCCGGAACGCATCGAGCTGAAGCAGAAGGTTTACGCCGAGCTGATGGCGCATGTGCCGGAAGCGGCGGTGATCGGGTCCTCGACCTCGGGCTACAAGCCGTCGGAATTGCAGGCCGGGCTGGCGCGGCCCGGGCAGGTGGTGGTGGCGCATCCGTTCAACCCGGTCTACCTGCTGCCGCTGGTCGAACTGGTGACGACCGGGGCCAATGACGCGGGCATGATCGCGCGGGCGCAGGAGATCCTGCGCGGGCTGGGGATGTATCCGCTGCATGTGAAAAAGGAGATCGACGCCCATATCGCCGACCGGTTCCTCGAGGCGGTCTGGCGCGAGGCGCTGTGGCTGGTCAAGGACGGCATCGCCACCACCGGGGAAATCGACGAGGCGATCCGCATGGGCTTTGGCCTGAGATGGGCGCAGATGGGCCTGTTCGAGACCTATCGCGTGGCCGGGGGCGAGGCCGGGATGCGCCATTTCATTGCCCAGTTCGGGCCTTGCCTGGCATGGCCCTGGACCAAGCTGATGGATGTGCCCGAACTGACCGACGAGCTGATCGACGCGATTGCCGATCAGTCCGACGCGCAATCCGGGATGCATTCGATCCGCGAACTGGAGCGGATTCGCGATACCAACCTGGTCGAGATCCTGCGCGGGCTGGCGCGGCAGAACTGGGGCGCGGGCGCGGTGCAGAAGGCGCATGATTTGCGGCTTGAAGCGGCGGCGGGGCTGGTGCGCCACGTCGATGCGCTGGAGGATGTGAGCGCGCCGGTGCTGACGGCGCGGCGGGTCGTGCCCACGGAATGGCTCGACTATAACGGCCACATGACCGAGAGCCGCTATCTCGAAGCCTTCGCCGATGCCACCGATCGCTTCATGCTGATGATCGGATGCGATGCCGAATATATCGCCAATGGCGGCAGCTATTTCACCGCCGAGACCCATATCCGCCATGTCGACGAAGCCCATGCCGGGGCGGTGATCGACATACGCACCCAGGTGATCGCGGGGGCGGGCAAGAAGATGCATCTGTTTCATGAAATGCACGAGGGCGCGCGGCTGGTGGCGACGGGCGAGCACATGCTGCTGCATGTCGATCTGAAAACCCGCCGCTCGGCTCCGCCCGCGGCGCATGTCGAGGCGGCCTTGGCCAGGGTGGCGAAGGCGCATGCCGATCTGGCGGCACCTGAGGGGCTGGGCCGGGCGATCGGCGCGCCGCGATGAGCCAGCGGGTCCTGGTCACGGCGGGCGCTGCTGGCATTGGGCGCGCCATGGCCGAGCGCTTCGGCGAAGGCGGCGCGCGGGTCTGGGTGGCCGATCTGGCCCTGCCGGATGACCTCCCCGAGGGCTGGCGCGCGACCCGGCTGGACGTGACTGACGAGGGTGCGATGACGGCGATGTTTCAGGAGGTCGAGGCCGAATGGGGCGGGCTCGACACCTTGTGTGCCAATGCCGGAATCGCCGGGCCGAACGCGCCGGTGGAAGAAGTGGCATTGGCCGATTGGCGGGCCTGCGTCAGCGTCAATCTGGAGGGTGCGTTTCTGGCGGCGAAATACGCGGCACCGATGATGAAGCGGGCGGGCAGGGGCGCCATGCTGCTGACCTCATCGACCGCGGGGCAGTTCGGATATCCCAATCGCGCGCCCTATGCGGCGGCGAAATGGGCGGTGATCGGATTGATGAAGACCCTGGCGATGGAGCTGGGCCCGCATGGTATCCGCGCCAACGCGATTTGCCCCGGCTCGGTCGAAGGGCCGCGCATGGAGGGCGTTCTGGCGCGCGAAGCGGTCGCCAAGGGGATGACGCGCGACCAGGTCTATGCCGGCTACGCCGCAGGCACGTCGATGCGCACCTGGGTCGAGGCGCGCGACATCGCCGAGATGGCGTTTTTCCTGGCCTCGGAGGCGGCGCGCTATGTCTCCGGGCAGGTGATCGCGGTGGATGGGCATACGGAAAACCCCGATCCCAAGCCCTGATCAGCCTGGCAGTTGTGCGATCAGTTCATTGATCCGGTCGGGAAAGTCACGCGCGGTAAGGGCGGCTTCGCGCACCAGCTGATCGAAATGCGCGGTGAAGGCCGACACCCGCTCGGTATCGCGGAAGGCGAGATAGTTGCGGCCGACATAGAGCACCGCCAGCATCGGCCCGAAGATGGTGAGCGGCGCCGAAAACAGCCGCCGCGCATCGAACAGATAGATCCGCAGGCGCGGGTAGAGCTGATCGTGCAGCAGCGCCAGACGGTCGAGCTGTTCGCGGCGCAGGGCGGGATCGAGCCCGGCGTAATAGCCTTCGGCGCGCGCGAAGCTGGTCAGTTCGTGCAGCGGCAGGGCGATCTCATAATCCGATTGCGCGCTGCGCATCCAGGTCAGGCGATCCTCGGAAGCGCCGATGGCCTGGCTCGTGGTGCGCCCGAGATGCGGCGTGTATTCCCATTCCAGTATCGCGCGGGTTTTCAGCATGTCGGGAAGCGAGGCGGGCACATGGCGGATTTTCATGCCGGCCGCCTCGGCGTGCCAGGCGAAGATCTGTTCATCGACCAGCGCGCGGGGCGCCTTGGTGAAGGTGAGCGCGGTGGCCAGCAGATCGGCCGCGGTCTCGGGCCGGTCGGACAGCGACAGCAGCCAATCCGCCGACACGCCCAGCGCCGTGGCGCATTCGCCCACCACCTGCGCATTGGGCAGCCGCGCACCGGCCCCTTTCAGCAACTGCGACACGGTGGAGCGATCGACGCCGATCTGTCGCGCCAGGGCGCTTTGATTGGTGCGCGCACCCTGCATCGCCTGCTCGAGGCGGCTGCGAAACTGGGTGGCGCGGGTGCGTTTGTCGATTTTTTGCGGCATTTGGTGAAATATATCATCATATGGGAGGTTTGTTAACCGTTTACGGAATTGGCGCGGTGCAGGGCAAGGGGTAACGGTTTCGTGACACCCCGCAAAAGGAGCCTTGATGGAAAGCCGACGCCGCAGCCTTGTAAAGGCGATCTGCTGGAATGCGATTGGCCTGATGATGATGAGCCTGGTGGGCCTGGCGATGACCGGTTCGCTGGCGCTGGGCGGCGCGATGGCGGCGCTGAACACCGGGATCGGATTTGTCGCCTACCTGGTTTACGAGCGGGTCTGGGCCGGGGTGCGCTGGGGGCGGCATGTCTGAGCGGCGGCGGATCGAATGGCCGACATGGGGCATGCTGGCGCTGACCTATCTGGTCTGGGGCGTGGCGACGACATGGGCGGCGGCGCTCTGGCTGCCGCTTGGCATAGTGCTGGTCACGCTGGCGGCGGCGCAGCATTCGTCGCTGACCCACGAGGCGCTGCATGGTCATCCGACGCGCCTGAAATGGCTCAACGAGGCGCTGGTTTTCCCGGCACTGAGCCTCGTGATTCCCTACAAGCGGTTTCGCGATACCCATCTGGCGCATCACCATGACGAGATCCTGACCGATCCCTATGACGATCCGGAAACCAATTTCCTCGATCCAGCGGTGTGGGAAGGGCAGCCCGGCTGGGCCAAGGCGGTGCGCCGGTTCAACAACACGCTGCTGGGCCGGCTTCTGCTCGGGCCGCTGATCGGGCAGATCGCCTTCATGACGTGCGATTGGCAGAAAATAGGGGCTGGTGATCGCGCCGTGCTGGCGGGATGGCTCTGGCATGTTCCGGCGCTGGCGCTGGTGATCTGGTGGATGGCGGCGCTCGGACAAATGCCGCTCTGGGCCTTCCTTCTGAGCACCTACGGCGCCCTGTCGATCTTGAAAATCCGCACGTTTCTCGAGCATCGCGCCCATGAAAGTGCGCCGGGGCGCAGCGTGCTGATCGAGGATCACGGGCCGCTGGCGCTGATCTTTCTCAACAACAACCTGCATATCGTGCATCATTCCCATCCCGGCGTGGCCTGGTATGACCTGCCCAAGCGGCTGGCGAAGGATCGCGAGGCCTTTCTGGCGCGCAACGACGGCTATTATTTCCGCTCCTATGGCGAGATCTTCCGGCGCTATTTCTGGCGCGCGAAAGACCCGGTGCCGCATCCTCTCTTTCGCAGGCTCTGAGGGCATGCGATAGGGCGTCATGGCCTGGATCGCGCTTTCCATCGCGGCGGCGGCGTTTCAGACGCTGCGCTTCATGCTGCAAAAGACCCTGAGCGGCGGCGCGCTGAGCGCGGGCGGCGCTACGCTGGCGCGGTTCTTCTACTCGATGCCTTTCGTTGTGAGCCTTGCGGCGGGCTATCTCTTGTGGAGCGGGGCGAGCTGGCCGGCGCTGTCGCCAGCGTTCTGGGCCTATGCGATGATCGGCGGGCTGGGGCAGATATTGGCGACATGGTGCGTGGTGGCGATTTTCGCCCATCGCAATTTCGCCGTCGGGATCACGTTCAAGAAAACCGAAGTGGTGCAGACCGCATTGATGGGGTTTGTCCTGCTCGGCGATACGGTGTCGCTCTGGGGGCTGGCGGCGATCGTTCTCGGGCTGGTGGGGGTCTTGATCCTGTCGGACACGCCCGGCGGGGCGGGCGGCTTTGCCCGGCGCATCATGAACCGGGCGGCCGGGCTGGGCCTGCTCTCGGGCGCGTTCTTCGCGATTTCGGCAGTGTGCTATCGCGGGGCGACGCTGGAGGTGCCGTCGGATGACGCCTTCCTGCGCGCGGTGGTGTCGCTGGCGATCGTGACCTCGGCGCAGACGCTGGCGCTGTCGGCGTGGCTCGGATGGCGCGAGAAAGGACAGCTGGCCCGGGTGATCGGCGCGCGCAAGACCGCGGTCTGGATGGGGCTCACCGGGCTTGGCGGCTCGATCTGCTGGTTCACCGCCTTCACCTTGCAGAACGCGGCCTACGTTTTCGCGGTCGGGCAGGTCGAGGTGATGTTCTCGATCGCCGCCTCGGTGCTGTTTTTCGGCGAGACGATGGCGCGCAGGGAACTGGCCGGGATCGGCTTTCTCACCGCCAGCATTCTGGCGCTGGTCTTGTTGGGGTAGCGGGCAGTCGGGCAGCTTGCCCACCCTGTGCCGGGATCAATCGTAGGTGATCAGCTTGCCCGACAGGGGGCCGCGGCCCTTGAGACGCTCGAACAGGCTGGCCTCTTCGGTATTGTTGAAGAACGGCACGTTGTCGGGCGGCGTGAGATCGCGGGCGCGCGCCGCGACCTCGGCCAGCACCACTTCGGTGATGAAGGGCAGGTCGAAGCCACGCACTTCGTTGACCGGGATCCATTGCAGATGCGACAGCTCATCCTGCGCGGCGGAGAAATCATCGAGATCGTTGGCGACCTCGTCGGCATCGACCAGAAAGAAGCGGGCATCGAAGCGGCGCGGGCGGCCCGGCGGGGTCACGGCGCGAAACACGAATTGCAGCGGGTGGGCATCGGGAAGATAGCCCAGATCGGCAAACCCGGCCCAATCCTCTGGCGGTTCGTCTGCCCAGGCGCCGCGCCGGCCCAGGATCAGCCCGGTTTCCTCCCACAATTCGCGGATGGCGGCGGTGGCGAGCGCATGGCTGAGATCATCCACCGACTCTTCGAGCAGGCGCTCGCGACACACACGCGGCATGCGGCGGACCAGCGGCACACCGGCATCGTCGGGATCGGAACCGTGATCATCGGGAGCCACGGCGAGCCCG
>CBDUGF010000039.1:0-27619 GCA_965366835.1 uncultured Rhodobacterales bacterium
GACCTCGATGCCCGCCACCGCGCCGAGTGTGATCGGCGAGAACGGCGGACGGAAGGTGGTGGTGCCCACCTCCTGTATCTCGCGCCCGAGGGTGGCGGCCATGATCGCCAGGCCGTTGACGTTGCTGGTGCGTCCCTGGTCCGTACCCATGCCGAGCGTGGTGTAGCGCTTCAGGTGCTCCACCGAGCTGTAGTTCTCCCGCGCCGCCAGTCGCACGTCGTCGGAGCTGACGTCGTTTTGCAGATCGACAACCTTGAAAGCTATTACGGCCCCATAATGGCCATTCGCGGCGTGAGCCTGAAAGTCCTCGAAGGCCAGATCGTTACGGTTCTGGGGGCCAATGGCGCGGGTAAAACGACGCTTTTGAAGACTATCTCAGGCGTGATGGACCCCGAAAAGGGTACCATCAAGATGAACGGGACTGACATTCAGTCCCTAGAGCCGGATGCAATTGTACGCCGCGGCATCGTGCATGTGCCTGAGGGGCGCGAGATTTTCCCGCTGATGACTGTGGCCGAGAACATCGCGATGGGGGCCTACACCCGTAAAAACCGCAGCACGATCAGCGATGATGAGGAAATGGTGTACTCCTATTTTCCAATTCTCAAAGATCGCCGGTCCCAACGCGCAGGTACACTTTCGGGTGGGCAACAACAGATGCTGGCCATCGGGCGCGGGCTGATGTCGCATCCAAAGCTGATGCTTCTGGATGAGCCGAGCCTCGGCCTGTCGCCACTGCTGACGCAGGAAATCATCGAGATCATCGTGCGGCTCAACAAAGAGCAGAAAGTCACGATGATGCTGGTCGAACAGAACGCCAAGGTGGCGCTTGATGCGGCCGACTATGGCTATGTGATGGAGTTGGGACGCATCGTGATGAACGACAGCGCCGAGGTTTTGGCGGCATCCAAAGACATTCAGGAATTCTATCTTGGCGTCAGCCAGGCTGAGAACCAGCGCGGGCAACGGCGTTGGAAACAACGCAAGACGTGGCGATAGGGATTGATCATGACAGACACACTCCCCCCTCAGGAAAAAGTGCATGGGATCACGATCAACGCCGATCTGTCCCAAGGTCCGTTTTACATCGACGGCATGGACACCACGCCGAAGCTGTTCCGGTTGCGCTGTCAGGCATTGGGCGATCGCACGGCGCACCGCGAAAAGACATTCGGCATCTGGCGATCCCATTCATGGCAAGACTATTTCACCCGCGCCAAACATCTTGGCCTCGGGCTGGTGTCCTTGGGCCTCAAGCGTGGTGAAGTGGTGTCGATCCTGTCCGAGGACAACAAGGAATGGATGTATACCGACATGGGCGTTCAGTCTGTGGGCGGGATTTGCTCGGGCGTTTACACCACCGATTCTGCTGGTCAATTGGAGTATCTCGTCAACAACTCCGACAGCCGTTTCCTGTTGGTAGAGAACGATGAACAGCTGGACAAGTTCTTGCAGGTTCGTGATCAGATGCCCAACCTGGTCAAGGTCATCGTGATCGAACGGGATGGGCTGCATGGGTTTACGGACCCGCAGATCATCTTTCTGGATGAGCTTTATGAAATCGGGGCGGAATATGACGCGGCAAATCCGAAGGCGTTTGATACCTCAATCGACGCTACCAAGCCTGAAGATACCGCCATTCTCGTCTATACCTCCGGCACGACAGGCAGGCCCAAAGGCGCTATGATCAGCCACGGCAACCTGATGTATTCAGTCTCGGCCGGACTGCGCGAAGGGCATGTCTTCGACACCGATGATCAGCTTTGCTTTTTGCCCCTGTGCCACATTCTGGAGCGAGTGTTCTCTGTCAATGCGCCGATCGCGGCGGCCTCCACCATCAACTTCGCGGAAAGCCCCGAAACAATTTTCGACAACCTGCAAGAAGTCAGCCCGCAGACCTTTGTTGCTGTACCGCGCCTGTGGGAAAAGATATATTCTCAGGTCGCTATTCGCATTGGCGATGCGACAGGGATGCAGAAATGGGCCTATGCCCAAGCCCTGAAAGCTGGCGGCGCCCGTGCAAGTTATCTGGCGGACGGAAAGCCTGTCCCCTTTGGGACCAACCTTGCCTACCGCTTTTGGGACATTGCCTTGTTGCAGAACCTGCGGCGCATGATCGGGATGGACCGATTGCGCCGGGGTGGCTCGGGTGCGGCACCCATCTCGCCTGAGCTGCTGCACTGGTATCAATCCATTGGTGTGCCCGTCCTCGAAGGCTATGGCATGACCGAGAGCTCTGGTGTGATTTCCATCAACAGCGAGGGCAACAACAAGATCGGCACAGTCGGTCCCGCCCTGCCAGGAGCCCAGATCCGGATCTCGCCCGAGGGCGAGGTGCAATACAAGGCGGGCAATGTGTTTCAGGGCTATTGGAAAAACCCCGAAAAGACAGCGGAAACCTTCACCGAAGACGGCTGGCTGCGCACGGGCGATGTGGGGACGATGGACAATCAGGGTTTCCTGAAGATCACTGGCCGCCTGAAGGACATTATCATCACCGCGGGGGGCAAGAACATCACCCCGGCCGAGATTGAGAACAAGCTCAAATTCTCACCTTACATCTCGGACGTCGTAGTGATCGGGGACAAACGCAAATTCCTGACCTGTCTTGTAATGATCGATCAGGAGAACGTCGAAAAGTTCGCCCAAGATCGGCGCGTGCCTTTCTCGAATTACGCCTCTCTTTGTGCAGCAAAAGAGGTGCAAGACTTGATCCGTGAGACGGTCGAAAACGTGAACAAGGACTTCGCGCGCGTCGAACAGATCAAAGATTTCCGCCTGATCGACGTTCTGCTGACAGCGGACGATGATGAACTTACGCCGACCATGAAGCTCAAGCGCAGCTTTGTGGAAACCAAACATGGAGAGTTGATCAACCAGATGTATTGACATCATCGGGTCGTGATTTTCACATGAAAACACAAAAGGGAGAAGACCAATGAAATACCTATCAACCACACTGGCGACGGCAGCCGTTGCCGCTGCGATGGCCGCCGCACCAGCCTATGCCGAGCAAGGTATCACAGAGACCGAAATCCTGATCGGGTCCAACAACGACCTGTCCGGCCCTTTTGCCGCCTTCGGCGCGCCAGCGACCAAAGCGGCACAGCTGGTCTTTGACGAAGTGAACGACGCAGGCGGTATTCATGGCCGCAAGATCCGATTCATCGTCGAGGATCACGGCTACCAGATGCCCAAAGCGATCCAGGGCATGAACAAGCTGGTCAACGGCGACAAGGTTTTTGCGATGCTGTTATCCTTGGGAACACCAATGAACATTGCAGCCTTCAATCTGCAAGACGCGAAGAACGTGCCAAACGTTTCGCCATTGTCCGCCGCGCGCCAGATGGCCGAGCCTCTATCGCCGCTGCATTACGCAGGCACCGCGACCTACTATGATCAGATCCGCGTTGGCGTGACCTACCTGGCCGAGCAGAAGGGCGTCAGCAACGTCTGTGCCATGTACCTGCCGACCGACTTTGGCCTAGACATTAAAGAAGGCGCTGAATCCATTTCTGCCGAAACCGAAGGACTGAACTTCGTCACCGAGACGACGCACAAGCCAGACGATTCGGATTTCGTGGGCGCGCTGCAAAAGCTGAACTCAGAAGGTTGTGAAATCGTGGCATTGGCCTTGGGCGTTCGTCAGGCAATCACCGTTTCCGGCACAGCCAAGAAGCTGGGCCTGACAAACATGTCTTTCCTCAACTCCTCTGCCGGTTTCCACACCGTCATGGCCAAAGTGCCTGGTGGCGTGACCGAAGGCATGTATGCCGCCTCAGGTTGGGCAGACCTGCTGTCCCGCATGGACAAGCCCGAAGCGCAAAAGTTCTTTGCGCGCTATACTCAGGCGACAGGCGAAGAGCTCCCCGGTACCGGCGCATTGCTCGGCCACTCGGCGGCTGTCACGATGGTCCGTGCCTTGGAAGCAGCAGGTCCTGATCTGGATGCCAAGTCGTTCCAGATGGGCATGGAAAGCCTGAACTACGAAGATGTCGTTTCCGGCAACACCGTGACCTATTCCGCAACCGATCACCAAGGTGCGGACGAAGTGGTCATCTCTGTCATCAAAGATGGCAACTGGATGGAAATCGCGCGCAAGTAAGGCGTCTGCCGAGACTATTGCGTTCATTCAAAGAGGGATCGGTCATATCGTTGACCGGTCCCATTTTTGTGAAACGATGTCGTTGTTGCCAGACCTTCCATCCAGCGTGCTCTTGCCCAATTCCCTGTGCTGGGCAGGGCTGATAGCGGTTCCAGCAGAAATATATAGAGGTCGTCATGGGTCTTGAAGCAGATCCTAAAGCAAGAACGTTCAACGGCAACAACGTCAGCGTCTTTTCTTGTTGATACGGCCTGCAGCGAAAGGTTGGTTCGACGTTCATCGAGATTGGTATCGTCTTACGGCTGCTTTGACGACGCAAGCCGCATCGCAGAGGTATTCTTGCCGCGACTGCGAGAAGATGCTCGCGTTAGCAATAACAGCAGATGCAAAAGGCGGGAAAGTCCCGCTCATCAGCCCTCGCATGCAAACAGGCCCTCTCACGGATTTCCGCGAAAGGGCCTGGTCGTCTCAACCCAACATCGAACCCAGGACTCGGATCTACCTTGCAGCAGGCCCGACGCAAGCGGGCAGCCGGGACATCCGCGCCCGGCTGCTTCTATTCAACTCGAACCGCCCCGAGTTCAGTCCATCCGCACCTTCACGGCCACCTCGCCGCGCAGCGGCTGGTCCCAGACCACCTCGACCTGGTCGTCATTCGGCCCCTGCTTGAGGTTCACATAGGGCTGCACATGGCGCACCGCGTTGCCGGCGTCGCGGATCGGCCCGATCGGCTGCACCGATTCGACATTCCGCGCATAGCCGCCAAACGGCAGGTTCGGCGCGCAGTTCACGCTCCAGACCTGCGCCGCCGTGGCCTGATCATGGTTCACCAGCAGCGGGTTGAACGCCGGATTGTCGATCAGTTTGAACATGTTGTCGGTAAACGCCACATTCACCACCCGGTCGTAGTTGAGATCGGCAAAGCTGGTATCGACCCGCTCGGCGCGCTCGATATTGCCGCCGATGGTGCGGAACAGATTGCCCTGCACCACTACATGGTTGAGGTAATGCCCGGCGCCATAGGGCTTGACCACGATGAACGAGAACCACGGCGCGACATGGCTGGTCAGGAACACGTTGTCGGAGATGTTGAGCTGGCTGAACGACAGCTCCGAGGAATATTCCGGCGCATTGTCATGCTCGTTGGTCCATTCGATGAAGCAATTGTCGACATAATTGCCATTCACGATCGAACGGGTGTTGGTCGCGGTAAACACGATCCCCGCCATCCGCAGCCCGTTCGGCGCTCCGTCGCCCTGGAAGAAATGGTTGCCGGTGATGATCGATCCGGTGCCCGCGATCACCGCGAAATGCCGGAACCGCGTCGAGCGGTTGTCGCGCAGCTTGACATCGCTGCCGGCGGTGTTGAGCACGATCGAGCGGCGGTTCTGCGCCAATTCTCCGGTTTCCTCCGAGAGAAACTGGCAGCGATCCACCGTCAGCCCCTGACAGCCCTCGCCGGGGCTGGTGATGCCGCGATCCAGCGGCCTGGTGATGAAGCAATCGCTGATCCGGAAGGCCACGCCGGTGGGCGCCAGCATGATGCCGCTCGAACGGCCGCCGCACTGGAATTCGATATCGGTGAAACCGATCTTGTCGATCCGCGCGAAGCCGCTGAAATCAACCAGGTATTTGAACCTCCGAAAGGTAAAGGTCTGGGTGCCCTCGGCATCGTAAAGCTCGGTGTTGAGGGTCAGCTCCTGGGTCGCCACGTTGCGCGCCCGGACATAGACCTCGCGGCCCACGCCGGTGCCCTCAACCAGCGATCCCACCGCGATATTGGCGACATTCACCACCCCGGTCAGCTTGGTGCCGGAACTGGTCGAATAGGTCGCCTGGCTGGTCACAACATCCTCGTCCCAGGCGGCGCTTTCGCGGGCGTCGAACTGGCCGTTGCGGATCACCCGGCGGGTGGCATAGGTGGTCCGGTTGGGCGCCGCCGCGCTCAGGTCGATCGGCGCGTGAACGGCGATGCTGCGCCCGCCCATGTCGAGCGATTCATGCCCGGAACCGCCCAGAAGCGATTGAAACGCCTTGCGAAACGCCAGAACGTCGTCGCCGAAGGCGTCGATATAGGCGGGCAGGTCTAAATTCTTGGTCAGCGAGAACACCGCCGTGTCGGGCATCGTGACCGTGCCCTCGAACTGCACCCGGTTCTCGAACGTCATCGAATCGCCCAGGTGGTAGACCCCTGCAGGCACCATCACGGTGCGCCCCGCGGCATCGGCATCGGCGGCCTCGAAGGCGGCCAGGTCATCGCTGCTGCCATCGCCCAGCGCGCCATAGTCGCGCACATCCACCGTGCCCAGCATGTCGCGCAGAAAGGCGCTGGTGATATCCTCGATGATGATGTCGTCGATCCGCACGATGCCGCCCGTCGGGCCGGTCAGATCGAGCCCGAAATGGCCGTAAAGCGCCGCCGCACCCCACACCATGTCGACGCCGCCGCGCTGCCCGCCGCCGACGATGGCGCTGACTTCGACAACCTCGCCATACTGGGTCAGCGTCGTGGCCGGGCCGGTCTCGACCAGCCCCGCCACATGCGCGCCGCCGGCGCCGCCGGCCCATCCGGCGATGCGCACGTTGGGAAGGTTGCCGCTGATCGCCTTGATCCGCACGGTGATGCGCAGATAGCAGCCCGGCAGCAGCGGGGTTTCACCCATGTAACGCACCTTCTGGGTGGCGTCGACTTTCTGCAATTCCAGGCATCCGGCGAAATCCTGATCCGCCGGCACAAAAGCCGCGTTCATCGCGCTGGCATAAGTGTCCGAGCCCGGCGTGCCGTTCTGGCGCGACCAGACATCGAGCCCGTTTGCGAATGCGGGCGGCATAAACACCACACCATCGGTAATTGCCTTGTTCATCGGCTTCCCTTTCCACACCCCCGCGGTTGCGGCGGGATGCTGTTCGTTTCCAGATCCATAACGTCCCGAGGCATCACGCCCGGGCAGGAAAGGGAGGTATCAACAGGGAGTTAACGACGCCTGAGAGCACCGTGACGGTGCCCCGCGCAATAGCGTGCGCACGCAACACCACCGCGCGCCGCGTTCAGGTTTCGGGTTAATCATTGATGAAGGTCTGGCGGCAGCCGGGAGTCAGCCGGATGTCAGCCGGGAGACATACGCCGGGTTTCGCCGGATTGGAGAGGTTAACCTGTCGGGACGCTGCAACACCGGCGTGCGGTCGGTCGGCGTCAGAACGGTGCTCCTGCCGGCATGGCCCAACGGCCTGCGCAGGGTGGGGTTTCACCCCGCCACCCACGCCGCGATCAGGCGCTCAGCCGGTCCTTGATCATCGGCCCGACGACGCCGAAATCCATCTGGCCGGTGAACTGCGATTTCAGCTCGCCCATCACCTTGCCCATGTCGCGGATCGAGCTGGCCTCGACCTTGGAGATCGCCGCATCCACGGCCTCCTGCACTTCCTCCTCCGACAGCTTGCGGGGCAGGAATTCCTCGATGATCACGATCTCGTTCAGCTCGCGCTCCGACAGGTCCAGCCGGCCGCCCTCTTCATAGGCGCGCGCGCTTTCCTGGCGCTGTTTCACCATCTTGCCCAGGATCGCCAGGATCTCGGTGTCGTCGACTCCGCCGTCGTTGCCCTCGCCGCGCGCGGCAATGTCGCGATCCTTGATGGCGGCGCTGATCAGACGCAGGGTCGACAGCCGATCGGCCGCCTTGTCCTTCATCGCCTGTTTCAATGCGCTTGAAACGCGCTCTCTCAGGTCCATCTCTGCCATCCCCGTGGTTTGCAAGAGTGCCGATGCTTACCCAATCAATCCGCGCCATGCAAGTTTTACGGGCTCTGCCCTGACGCCACGGCAGGCGCGAATATCCCCGGCCCACGGCATCTCCGCAATGCCCGTCCCGCGGCCACGGCAGCGCCCCCCGCCCCTCTTGACCCTCGCCGGGCACCAGCCTAGGTTCCGCCAAATTCCCCCGGAGAGACTCGCATGGCGCTCGATACCCATTCCCGCCCCACCGCCTGCCTGGCGCTGGCCGACGGCACCCTGTTTTATGGCCAGGGTTTCGGCGCCACCGGCGAGACCACGGCCGAGCTCTGCTTCAACACCGCGATGACCGGCTATCAGGAAATCATGACCGATCCCTCCTATGCCGGTCAGGTCGTCACCTTCACCTTTCCCCATATCGGCAATACCGGGGTCAATCCCGACGATGACGAGGCCGGCGATCCGGTGGCCTCGGGCATGGTGGTGAAATGGGATCCGACCCAGCCGTCGAACTGGCGCGCCGCCGAGCCGCTTTCGGGCTGGCTCGCCGCGCGCGGGCGCATCGCCATCGGCGGCGTCGATACCCGCCGGCTGACCCGCGCCATCCGCCAGCAGGGCGCGCCGCATGTGGCCCTGGCGCATGACGCGCAGGGCGATTTCGACATCGAGGCGCTGGTCGCCGCCGCGCGCGGCTTTGCCGGGCTCGAAGGCATGGATCTGGCCCGCGAGGTGACCTGCGCCCAGAGCTATCGCTGGGACGAGATGCGCTGGGCCTGGCCCGATGGCTATCCCCGCCAGCAGGCGGCGAAATACAAGGTCGTGGCGCTGGATTACGGCGCCAAGCGCAACATCCTGCGCTGCCTCGCCTCGGTCGGCTGCGATGTCACCGTGCTGCCCGCCTCGGCCACGGCGGATGAGGTGCTGGCGCACGCGCCCGACGGCGTGTTCCTGTCCAACGGCCCCGGCGATCCGGCGGCCACAGGCGTCTACGCCGTGCCGATGATCCGCACCATTCTCGAGCGCAGCGCCGTGCCGGTATTCGGCATCTGCCTCGGCCATCAGATGCTGGCCCTGGCGCTGGGCGCCAAAACCATCAAGATGAACCATGGCCATCACGGCGCCAACCATCCGGTCAAGGATCTCGAAACCGGCAAGGTCGAGATCACCTCGATGAACCACGGTTTCGCGGTCGACAGCCAGACCCTGCCCGCGGGCGTGCTGGAAACACATGTTTCACTTTTCGATGGTAGCAATTGCGGCATCCGGATGCAGGATCGCCCGGTCTGGTCGGTGCAATACCATCCCGAAGCCTCCCCCGGCCCGCAAGACAGCTTCTACCTGTTCGAGCGTTTTGCCGCGGAAATGGAAAAACAGGCCGCGCGGCCCTGATTTTGCCGCGAGTCAGCGTCGAAACGTTAACACCCGGTTAACCATTACCTAGGGTAAACCTGCGGGATCGACGGCGAAAATTAACCATATTTTAAGCCACATGAAGGAATCCTGAACCTTGGGACAAATCCGCCTCCGGGCGGGACAAGGGTTAGGAATGACAATGCAGCAGGCGCGGCAACTGCCCGAAAGGCAGCGCCCGGGTGATGATTTCGGTCGCTTTCTTCTCGCATCGGGGCTGGTCAGCGCCAGCGCGCTGCTTGAAGCGGGCAACATCCAGGCCCGCAGCCAGACCTCGCTCGATCATATCCTGATTGCCGAAGGCCTGCTCAGCGCCGCCGAGATGACAACCGCCCTGTCACGGTTTCATGGCCTGCCCCGGGTCGATCTTTCCCGCGACCCCGCCGATCCCCTGCTGGCCGATCTGATCCCGCTGCGGCTCTGCCTCAATCACAGCGTCCTGCCCTGGCGCATCGCCGCCGACGGCCAGACCCTGCGCATTGTCGCCTCGCGGTTCGAGGATTTCACCCATGTGCTCAGCCTGCTGGGCGAGCGCGCGCCGCCTGCCGAACTGGTGCTTGCCCCGGCCTGCGATATCCAGGCAACGCTGGCCCGCAGCCACCGCGAAACCCTTATCGTCCAGGCTTCTGCGCGTGTGCCGATCGCCGAGAGCTGCCGCAACTGGCGTCCCGCCGGGCGCCGCCGCCTCGGCCTTACTGTCTTGGGCGTCGCATTGCTCCTCGCGCTCACCCTGTGGCAGCCGACCCACGTGTTTGCCGCAATCGCCCTCTGGGCCAGCTTCACCCTCCTCGTCGCCGCCGGTCTGCGGCTGTCGGCCTATATCGCGCATATGTCGGCGCCGGTGCCCGCGGCCGATTCCGCGCCGCCGCTCGGCCAGGGCGACCTGCCGCGCGTCTCGGTGCTGGTGCCGCTGTTCAAGGAGACCGAGATCGCACAGCATCTCGTCGCCCGCCTGAGCCGGCTGACCTATCCCAAGCCGCTGCTCGACGTGGTGCTGGTGCTCGAGGAAAACGACCACCTCACCCGCGAGGCCATCGCCGGCTGCACCCTGCAGCCCTGGATCCGCGTCGTCGAGGTGCCCGAAGGCGTGCCCAAGACCAAACCGCGGGCGATGAACTATGCGCTCGATTTCTGCGATGGCGAGATCGTCGGCATCTGGGATGCCGAAGACGCGCCCGACCCGGATCAGATCGATCGCGTGGTCGAACGCTTCGCCCAGGTGCCCGAGGATGTCGTCTGCCTTCAGGGGATACTGGACTATTACAACAGCCAACAGAACTGGCTGGCGCGCTGCTTCACGGTGGAATACGCCGCCTGGTTCCGCCTGATGCTGCCCGGCATGGCCCGGCTCGGGCTGGCTATTCCGCTCGGCGGCACCACGCTGTTCTTTCGTCGCGAGGTGCTTGAGGAACTGGGCGGCTGGGATGCCCATAATGTCACCGAAGATGCCGATCTGGGATTCCGTTTGGCGCGCCATGGCTACCGCACCGAAATGATCGCCACCACCACCGGCGAGGAAGCCAACTGCCGGTTCTGGCCCTGGGTCCGGCAACGCTCGCGCTGGCTCAAGGGCTACATGGTCACCTATCTGGTGCACATGCGCCGCCCGCTTCAGCTCTACCGGCAGATGGGGCACCTGAAATTCTGGGGTTTCCAGGCGCATTTCATCACCGCCCTGTCGCAATTCGTGCTGGCACCGTTCCTGTGGTCGTTCTGGCTGGTGCTACTCGGCCTGCCGCACCCGCTCGACCCGCTGCTGCCGCGCTCGGTGCTGCTGAATTTCGGCCTGTTCTTCCTGATGGTCGAGGTCATCACCATCCTGGTCAACGCCACCGCCGTCTCGGGCCCGAAACACCGGCACCTGCTGGCCTGGGTGCCGACCTTGCATTTCTACTATCCGATCGGCGCCATCGCCGCCTACAAGGCACTCTACGAACTGGTGTTCCAGCCGTTCTTCTGGGACAAGACGGCGCACGGCCATTCCCTCGACAGTACCAAATCCCAAGGCCCCGACTCCTGAAGCGTTTCAGGTTTACATCGAAACATGTGGATCGGAATACGCGTCAGAGCGGCACCCGCAAGGCCGCGTATTTTGATTCCGGCTTAGCCCGAAACGCTCTAACCGTCGGCAGCCCGCGCATCGAGCTTGAGCCGGGTCATGAAAGCCTGTGAAATGTGATCCTTGAGAGCGCTCTGCGCGGCCTGTTCGTCGCGCGCCTCGATCGCCGCCACAATCGCGGCATGCTCGTTCATTGCCGTCTCGCCGCGCCCCTCCACGGCCAGCGATGTGGTCTCCATCAGCGCCATCGACTGATGCACGAGGTTGAGCTGCTGCACCAGGAAACGATTGTGCGAGGCAAGATGCAATTGCCGGTGAAAGCGCCGGTTGGCCCGCGCCAGCGCCGCCGCGTCAGCGGTCAGCTTGCGGTCCTGCGCCACCATCTCGCGCAGCACCCGCACCTCTTCATCGGTGGCATGTTTCGCCGCCAGCCGCGCCGCCAGCCCCTCCAGCTCGGCGCGCACCACGTAAAGCTCGGCCATCTGGTTGTGATCGAGCGACGCCACGATCAGGCTGCGCCCGTCGCGGGTCAGCAGACGCTGGGTTTCGAGCCGCTGCAATGCCTCGCGGATCGGGGTGCGCGAGACGCCGAATTTCTCCGCCAGATCGCTCTCCACCAGCCGATCGCCGGGCCGGAACTCCCCCACGTCGATCGCCTCCAACAGGAGCGAATAAGCGTCTTTCTGCGCGGTTCTGGCCTCTTTCATCTCATCCCCTCGGTGTCCCGGCTTGAATAGACCTCTATTCCGCCGCTGCATCAAGCCCCATGGCCGCCGCCTGCGCCATTGCACCACACTCGGGCGCGGCGTAGACATGTCCCATGCCAAAAGCGCTTTTCTCTCATGTCGCCTATTGGGTCTTTGACCTCGACAATACGCTTTATCCTCCCAAGGCCCGGCTGTTCGATCAGATCGAAGTCAGGATGACCCAATACGTGATGGATTCGCTCGGCGTGGATCGCGTCCGCGCCAACCACCTGCGCAAGCATTACTGGCACAAATACGGCACCACATTGGCCGGATTGATGCAGGAACATGGCGTCGATCCCGCGCCCTACCTGACCCATGTGCACGAGATCTCGCTCGACCATCTCGAACAGGATACCGAGTTGCGCCGTGCGATCATGGCCCTGCCCGGGCGCAAGATCGTCTATACCAACGGCTCGGCGCCCTATGCCGAGCGGGTGGTGGCGGCGCGCGGCCTCTCGGGCATTTTTGATGCAATCTATGGCGTCGAACATGCCGATTTCCATCCCAAGCCCGATGCCCGCGCCTTCGCCCGCGTGTTCGAGCGCGATGGCCTGGCCCCGGCGCAGGGTGCGATGTTCGAAGACGATGCGCGCAACCTCGCCGTGCCGCACGATCTGGGCATGCGCACGGTTCACGTCGCTCCCGAAGCCGTCAACGCCGCCCACATCCATCATCACACGGTCGATCTTGCCGAATTCATCGCCCGCCTGACCGACTGAGACAGACACCCAAGACAGCTTGCCGCTTGGCATTCGGCGCGCTCCCGGCATAGGATGCGCGCTCGAAAGGGGCGCTACCATGACGACAAGCGATATCGACATTCTGGTGTCCGGCGGCGGTGTCGCCGGGCTCACCGCGGCAGCGGTGTTCGGCAGCGCCGGGTTTTCCGTGCTCTGCGTCGATCCCGCCGCACCGATCACCGAGCGTGATGCGCAAGGCTCCGATCTGCGCACCACCGCCTTCCTGCAACCCGCCCAAGCCCTGCTCGATTTCGCCGGCCTCTGGCAGCGCCTGGCGCCACATGCCGCCGAGTTGCAGATCATGCGCATCGTCGATGCCGGCGGCGAGACGCCCGAGCCGCGCCTGACCCGCGATTTCAACGCCGCAGACATTTCCGACAAGCCGTTCGGCTGGAACCTGCCAAACTGGCTGCTCAGGCGCGAGATGGTGGCACGGCTCGCCGAGCTGCCCAATGTCGAGTTCCGCCCCGGCGTGGGCACCGCCTCTCTCCTCACCCGCACCGCCGAAGCCCGGGTGCGGCTCTCCGACGAAACCCGCCTGCGCGCGCGCCTGGTGATCGCCGCCGATGGCCGCACCTCGCCGGTCCGCGAAGCTGCCAAAATCCCGGTAAAAACCACGCGCTACGGTCAGAAGGCGCTGGCCTTCGCCGTTACCCATCCGATCCCGCATGACAATGTCTCGACCGAGATTCACCGCTCCGGCGGCCCGTTCACGCTGGTGCCGCTGCCGGATTACAACGGGTTGCCGTCCTCCGCGGTGGTGTGGATGGAACGCGGCGCCGAGGTCAAACGTCTCGCCGCGCTCGAAACGCCCGAATTCGAAGCCGAGATGACCGCCCGCTCCTGCGCCCTTTTCGGCCCGCTTACCCTGGCCTCGCGGCGTACCACCTGGCCGATCATTTCCCAGGTGGCCGAGCGCATGTATGGCGAGCGCATCGCGCTGGTCGCCGAGGCCGCGCATGTGGTGCCGCCGATCGGGGCGCAGGGGCTCAACATGTCGCTCGGCGATATGCACGTGCTGCTCGAACTGGCCCAGGCCAACCCGGCCAAGCTCGGCGACCGCGACATGCTGGAAACCTATCACCGCCGCCGCCACTTCGAGGTGCTGGCGCGGGTGAAAGGCATCGACCTCCTCAACCGCGCCTCGATGATCGAAGCCCGCCCGCTGCGCGACCTGCGCGCGCTCGGCCTCAATGCGATCTATGCGATGGCTCCGGTGCGCAAGACGATGATGCAGCTTGGTCTCGGCGCACGCGGCTGAAACCGCATCGCGCCCTTGCAGGCGTTTCGCTCAGAGCACCTTGTCGAGCACGTCCTTGAGCCGCCCCAGCGTCGCCGGCACATCATAAAGCTTGTCGAGCCCGAAAAGCCCCAGCCGGAACGTGCTGAACCCTTCCGGCTCGTCGCATTGCAGCGGCACCCCGGCAGCAATCTGCACCCCAAGCGCGGCAAACTTGCTGCCGTTCTTGATCTCCGGGTCCGACGTATAGCTCACCACAACCCCCGGCGCGCCGAACCCATCAGCAGCCACCGATTGCACGCCCTTCGCGGCCAGCATCGCCCGCACCCCGTTGCCCAGCGCCCATTGCGCCTCGCGCAGCCGCTCGAAGCCGTAGTCGCGGGTCTCCAGCATGGTGTCGCGGAAGGCGCGCAGCGCATCTGTCGGCATGGTGGCATGATAGGCATGGCCGCCGTTTTCATAGGCCTGCATGATCGAATGCCATTTCTTCAGATCGAGCGCGAAACTGTCCGAGCTGGACTTTTCCAGCCGCTCAAGTGCGCGCGTCGACATCATCACCAAGCCCGCCGAGGGCGACGCCGACCAGCCCTTTTGCGGCGCCGAGATCAGCACATCCACCCCGGTCGCCTTCATGTCGACCCAGACGGCCCCGCTGGCGATGCAATCGAGCACCATCAGGGCGCCGACGTCATGCGCCGCCGCCGCCAGCGCGGTGATGTAATCGTCGGGCAGGATCAGCCCGGCCGAAGTCTCCACATGCGGCGCAAACACCACCTCGGGCTTGGCCTCGCGGATCGCCGCCGTCACCTCCGCGATCGGGGCGGGCGCAAACGGCGCGCGCGCGTCGTTGCCGGTCTGGCGCGCCTTGAACACGGTGGTTTTCGCGGCAAAATCCCCGGCCTCGAAAATCTGGCTCCAGCGATAGGAGAACCAGCCGTTTCGCACGATCATCGCGTGCGCATCATGGCCAAACTGGCGCGCCACCGCCTCCATCCCATAGGTGCCGCCACCTGGCACCAGCGCCACCCCATCGGCGTTGTAGACTTCCTTCAGCGTCCCCGAGATGTCGCGCATCACGCCCTGAAACGCGGCCGACATGTGGTTGAGCGAGCGGTCGGTGAACACCACCGAAAATTCCAGAAGGCCATCGGGATCGACGGTATCGAGCAGGGCGGTCATGGGCTGTCTCCTCTATCGCACAGGCTCCATTTCTCACAGGTGCTGGCCCGGATTTCAATCGCCAAACTGTTGCCTTGGAGCGACAGCCCGCTGCCCCTGCCACATTCTCGCCTCATTTCGCCGCCAAAATGCCTCAAAAGATAATCAACTGAGGCAGAAAAGGCGCCGAGCAGCGCCGCGCTGAGCAGGTAAAATGGCCGATACAACGCTGTTGTTAAACGGTTTCAGCATTATTGGTGACCCGCATACCAACTCGAACGCCAGTCAAGGCGGTCAGTTGATGATCCACAATGGAACGGCGGTTTTCGGCGCCAACGATATCGTCGTCTTTCATGTGGAAAACGCCAACCCGGACGGCAGCCTCAATGCCAATTCGGTGATTACCGGCGTCACCGTCTATGCCAACGCGACCGATTACTACCTCGACCAACCGCTCTATACCTATTCCGGCAGCGCCGATATCGACACCGGGCGCAACAACATGGGCGACCGCTATCTCGAATTCGACGCCTCCGGGCTGACATCCTCGGACAGCGGCGCGCCGGTGCTGGGTGATATGGCAGTTGTTGCGGGCGTCGATATTCTTGGCGCGCTCGCGGCTCAAAACGGCCCGCTCAGAGTTTCCACAAACGAGGACATCGACCTCAATGGCGATGGCATCATCACCGGCTCTGAAAACTCCGACGGGCTTTTTTCCAGCGATCTCAACGTTCTGGCCACCATCTGCTTTGCCTGCGGCACGCTGATCGAAACCCCGGACGGCCCCCGCCCGATTGAAACCCTGCAACCTGGCGATCTGGTCCAGACCCTTGATGACGGCGCCCAACCGATCCGCTGGATCGGCGGCGTGAGAACCGCTGCACAGGGCGCAAATGCGCCGGTGCGGATCAAATCCGGCGCGCTCGGCAATGTCCGCGACCTCTGGGTTTCGCAAAATCACAGGATGCTGATCACCGGCGCCCATGCCGAGCTGCTGTTCGGTCAGTCACAGGTGCTGGTTGCGGCCAAACATCTGGTGAATGACACGACGATCCGCATCGTTCCGGGGTCCGAGGTCACCTATTACCATTTCCTGCTCGACCAGCATCAGATCGTTTTTGCCGAGGCTTGCCCCAGCGAAAGCCTGTTTCCGGGTCGCCAGGCGCTGGACGTATTGGAAGACCACGAGCGCGACGAAATCCTGACGCTGTTTCCCGGTCTCGATCGGCCCGATTGCACCGACCCGATGACCCGCTATTCGCTGAAGAAATACGAGGCCGAAGCCCTGCTCGCCTGCGCCTGAGCCCCGCTCACCCGCCGATCGGCCCCAGCAGGCGTTCTTCGCTGAGCAGCACGTTGGCCTCCACATCCCCCGCCCCCGGCAGGGTCATGATCCGGCGCCGCAGCACCCGCTCGAAATCGGGAATGTCGCGCGCCACCACGCGCAGGCGATAATCGTAAAGCCCGAGGATATGCTCGACCGTCTGCACCTCGGGAATCGCCGACACCGCGCGCTCGAAATCCTCCAGGCTCACCCGCCCCTTGGTGGCCAGCTTCACCCCCAGGAAAACCGTCACGCCAAAACCCAGCTTTTCGCGGTTGAGCACCAGCCGCCGCCCCTTGATCACCCCGGCCTCACTGAGCCGCTTGATCCGCCGCCACACCGCCGGTTGCGACAACCCCAGCTTGCGCCCGATCGCGCCCGCGCTCTGCGTCGCGTCCCGGCGCAGCGCGCGCAGAATCGCCCGGTCCGTGGCATCCAGATCGATCATACCGGCAGTGCCTCCACATCCTTGATCCGCGCCACATGCATCAGCGCCTCGATATCCGCGATATGCGGCAGGGTCAGGATGCGGCTGCGATAGACCTGCTGATAGTGTCCCATATCGCGCGCGATCACCGAAAGGCGCACATCCACCCGGCCCAGAAAGGTCTGGATTTCGATCACTTCCGGCACATCCCGCGCGGCGGCGATGAATTCGTCGAACGCCCGCGTCTGGGTCTTGTCGAGGGTGATGCGCAGCGACACCTCCACACTGTAGCCCAGCGCACGCCAGTCGATGATCGCCTCCTGCCCCTCGATGATGCCTTGCGCCTGCATCTTCTCCACCCGGCGCCAGCAACTCGCCGGTGACAGCCCGCAAAGCTCGGCCAGCTCGGTGTTGGTCAGCGCCGGATCGGCCTGCATGTGACGCAGAATCCGCCGGTCGGTATCGTCGAGCATTGAAATCTCTCGTTTCTCTGTTCTGACACATAGATATTTCACATCTTTGCCAATCACAACAATTTGCGAAATTTCTCTCTCGGTAAATCCGCTCTGGTCGCGCCAACACCAACACACCCAACGAACAAAGGACCGCCAACATGCGCGTTTATTACGATCGCGATTGCGACATCAACCTGATCAAGGACAAGAAAGTGGCCATCCTCGGCTATGGCTCGCAAGGCCACGCCCACGCGCTCAACCTGCGTGATTCCGGCGCCAAGAACGTCGTCGTCGCCCTGCGCGAAGGCTCGCCCAGCGCCGCCAAGGCCGAAGCCGAAGGGCTCAAGACCATGGGTATTGCCGAAGCCGCCGCCTGGTGCGACCTGATCATGTTCACCATGCCCGACGAGCTTCAGGCCGAAACCTATCGCAAATACGTGCATGACAACCTCAAGGAAGGCGCCGCCATCGCCTTCGCTCACGGTCTCAACGTGCATTTCGGCCTGATCGAGCCGAAAGCGGGCGTCGATGTGATCATGATGGCGCCCAAGGGCCCCGGCCATACCGTGCGCGGCGAATATGTCAAAGGCGGCGGCGTGCCCTGCCTGGTGGCGGTGCATCAGGATGCGTCCGGCAAGGCGCTGGAAATCGGTCTTTCCTATTGTTCGGCCATCGGCGGTGGCCGCTCCGGCATCATCGAGACCAACTTCCGCGAGGAATGCGAAACCGATCTCTTCGGCGAACAGGCCGTGCTCTGCGGCGGCCTTGTCGAGCTGATCCGCATGGGTTTCGAAACTCTGGTCGAGGCCGGATACGCGCCGGAAATGGCCTATTTCGAATGCCTGCACGAGGTCAAGCTGATCGTCGATCTGATCTATGAAGGCGGCATCGCCAACATGAACTATTCAATCTCCAATACGGCAGAGTATGGTGAATATGTCTCCGGCCCGCGCATCCTGCCCTATGACGAGACCAAGGCCAAGATGAAGGCGGTCCTGCGCGACATCCAGACCGGCAAGTTCGTGCGTGACTTCATGGCCGAAAACCAGGCCGGCCAGCCGTTCTTCAAGGGCACCCGCCGCCTCAACGACGAGCACCAGATCGAACAGGTCGGAGAGAAGCTGCGCGCCATGATGCCGTGGATTTCCGCCGGCAAGATGGTCGACAAAGCCAAGAACTGATGCGCTGGTTCTGGATCATGGCAGGCTTGGGGCTGGTTTACATGGCCCTGAACAACATGTCCTCGACCTATGTGACAGCAACAATCGCCGCGCGCCCGATGGACCTGGTGCGCGGCGACGTGCGCGTGCCGGTCTGGCTGCCGCAAAGCGTGACCGAGCAACAGCCCGAGGGCACCGCGCGCATGACCATCGGCACCGGCGCGTTTCTGGGCATAAGGATGGCCTATGCGCTGCCGGGGGGCGGGCTGGCCTCATGCCGGCATTCCTGGTCCAGCGTCTCTTGCCGCGACGGCTGGAAGGCGGAGTTTCCAGGCGCCGAATAGCCCGGTGCGCAACTGCACAGCGATGGTGCGATTGCTGCGGATTGTCGTATCGTGCAGGCCCACTATCTGCCCCTGCATGACCCAAAACAGCATCGACACAAGACAGGGCCTGCCACCCGAGATGCAGATCCTGCTTCGGGATTATCCGCGCGAGTCATGGCCGGAAAACCCGAACCTCGCCCGCGCCACGCAACAGTGGCTCGGAGCCCATTCCATGTTCCGCCAACTGGCGGCGATCATCACGAAGGACACCCAAGGCTTTCTCGACAAGGCCGAGGATCCGCAGGTCTATGCCGGGCGGCTCGCGCATTTCGGCAACCTCTTGGTGCGCAACCTGCATGGCCATCACCACTGGGAAGACCGCTCGTTCTTCCCCGAACTGGAGGCCGCCGATCCGCGCTTTGCCGACGGGCTGGCCATGCTCGAGAGCGATCACGTCGCGCTCGATGGCCTGCTTGAGCGCTTCACCCGCAGCGCCAATCGGGTCGTGCAACTGGCTGCTCTGGAAGAGGCCCAGATGGCGGGCGAGACCGGACCCTTGGGCGAAACCTGCGATGGGATCGGGCGGTTTTTGCAACGTCACCTGACCGACGAGGAGGAACTGGCGGTACCGATCCTGCTGCATCACCGGCTCAGGGGCTGAAGCGCTGCAGGTTTTCACTGGAAAAGTGGGTCGCATTGCGTGTTCATACGGCGCGCGTAAGGCCGTGTATTTCGAGTCAGGTTTGGCTTGAAACGCTCCGGGCTGAGCTTCCGCCACGTTTCGGCCGCGGCCAAAAGGATAGCGATTGACCCCGGCCCCGCGCCGGGGTCTGTTCGTTCCGAAAGGAAGCCGGATGTCGCAAATGCCTGAAATCACCGCGAAAAGCTGGGCGATAGTGCTGATCCTGGGCTTCGTCTGGGGCGGCACATTCCTGTTTCAGAACCTCGCGCTCAGAACCACACCGCCGTTCTGGGTGGCCAGCGCGCGCATCGTCTTTGCCGGTGTGCTCACCTTCGCGGTCTGGCGCCTGCGCGGCGGTCGGCTGTTCACCACCGAGGCCACCGACTGGCCCCGCCTGATCGCCGTGGGCGTGCTCTCTTCCGCCGCCCCCTTCATGTTTCTCAGCTGGGGCCAACAGCATGTCACCTCGGCCTTCACCGGCGTCAGCATGGCCACGGTGGCGCTGTTCGTATTGCCGCTGGCGCATGTCCTCGTCCCGGGCGAGCGGATGACCTGGCGGCGCGCGCTCGGCTTCGTTCTCGGCTTTGGCGGCGTGGTGCTTCTGGTCGGCCCCGAAGCCTTCTCCTCTTCGGGAGAACGGCTTGAGACCTGGGGCCGCCTCGCCTGTCTCGCGGCGGCCAGCTGCTATGCGATTTCCTCGATCATGATCCGCCGCCTGCCGCCGATCGACGCCTTCGGGCTCACCTTCGCGGTGCTCGGCTTCGGCGCGCTGGTGGTGGTGCCCGCGGCGATCCTGACCCATGGCGCACCTCCCGATCCCGGGCTTCAGGGGCTCGCGATCCTGGCGCTTCTCGGCCTCGTGCCCACGGCGGGCGCCAACCTGCTGCGCATCCTGGTGATCCGCTCTGCAGGGCCGGTGTTCATGAGCCTGACCAATTATATGGTGCCGGTCTTCGCGGTGATCTTCGGCGCCGCCTTCCTGGCCGAACCGCTGCCCGCCAGCCTGATCTCGGCCATGGCGCTGATCCTCTGCGGCGTGGGCCTCAGCCAATATGGCGCAGTTTCCCGCCTGTTCCGCCGCCAGGGGTAGCCCTCTCAAACGCGGCGCGCGCCCGCAGTTTCTTGCAGGAAAACCGCCTCAGACCGTCGCTTCCACCGCCGCCACCACCTGATCGACCGTGGCATTGAGCAACCCTTCGTCCTCACATTCCGCCATCACCCGGATCAGCGGTTCGGTCCCCGACTTGCGGATCAAAAGCCGCCCCTTGCCGTTGAGCTGTCCCTCGGCATCGCTGATCGCCGCCTGCACCGGACCCAGCTCGAGCGGCATCTGCCCCGGCGCGTAACGCACGTTCTTCAGAAGCTGCGGCACCTTCTCGAAGCTGTGCACCAGCTCCGAAGCGTGCTGCCCGCTGCGCACCATCTCGGCGAGGAATTGCAGCCCCGCCATCAGCCCGTCGCCGGTGGTTGCGTAATCGGTCATCACGATATGCCCCGATTGTTCGCCACCGAGGTTGAACCCGCCCGCGCGCATCCGTTCCACCACATAGCGATCGCCGACATCGGTGCGCTCCAGCCGGAGCCCGCGCGCCAGCAGGAACCGCTCCAGCCCGAGATTGCTCATCACCGTGGCCACCAGAGCCTTGCCCGCCAGCCGCTCCTCCTCGGCCCATCTGGCCGCCAGAAGCGCCATGATCTGATCGCCATCGGCGACATGGCCGGTCTCGTCGATCAGGATCACCCGGTCGGCATCGCCATCGAGGCAAATCCCGAGATCGGCGCCATGGCTGACCACGGTTTCGGCGGCCACGCGCGGCTGGGTCGAACCGCAATCCTGGTTGATGTTGAAGCCGTTCGGCGACACCCCAACGGGGATCACCTCGGCGCCCAGCTCCCACAACACTTCGGGCGCGGCGCGATAGGCCGCGCCATTGGCGCAATCCACCACCACCTTGATGCCATCGAGCCGCATGCCCTGCGGAAAGGTGGATTTTACCCGCTCGACATAGCGGAACCGGCCATCGTCGATCCGCTTGGCCCGGCCGATATTCTCGGCATGTGTCGGCTCGACCCCCGCTTCGATCAGCGCCTCGATCTCAAGCTCGGCCTCATCCGAGAGCTTGAACCCGTCGGGGCCGAAAAACTTGATCCCGTTATCCTCCGCCGGATTGTGGCTGGCGGAAATCATCACCCCCAGATCGGCCCGCATCGACGGCGTCAAAAGCCCCACCGCCGGTGTCGGTACCGGCCCCAGCAGCAGCACATTCATCCCCGTGCTGGTCAGCCCCGCGGTCAGCGCGTTCTCGAACATGTAGCCCGACAGGCGCGTGTCCTTGCCGATCACCACCCGGTGCGCCACCGAGCTGTCCTTGCGGAAGTAACGCCCCACCGCGGCGCCGATGCGCAGCGCCATCTCGGCGGTCATCGGGTGGGTATTGGCAGTGCCGCGAACCCCGTCCGTTCCAAACAGTTTGCGCATCATGGTGTCCCTTTTCTCGCCACCGCATTCCATAGTGCAAATGCCTGCCCGGTTTCCCTTACATCATGAACCCGGCAGATTTGCACCCCCTGCGCCACCGCCCCCAGCGCCACGGCGACCGAGCCGGGCATGCGCTCGCGCGGATCGCTGGCCGCGCTCAGCGTGCGGATGAAACCCTTGCGCGACGCCCCCAGACGCACCGGGCAGCCAAGTCCGTGATAAAGGCTGATGCCGCGCAGGATCGCCAGATTATGCGCCATCGTCTTGCCGAAACCGATGCCGGGATCGACGATGATGCGCGCGCGCGGAATGCCCAAACCGGTCAGCAGGATCACCTGGGCCGCGAGGAAATCATAGACATCCAGCAACACGTCGTCATAGCGCGGATCGATGTGCATGGTTTCCGGATCGCCCTGCGCATGCATCACGCAGATCGCCAGATCATGTTCGGCGCAATAGGGCGCCAGCGCCTTGTCATAGGTAAAGCCCGAAACATCATTGACCAGCCCGGCGCCCGCCTGATGCGCCGCGCGGGCCACCTCGGCTTTGCGGGTGTCGATCGAGATCGGGATATTCAGCGCCTCGCGGATCGCCCCGATCACCGGCACGGTGCGGGCAATCTCGGCCTCCACCGGCACCGGCCTGGCTCCGGGGCGCGTGCTTTCGCCGCCCACGTCGATGATATCGGCGCCGCTCTTGGCCATCGCCTTGGCATGGGCCAGCGCCGCCGCCGCGCCGTGATGGTCGCCACCATCCGAGAAACTGTCGGGCGTGACATTGAGAATGCCCATGATCCGCGGCCGCTCGAACGTCATGCCCGCGATCGGCGCGCGCGGCGCAATCAGCCGCTCCCTGATATTTTCGGGCAGGTCGCGCGCCGGCACGAACCGCGATCCGCCGCCGCGCGTGATCTCTTCCACCTGCGCAAACCAGCACGCCCCGCCGGCCAGCGGCAGCGCCTCCCCGGGCCGTACCGGGCCGGTTTGAACAAGCGGGCGAAAATAGACAGTCATGGCTTTCCCATGCGCCAAAGCGATGCGCTTGGCAAGACTCAGAGCGCGTGGCTTCGCACGCTCGCCTGCCTGCAGGGCAGATCGCCGGGCCGCTCCGGCAAAGCCCCGCCGATCGAAAGGAAGTTCGCGGCCCGCATCTGCCCGGCAAACCACAAGGCCAGCGCGACTGCATCGCCGCGCTTCACCGATGGCCCGTCCACCGCGTCCAGCACCATCTTCGACGGCGCCCAGACGCTGATCTGGCCATGTTTCATCGCCCAGTCAAATTCGGTGCGGGTCTCGACCACGACGCAGCGATGATCGCGCGCCGCCAGAACCCAGGCATTCTGCTCGATCGCCAGCAGGTCGATGCGCCGCTGGGTCAGCGCGTGGCCGGTCTCGGGCAGTTTCAGATCGGGCGGCCCGACACAGAGCAGCACCGGCGCGTCTCCCGCCTCGAGCTGATCGAGCCAGCCCTTGAGATGCTCGGACGCAATGGCTTCATTCGACAGGAACACCACTTGCGGATGCGGCGCCTCGCCCGGCGTCGGCGGGGCGGCGAAAACCGTCCTGTCATCGCGTGCCCTGACAATCTCGACGCCCAGCGCACCTGGGCCACGATCGAGCTTCTCGATGCGCACGAATACCCGCTCCGCCTGCGGCTCCAGCAGGATGCGCTCGGCGATCCGCTCGGCCAGTGTTTCCAGCAGGTTCAGCCGCTCGGCGGCCAGCTCATAGGCAATCGCCTCACTCACCTTGTCATAGCTCAGGATGCGCACGACATCGTCATCCACCCGCCGGTCGAGCGGGCGCACCTCGACCACGATGTTGAAGCAGATCCGCTGGGTCGTGCCGCGCTCCTTCTGAAACGCGCCGATCTCGACCTCGGCGATATGATCGCGCAGCGATATCCGGTCCAGCGGATGCGCCGCCCCCGTGGCCCGCGAGCGCGCATCGGGATGCTCGAAAGCCTGGGCGATTTCATTGCTCATCTGCGTCTCCGCGTCTCGTAAGGGGGCAGCATAATCCAATGGCGCCGGGCTGAACAGTTGGCTGCGGCGCTGCGCCTGCCGTTTGCGGCGCCCGCAGGGTGGGGTTTCACCCCACCTTCCAACTCACTTGCAGAAAGACCCCGAGCGATAGCGCGCCGTATCGAAATGGAAATGATCGCGGTGATGGCGGTCGGCGTTGGGGCCCAGAACGGTGCCGAACGGCCCGCAGGCCAGCTTGTGCATCTTGCCGAGCGCCTTGCCGCGCCAGCCGCCATGCCAATGTTTCAGCACCGAAATTTCCGAGCCATCGTTGAGGTAGAAGGCTGCGATATCAATCGCCCGGCCCTTGCCGTGCTCCGAAATCCGCGCACCCTTCTGGTTGTTGCGCGTACGGCAGGCATAATGCGCCGCCACCTTGATCTTGCTCACGCCGCCGCCGCGATTGCCCACCGCCGGCTTCAGCCCGCGATCAACCCATTGTTTCAATGCCTTGGCGGTGCCGCAATCCATCACCGCCTGCTGGCTCAGCGCAATGCCACTGACCGAGCGCAGCTTGATCGCGTTCTCGACACCACAGCCGCCGATCCGCCCCGGCACCCGGCCCACCTTGGACCCCTGCAAATCCGTATCGCCACAGACCTTGCCCTTTTCCAGCGCGCGCCGCTTTTTCGAAGCGAAGATGCTCACCCGCTCGGTGCGCTGCTTCGGTCTCAGCGCCCGGAACAGCCCCTTGCGTGGCTTCTCTGTCGCATCCGTTGTTGGGTTTGGCGCGCCGTCCCGTCCCGCTGCCAGATGAAGCTGCTCATTCTCTTGCGCCTCCGGCACCGCTCGGGGCAGCACACCCGGCGCTGCCGTGGCACTCGCCCGCGCCACCGGTCTCAGCGACACGCCCGGCGCCTCGGCCTGAGCGGCCTGTCCCATAAGCGCAGCAGCCAAAGCGAGCATCAACACATTCAAACGGATCATTTCGGCTTCCCCCTGCCAAAGTCGGGGGCATCGGTGTCCTGCCCCGCCTCGATGATGCCGCGGCGGATGTCGCGGGTATGGGTGAAATAGTCGAACAGATGCTCGCCATCGCCGGTGCGAATGGCGCGCTGCAAGGCAAACAGCTCCTCGGTGAACCGCCCGAGGATTTCCAGCGTCGCCTGCTTGTTGTTGAGAAAGACATCGCGCCACATGGTCGGATCGGAGGCCGCGATGCGGGTGAAATCGCGAAAACCGGCGGCCGAGAACTTGATCACCTCCTGCTCGCTCACGCGGCGAAAATCATCGGCCACGCCGACCATGGTATAGGCGATCATATGCGGAATATGGCTTACCACCGCGCAGACCAGATCATGATGTTCCACCTCCATGCGCTCGGTATTGGCCCCCAGAGCACGCCAGAACGCGCTCAGCCGCTCCACCGCCGCTTCATCAACGCCCTCTTGCGGTACAATAAGGGTCCAGCGGTTGTCAAAGAGCTCGGAAAAGCCCGATTCCGGCCCGGAATGCTCGGTCCCCGCCATCGGATGCGCCGGCACGAAATGCACCCCCTCTGGCAGATGCGGCGCCACCGCCTCGACCACCGCCTGTTTTACAGAGCCGACATCGCTCACCGTCGCGCCCGGCTTGAGATGCGGCGCGATCTCTTCTGCCACGGCTCCCATCGCCCCCACCGGCACGCATAACACCACCAGATCGGCGCCCTCGACCGCCTCGGCGACACTGTCGCAGACCCGATCGACCAGCCCGATCCGGCGCGCCGTCTGCCTTGTCTTCTCGGTGCGGGCATAGCCGGTGATCTCTCCCGCCACCCCGGCGCGCCGCGCTGCCAGCGCCATCGACCCGGCAATCAGCCCGAGCCCGATCAGCGCCACGCGCTGGTAAATCACCGTCATGCCTGTTCCTCTCGCCAGCGGGTCAGCGCCGCAATCACCCGCCCGGTCTGATCCGCATCACCCACGGTGATCCGCAATCCATCGGCAAAACCATAGCCCGCCACCCGCCGCACGATGATGCCATCATCCTGCAAGGCGCCGTCCGCTGCAAGCGCCGCCGCCTCGCTGCCAAATCGCGCCAGCACAAAATTGCCGTAGCTCTGGTCGCAGGCGATCCCGAGCTGGCGTAGCGCCCCGGTCAGCCGCTCGCGCTGCTCGGCGTTCAATGCCGCGCAGCGGCGCACCCAGTCGCGATCGCGCACCGCCGCCTCGCCCGCCGCCAATTGCAGCACCGACAGGTTGAAAGGCTGGCGGATCCGCGTCATCACGTCGATCATAGCCCTTGGCCCATAGCCCCAGCCGATCCGCAAGCCGCCGAGCCCGTAGATCTTCGAAAATGTCCGCGTCATCAACACGTTGGGCCGGGTTCCGGCCAGCGCCGCACCGCCGTCATAGCCCTCGGCAAACTCGGTATAGGCCCCGTCCAGCACCAATATCACATGCCCCGGCAGCCCATCCGCCAACCGCTCCAGCTCCGCCAGTGAAACCATCGTGCCGGTCGGGTTGCCCGGATTGGCGATCAACACCAGCTTCGTGCGCGCGCTCACCGCGCCCAGGATCGCATCCACATCGACCACCCGCTCGCGCTCCGGCACGCTCACGGGGCGCGCCCCCGCCATATGCGCCAGGATCGGATACATCGAAAAGCCGTGCTCGGTATGGATGATCTCGTCGCCCGGCCCGGAAAACGCCTGGCATACGAATTGCAGGATCTCGTCCGAGCCCACCCCGCAGATGATCCGCTCGGGGTCGAGCCCATGCACTTCGCCGATCGCGCGGCGCAAATCCGCATGATCCGTCGAGGGATAGCGATGCACCGCCGCCGCCGCCTCTGCCAGAGCCGCCAGCGCCGTTTCCGGCGCGCCCAGCGGGTTCTCGTTCGAGCTCAGCTTCAGCACATCGCTCCTGCCGGCAATGCTGGCCTTGCCACCGACATAAAGCTCGATCTCCATGATGCCGGGCTGCGGCGTGATCTGGTCCATTGGCAGTCTCCTTGCCGGGGGTTCTAACGCATGCGGGCAAAAAGAAAAGGCCGCGGCGGTTTCCCGTCGCGGCCTCTCTATCTCACATCGCGAAGATCAGTTCTTCGCGTAGAATTCCACGACGAGGTTGGGTTCCATCATCACCGGATAGGGCACATCGCCCAGTTGCGGCGTGCGCACGAAACGCGCGGTCAGCTTGGAATTGTCGACCTCGAGATAATCGGGCACATCGCGCTCGGGCAGCTGCGTGGCCTCCAGGATCGCGGCCATCTGCTTGGATTTCTCCCGCACTTCCACGACATCGCCCTCTTTCACGCGATATGACGGAATGTTCACGCGCTGACCGTTGACCAGCACATGGCCATGGTTCACGAACTGACGCGCGGCAAACACGGTCGGAACGAACTTGGCGCGGTAAACCACCGCGTCAAGACGGCGCTCCAGCAGGCCGATCAGGTTCTCACCGGTATCGCCCTTGACCCGTTCGGCCTCGCCATAGATGCGGCGGAATTGCTTCTCGGTCAGATCGCCGTAATAGCCTTTCAGCTTCTGCTTGGCGCGCAGCTGCAGGCCGAAATCGCTGAGCTTGCCCTTGCGGCGCTGGCCATGCTGGCCGGGGCCGTATTCGC
>CBDUGF010000040.1:0-27382 GCA_965366835.1 uncultured Rhodobacterales bacterium
GGCGGGGGCGGCGGCATGATGGATATTCTCAACATTTTCCTGAGCGAGAGTTTCTGGGCGGCAAGCCTGCGGATCGCCTCGCCGTTGATCTTCGGCGTGTTGGGGGCGCTCTTGTGCGAGCGTTCCGGGGTGCTGAACCTCGGCATCGAGGGCATTTTCGTGGTCGGGGCGATGACCGGGTGGATGGCGGTGTGGATGGGGGCGGGGCTTTGGGGCGGTGTGCTGGTGGCGGCGCTGTCAGGGGCGCTGTTCGGGCTGTTTCATGCCATTCTGACGGTGCCGCTGGGGCTGTCGCAGCATGTGTCTGGGCTGGGGATCACGCTGTTTGCCACCTCGGTGGCGAGTTTCACTTATCGCACGGCCTTGCCGCAGGTGTCTTCGCCGCCGCGGATCGAGCCGTTCCGGGCGCTCGACATTCCGGTGCTGTCTGACCTGCCGTTTGTCGGGCCGGTGCTGTTTCAGCAGACGGCGATGACATGGCTGGCGCTGATCATGGTCGCGGTGGTGTGGTGGGTGATGGAGCGCACCGCGCTGGGCGTGGCGATCAAGGCGGTGGGCGACAGCCCGGATGCCGTGAACGCGCAAGGCCTGTCGGTGATGAAGCTGAGGATCGGGGCGGTTGTCGCCGGCTCAAGCCTGATGGCGCTGGGCGGGGCATTCCTGACCATGAGCGCGTTCGATGCGTTCTTCTTCGGCATGGTGAACGGGCGGGGATGGATCTGCATCGCACTGGTGATCTTTGCCTCGTGGCAGCCGGGCAAGGCGCTGCTGGGGGCGCTCTTGTTCGGGATGTTCGATGCCTTGCAGGTGCGGCTTCAGACCGAGGCGGGGGCGTTCATTCCGGGGCAGGTATTCCTGATGATCCCCTATATCCTGTCGATCATCGCGCTGGTGATCGTGGCGCGCAAGGCGGATTATCCGCGGGCCTTGCTGGTGCCGTGGCGAAAGGGGCAGAGATAGGATGTCGTTGGGTTATGGGGGTGCAGAACGATCCGTAGTGCTCCCGGCGCGACCGCGCCATGCCCGACCTCCCCCATGGGAGGGCATTTTTCTATCGAATGTCGCGAGCGGAACAATCGGAGGTTTTGCTGAACACAGGCAGCGCTTTGTTTCAGCGGCCCTCCCGAGGTCGGGCATGGCGCGGTCGCGCCTGCATTTGGCATATTGGAAAGGGGCGAAATGGTCGATCTGCTGGTGAAGAATGCCGTTCTGACGGACGGTCGGGCGGTGGATATCGCCTGTGACAAGGGCGTGATTGTCGGCGTCGAGCCGGGGATCGGGGCCGAGGCAGGGCAGGTGATCGACGCGGGCGGCTGTCTGGTCAGCCCGCCGTTCGTCGATCCGCATTTTCACATGGATGCGACGTTGAGCCTCGGGCGGCCGCGGATGAATGTCTCGGGCACGCTGCTGGAGGGGATCGCGCTCTGGGGCGAGTTGAAGCCCTTGCAGACGGTGGAGGAGATTGTCGAGCGGGCGCTTAGCTACTGCGATCTGGCGGTGGCGCAGGGGATCGGGGCGATCCGGTCGCATGTCGATACCTGCGACGACGAATTGAAGGGGGTCGAGGCGCTTCTGGAGGTGCGCGAGCAGGTGAAGGATTACCTCGACCTGCAACTGGTGGCGTTTCCGCAGGACGGGTTGTTTCGTGATCCGACGGCGATGGCCAACACGATGCGCGCGCTCGATATGGGCGTGGAGGTGGTCGGCGGTATCCCGCATTTCGAGCGGACGATGGCGGAGGGCGCGGCCTCGGTCACGGCACTGTGCGAGATTGCCGCCGAGCGCGGGCTGATGGTGGACATGCATTGCGACGAAAGCGATGATCCGATGAGCCGTCATGTCGAGACGCTGGCCCATGAGACGCAAAGGCTGGGCTTGCAGGGGCGGGTGACGGGCAGCCATCTGACCTCGATGCATTCGATGGACAATTACTATGTCTCCAAGCTGATCCCGCTGATGGCGGAGGCGGGGCTGCACGCCATCCCCAACCCGGCGATCAACATCATGTTGCAGGGGCGCCATGACAGCTATCCGAAGCGGCGCGGCATGACCCGGGTGCGCGAGCTGCGCGATGCCGGGATATGCGTGGGCTTCGGGCAGGATTGCATGCGCGATCCGTGGTATTCGCTGAGCCGGGCCGACATGCTGGATGTGGCCTTGATCGGGCTGCATGTGGGCCAGCTTTCGAGCATGGAGGACATGCGCTGGTGCTTTGACGCGGTGACAGAGAATTCGGCGGCAATCATGCGGCTGGAGGGTTATGGCATCGCCAAGGGGTGTGCCGCCAATTTCAACATCCTGCATGCGGGCGATGCGATCGAGGCGATCCGGCTGCGCGCGGCGCGTTTGAAGGTGATCCGCAAGGGCAAGGTGATTGCCGAGACGCCCGCACCGGTGGCCCGGCTCGATCTGGCGGGACGGCCCGGAACGGCGGATCCGAAGCTGGGGTAGAGTGTTTCAGGTTGGAGCGGACTCGAAATACGCGGCCATATGCGTGCTGCTCTATCGCGCGTTTCGATCCACATGGTTCGATGCAAACCTGAAACGCGCTGGCGGCGACCGGAAGATACGAGGCTGATCCCGGATGCGCCGGATCATTCCGCGATCGCGGTGTTGGACGACACGATGAGGTTGAGTTCGCGCGAGATCTTGCGTTGCATCGCGGTTGCGAAATCGGTGCGGCTGTCGGCGGTCATGACAAACGAGTCGCTGCCGCCGATGACAAGCAGGCGATAGTAACTGACCAACTCCCTGTCGCCGCCGGGAATGACCAACCCGTTGATGGTAAGACCGGCCGCGACGGCGCGGTCGCGGGCAAAATGCGGCGAGGGGCCGGAATTGCTTCGGGCATCGCCGGAAATGTCGATCTTGCGAACGGTTCCGCGAAACGCATTGGTTTCGATCAGCCGGGCGGAATAGTCGATGGCGTCGGCAATCGCCGTGCCCCGGCCGGTGCGGACGCGCGGCGCATCCCGGACGCGCGCCGCGAAGGCCAGGGTATCGGCGGTGTCACGCAGGTGGTGCCAGCCGACGGCCTGATGGTTGAGGCTGCCGACGCTCCAATGGACCAGCGTGACGGCGACCCCACCGGGCTGGCGCGCGATAATGTCGATGATTTCCGGGGTTCTGAAGGCGTTGGCGATGCCCGACATCTGCAGATGGTATTCGCCGGCGCTGACGCTGATCGAGGTGTCGACGGCCAGCACGAGTTCGACCGCGACAGGTTCATGCTGTGCGGCGGACCCACACGCCGGAACATGAGCGGCAATGACGAAGAAAACCACATGGACAAAAGCGGGGGAAAGCCCGCGCCGCGCCCCGGCCGCACGCCCGGAACGAAACGCAGGTTCGGGCGCGGCGGGCGGTTCGGCGCGGGCCATGGCCGGTCTCCGGATCTGGTCGGACGAGTATCCGGCATCGTGCCGCCAAGTGCAAACCGGAGCGGCCCATGGCGGCCGCAATCGGGCGATTTCGGGCCCTATGGGCACATTTGGGCGAGATTTCCCCCTTCATTTAACTTCTGGCTCACATATCTCTTGCTATGCTGGGCAGGTGGTTTATCGGTTTGCCCCAACAAACTAAAAAAGCAGGCATATGACAGAGACATCCCAGACTGACCCGATTCCAACCGCACCGAAGCCGACATCCGGGCGCGACTGGGTCAAGACGCTGGCGCAGTATCGCGAGCCGCGCCCGCTGCGATCGGCTTTCGAACTCGGGGTCAGCGTGGTGCCGTTCCTGCTGCTCTGGGTGCTGGCGTGGATGTCGCTTTCGGTGAGCTACTGGCTTGCCCTCGGCCTGTCGGTTTTGAACGCGGCGTTCCTGCTCCGGCTGTTCACCATCCAGCATGATTGCGGCCACGGCTCGTTTTTCAAGCACCGGCTGCTGAGCGACTGGATCGGGCGGGTGATCGGGGTTCTGACGCTGACGCCCTATGACGTGTGGCGCCGGACCCATTCGATTCACCATTCGGCAGCGGGCAACCTCGGCAAGCGCGGTGTTGGCGACATCCATACCCTTACGGTGGCGGAATATGCGGCCCTGCCGCGCTGGAAGCGGCTGCACTACCGGCTCTATCGCAATCCGATCACGCTGTTCGTGCTCGGACCGGTCTATATCTTCTTCGTGCAAAACCGGGTGCCCGTCGGGCTGATGGGCGGCGCGAAATACTGGGTCAGCGCGATGGCGACCAATATCGTGGTGGTGCTGGCGCTCTGGGTGATCTGGTATTTCGGCGGCTGGGGCGCGCTGCTGCTGATCTTCCTGCCCTCGACGCTGCTGGCGGCGGCGGCGGGGATGTGGCTGTTTTATGTGCAGCACCAATTCGAAGACACCCATTGGAACGGCGACGAAGACTGGCAATTGCACGATGCCGCCCTCGATGGCAGCTCGCACTACGTCTTGCCGCAGCCGCTGCAATGGTTCAGCGCCAATATCGGCATCCATCACGTGCATCATCTCTATAGCCGGATCCCGTTTTACCGGCTGACCGAGGTGCTGCGCGATCAGCCGGTTCTGGCCGCGGCCAACCGCATGACCGTGCGCGAGAGCATCGCCTGCGCGCGGCTGCATCTGTGGGACGAGCGCAGCCGCAAGCTGTTGTCGTTTTCCCAGGCGCGCGCGCTTTACGGCTGAGGCCGGGCGGTGCGTGCAAGCACGCACCCTACGCGCGGCGAATCGACGTCGTGTCGTTCTTGTCGAATCCCCGATCAGGTGATCTGTTGAGCCTTGCAAATGCGAGGAGGACGGCATGCCGGAATTGAGATCAGCCCGAGTCACCCAGGGAAAGACCGCCGCGGCGGCGCGCTCGCTGTGGCTGGCCGGCGGGGTGAAACAGGAGGATTTCGGCAAGCCGGTGATCGCGGTGGCCAATTCATTCACCGAGTTCGTGCCGGGCCATGTGCATCTGGCCGAGGTCGGGCGGCTGGTCTGTGACGAGATCTGGAAGGCGGGCGGGATCGCGCGCGAATTCAGCACCATCGCCGTGGATGACGGCATCGCCATGGGCCATGACGGCATGCTCTACAGCCTGCCGTCGCGCGAATTGATCGCCGACAGCATCGAATACATGGCCGAGGCGCATTGTGTCGATGCGATCATCTGCCTGTCGAATTGCGACAAGATCACGCCGGGAATGCTGATGGCGGGGCTCAGGCTCAACATCCCGGTGATCTATGTCTCCGGCGGGCCGATGGAGGCGGGCAGATTGCCGGGTCAGAAGGAGATCACCCGGGTCGATCCAATCCAGGCCTATATCGCGGCGTTCGATCCCGAGCAGGACAACGCGGCGCAGGCGATCGAGGACAATGCCTGCCCGACCTGCGGGTCGTGCTCGGGCATGTTCACCGCCAATTCGATGAACTGCCTGGCCGAGGCGATCGGGCTGGCGCTGCCGGGCAATGGCTCGCTGCTGGCGACACATGCGGACCGCAAGGCGCTGTTCCAGCGCGCGGCGCGGCGCGTGGTCGAACTGGCCAAGACCTATTACGAGGGCGGCGACGACAGCGTCTTGCCGCGCAACATCGCCACCAGGGAAGCGTTTGAGAATGCCATGATCGTGGATGTGGCGATGGGCGGGTCGACCAACACGATCCTGCACATGCTGGCCATGGCGGCGGAGGCCGAGGTCGATTTCACGCTTGGAGATATCGACCGGATCAGCCGCAAGGTGCCGCATCTGTGCAAGCTCTCGCCGGCGACGCAGGACTATTACATGGAGGATCTGCACCGCGCCGGCGGCATCATGGGGATCATGGGCGAGTTGCAGCGTGGCGGGTTGCTGGACTTGGGCACAGGCACCGTGGCGGGCGGCACGCTGGGCGAGCAACTGGCCGAGTGGGACATCGTGCAGAACGACGACGCGGCGCTCAGCCATTTTTATCGCGCGGCGCCGGGCGGGAAGCGCACGATCCAGGCTTACGGCCAGGACATGCGCTGGCAGGAGATGGATCTCGACCGCGAACAGGGCTGTATCCGGTCGATGGAGCACGCCTATTCCAGCGAGGGCGGGCTGGCCGTGTTGCGCGGCAACATCGCCGAGGACGGCTGTGTCGTCAAAACCGGGGCGGTGCCGGTGCAGATGCACCGCTGGGAGGGCCGTGCACGAGTGTTCGACGATCAGGAGGCGGCGCTGATCGCCATTGACGGCGGCGAGATCGCGCCCGGCACCGCGGTGGTGATCCGCTATGAGGGGCCCAAGGGCGGGCCGGGGATGCAGGAGATGCTGAAGCCGACGATGAGCCTCAAGGCGCAGAAGGTCGACGACAGCTGCGCGCTGATCACCGACGGGCGGTTTTCCGGGGCGACGGCGGGCCTGTCGATCGGTCATGTCTCGCCCGAGGCGGCGGCGGGCGGCGCGATCGGGCTGGTGCGCGACGGCGATGTGATCGCGGTGGACATTCCGGGGCGCCGGATCGAGCTGATGGTCGATGCCGGCGAACTTGCGGCGCGCCAGCTCGACATGGAACAAGGCGCCAGCCCCTGGCGTCCTGGCCCGCGGCCGCGCAGGATTTCGGCGGCGCTGAGGGTCTATGCCGCCTATGCGGAGAGCGCCGACAAGGGCGGATTCCGGCGGGTGCCGTGAGCGGATCGGGGGCCGGGACGTTCACGATATCCTGAGACGGCTTGAATTTCGGTGCGTCCGGCCTCCTATAATGGGGGCAGCGCGCGAGGAGGATGACATGAAATACGCAAAGACCGATGACGCCATTGCCCGGCTGACCCCCGAACAGTTCCGGGTGACGCAGCAGAGCGGCACCGAGCGGCCCTGGTCGGGTGAGCTCACCGGCAACAAGGCGGCGGGGATATATGTCGACATCGTCTCGGGCGAGCCGCTGTTCGCCTCGGCCGACAAGTATGAAAGCGGCTGCGGCTGGCCCAGCTTCACCAAGCCGATCGAACCGGCGCATGTCGTCGAACATCGCGATACCACGCATGGGATGATCCGCACCGAAGTGCGCTCGAGCCATGGCGACAGTCACCTGGGCCATGTCTTTCCCGATGGCCCGGCCGATCGCGGCGGCTTGCGCTATTGCATCAACTCGGCCAGCCTGCGCTTCATTCCGCGTGAGGAGATGGAAGCTCAGGGCTATGGCGATTACCTGGATCAAGTGGAGGACGTGACATGAGCGATCAGGGCAATGCGGAGCGCGCCGTTCTGGCGGGCGGATGTTTCTGGGGCATTCAGGATCTGATCCGCAAGCTGCCGGGGGTGAAGCAAACCCGCGTCGGCTATAGCGGCGGCGATGTGGCCAACGCCACCTACGCCAACCATGGCAGCCATGCCGAAGCGATCGAGATCCTGTTCGATCCCGAGACCATCAGCTTTCGCCAATTGCTGGAATTCTTCTTCCAGATCCACGATCCGACCACGCCGAACCGGCAGGGCAATGATCGCGGCGTGTCTTATCGCTCGGCGATCTATTATTGCTCCGAGGCGCAGAAGGCGGTGGCGGAGGATACCATTGCCGATGTCGATGCTTCGGGGCTGTGGCCCGGCAAGGTGGTCACCGAGATCGAACCGGTAGGCGATTTCTGGCAGGCCGAACCCGAGCATCAGGACTATCTCGAGCGCGTCCCCAATGGCTATACCTGCCATTTCCCGCGCGCGGGATGGGTCCTGCCCCGGCGCGACGCCGCCGAATAGGCGCTGGTCGGCGGACCCTTGAGCCGCTCGCTTCAGGTTCGTGGCGAGCGCAGGGCTTGTCGTTTCTTTTTCTTGGCAGAAATACTCATTTCCGGCCTCCCCGACAAACCAGACTTGTAAAAAGAGGCACTGCCTTGACAAGGCTCGGGGGCGCCGAGCGCAGCGAGGCGCCCCCCCGGGCGACGCCGTCAGGCGGCGCAACCACTCGGCGCAACCTCGCCGCAGCGCTGAAGCCGGGTGACGCCGAAGGCGGCGCAAGGCCTCCTCCTAGAAAACCCCGCGGGTGCCGTAATGATGCAGGTGAGACACAAGTATAGGGTTTCACTCGCAACTATCTCGTGATTTGTAGGATCCGGCGCGGTGGTGGAGAGGATTGTCCCGGCTCATGCAGGATTTATGGCACGGCGTGACCCAGGCTCTCTGGCTGTTGCTCAGCCTTGACGCCGATCTGGTCGAGATCAGCCTGCGCTCGCTGCAGGTGACGCTCAGCGCGCTGGCGATTGCCTCACTCATCGCGTTGCCGCTGGCGGCGCTGCTGGCGGTGCGGCGTTTCCGGCTGCGCCGCGCCGTAATCGCCATTCTCAACGCGCTCATGGGCCTGCCGCCGGTGGTGGTGGGGCTCATCGTCTATGTGATCCTGTCGCGTTCCGGGCCGCTCGGCGTTCTCGGGCTGCTGTTCACGCCCTGGGCGATGATCATCGCCCAGGTGATCATCATCGTGCCGCTCATCGCCTCGATCGCGCATCAATCGCTGCGCGAGCTGTGGTCGGATTACCATGACCTGCTGATTTCGCTCAATGCCACCCAGACCCAGCGCATCGGCACGCTGATCCGCGACGGGCGGCGCGCCCTGCTGACCGCGGCCCTGGCCGGGTTTGGCCGCGCCATCGGCGAGGTTGGTGCGATCATGATCGTCGGCGGCAATATCGACCATGCCACCCGGGTACTGACCACGGCGATCGCGCTGGAAACCGGCAAGGGCGATTTCGCCCTCGCGCTGGCGCTGGGCTTTGTGCTGATCGGCCTTGCCATCGCGGTGAACCTGGCGATGCACTGGCTTGGCCAGACCGAACGGGGAGCGCGCTGGTGATGCTTCCCTTGCAGGTCAGGGGCGCCGAGATCCGGCGCCGGGGCAAGCGGCTTGTCGGGCCGATCGACCTGGTGCTCGACGGCGCCGGCCCGACCATCGTGATCGGTCCCAACGGCGCCGGCAAGACCACGCTGTTGCGCATGCTGCACGGAATCGAGCGGTTGAGCGCGGGCGAGCTGCGCTGGGCCTGCGGGCTCGAGCAGGCGCGGCTGCACCAGGCCTTCGTGTTCCAGACACCGGTGATGATGCGGCGCAGCGTGCTCGACAACATCGCCTATCCGCTGCGGCTTTCCGGCACGCCGGGCCGCGACGCGCGCGCCCGGGCCGCGATCTGGGCCGGCCGGGTCGGCCTTGCGGGCAAGGAGGCGCTGCCGGCGCGGGTTCTGTCGGGCGGCGAACGGCAGAAGCTGGCGCTGGCCCGCGCCCTGATCCGCGAGCCCGAGGTGCTGTTTCTCGACGAGCCCTGCGCCAATCTCGACGGCCGCTCGGTGCGCGAGATCGAAACCATCCTGTGCGATGCGGTATCGCGAGGCACGCGCCTTGTGATGTCGACCCATGACATGGGCCAGGCGCGGCGGCTGGCGGCGGAAGTGATCTTCCTGCTGCATGGCCGGATTCACGAACAGGCCACGGCAGCGGCGTTTTTCGATGCGCCCGCGACCGTCGAGGCCGCAGCATTTCTGAAAGGGGAGATTGTCGAATGAAACGACTGTTGGCAGCGGTCATGGCCGCGGTGATGCTGGCTGGCGGCGCGGGCGCCGAGGTGATGAAGATGGCGGTGACGACATCGTTTCACAATTCCGGACTGGCCGAGGTTCTGTTGCCGGTGATCGCCGAAGAGCTCGGCCTCGAGGTGCAGCTTCTGGTGGTCGGCACCGGGCAGGCGATCAGGCTGGGCGAGGCCGGCGATGTCGATGCCATTCTGGTGCATTCGAAATCGGCGGAGGAAAAATTCCTGGCCGGCGGCCATGGCACGCATCGGCGCGAGATCATGTACAACGATTTCGTCTTCATCGGCCCGGAGGATGATCCGGCCGGACTCGCCAAGGCCGGGAGCGCCGCCGCGGCGCTCGGCGCCGTGCATGCCGCCGGGGCCGATTTCGTCAGCCGCGGCGACGAGAGCGGCACCCACAAGAAGGAGCGCGCGCTCTGGGCTGCCGCCGGTCTCGATATCGAGACGTTCGGGCGCTGGTACAAGGAAGTCGGCCAGGGCATGGGTGCGGCGCTCAACACCGCCGCCGGCATGGGGGCCTATATCATGGCCGACCGCGCCAGCTGGCTCAATTTCGGCAACAAGGCCGGGCTTGCGCTGCTCTATTCCGGCGACCCGGTGCTGTTCAACCAATATGCCTATCTGCCGGTGAACCCGGCGCGACATGCCCATGTGAAGCATGACGCGGCGATGCGGCTTGAGGCGTGGCTGGTCTCGGAGCGCGCCAGGGGGCTGATCGACGGCTATCTGCTCGGCGGAGAGCAGCTGTTCCACTTCAACGCGGAGTGAGCGGAGGGTTCGGATATGCCAGCGTGGAGTACGGGCGCGGGCGGGACGGGAACGGATTGGAAAACCCGTCTCGATGGTTCAGGCGGACTTGGTCAGCGCATCCAGCGCCGCGAGCCGGGCAATGAGCGGCGCCATCTCGTCGATCGGGATCATGTTGGGGCCGTCGGAGGGGGCATTGTCGGGATCCTCGTGGGTCTCGATGAACAGCCCCGACACGCCCACCGCCACGGCGGCGCGCGCCAGCACCGGGGCGAATTCGCGCTGCCCGCCCGAGGTTGTGCCTTGTCCGCCGGGCTGCTGCACCGAATGGGTGGCATCGAACACCACCGGGTAGCCGGTGCGCGCCATGATCGGCAGCCCGCGAAAATCGCTGACCAGGGTGTTGTAGCCAAACGAGGTGCCGCGGTCGCAAAGCATGATCCGCTCATTGCCGGTCGAGGCGATCTTGGCGGCGACATTGGCCATGTCCCAGGGTGCGAGGAACTGCCCTTTCTTGACGTTGAGCGCCGCCCCGGTTTCGCCCGCCGCCAGCAAGAGATCGGTCTGACGGCAGAGAAAGGCGGGAATCTGCAACACGTCGACGGCTTCGGCCACGGTCGCGCAATCGCTTGGCAGATGCACATCGCTCAGCACCGGGCAGCCGAACTCGTCGCGGATCGCGGCAAGGATGCGCAAGCCCTCGTCGATCCCGAGGCCGCGTTTGGAGCCCAGTGAGGAGCGGTTGGCCTTGTCATAGCTGGCCTTGAAGATGAACGGCGTGCAGGTGGGAGCGCAGGCGGCGGCGATCCGCTCGGCCAGCATGCGCGCGTGATCGAGGCTTTCCAGCTGGCACGGCCCGGCGATCAGGAAGAACGGCCTGTCACCACCGACCGGGACGGGGCCGATATCGAATGTCTTGGGGCTCATGGTGCGCGTCCTCGGATGGCGGCTGGGGTGGCGGCAACCTAGAGCGCGCGGCAGCCGGCTGCAATACCGCCGCTGCGGGGCAATCCGGGAGGCTGCGCGTGTATGGGAAGTATTGCAATCGCATGGAATCGGGAGTAGTTATAGCACTATAACCAATCGCGTGAGTCTCCCATGACCAGCCAGTCCCCAGCCCCCGACAAGCTCTCTGCCTGGGCCAGGCCGATTGCGGCCATTGCCCTTGTCTTTGGCGTGATGACCCTGTTTTCCGGGGGCAGCGTGCTGTTCGGGCCGCCGGAAGCGCGGGTCTGGGCAGGCAACTACATCGGCTTTGTCGTCTGGTTCAACTTTCTCGCCGGGGGTGCCTATGTGGTGGCCGCGGTCGGGCTGTGGCAGGGCCGGCGCTGGGCCGTCTGGCTGGCGGCGCTGATCGCGGCGGCGACGGCGCTGGTGGCGCTCGGGTTTGCCATCGTGGTGCTGCGCGGTGCGGCGTTCGAGATGCGCACCGTCGGCGCGCTGACGTTCAGAACCGCGTTCTGGACCGCGATTGCGCTGATCGCGGCGCGCTGGTCGCGGCGGGCATGAGCACGCGCAAATCCTCGGAGGATCGCAAGGGCGAAATCCTGCGCGCGACGCTCGATCTGGCCTTCGAGGTCGGGCCCGACCATGTGACCACGGGCATGATCGCGGCGCGGCTCGGCCTGACCCAGCCGGCGATCTACAAGCACTTTCCCAGCAAGGAAGTCATCTGGCAGGCCATCACCGAGACGCTGTGCGCCCGGATCCGGGAGAATGTGCGGCAGGGCGAAGCGGCGGACGCGCCGCCGATGCCCAGATTGCGGCGGCTGGTTCTGGGCCATCTCGGGTTGGTCAGCCAGAGCCCGGCGCTGCCCGAGATCATGGTGACGCGCGACCCGAGCGGCAATCTGGGCGAAACCCGGCGGCGCATTCAGGACGCCATGGGCGAATTGCGCGCTGCCCTGGTGCGATGCCTCGACGAGGCGTTCAGGGCCGGACAGCTGCGCGCCGGTCTGCGCGCCGAAGATGGCGTGACCCTGCTGGTCGGGATCATCCAGAGCCTGGTCCTGCGCCTGATCGTGACCCGCGATCGAACGCCGCTGCTGTCAGACGGCGCGCGTCTGCTCGACCTGCAACTGACGCTGTTTGCACGCGAAGGAACTGCCGCATGAAAACTGGTTTCAAACTGGTGCTGATCACCCTTCCGATTGCCGCCATAGGCGCAGGCATCCTGGCCTATGTCATTGCCAACAATCAGCCGCCCGAGCGCATCGCGCTGGGCGAACGGGCGCAGGCGGTGCGGGTGATCGAGGCCGAGACGCGGGCAATCGCGCCGACCATCATCGGCTTTGGCGTTGTCGCGCCCGAGCGCACGTTCGAGGCCATCGCCGAGGTCGGCGGCACGGTCGAGTATGTCAATCCGGCCTTGCGCGACGGGCAGATCCTGCCGGCGGGGGCGGTTCTTTTGCGTCTGTCGCCGAGTGATTTCAACCTCGCCATCGCCCAGGCCAAGGCCAATATCCGGGCGGCGCAGGCGCGGCTCGACGAATTGGCGGTTTCCGAGCAGAACCAGCGCGCCGCGCTGGAGATCGAGCGCGAGGCGCTGGCGGTGAAGGCAACCGATCTCGAGCGCGCCGAGGCGCTGTTCAAGGCCGGGACCATGGCGCAGGGCGCGCGCGACGCGTTCCGCGCGGCGCATCTGGCGCAGCGTCAGAAGGTGCAGGGAATCGAAAGCACGCTGGCGCTGTTTCCGACCCAGCGCACGGTGCAGACCGAACAGATCGCGCTCTACGAGACCAACCTTGCCACCGCCGAGCTGAACCTGGCGCGCAGCGAACTGACCCTGCCATTCGCCGCGCGGGTGGCGTCGCATTCCGTCGAGGTCGGGCAATTCCTGAAAGCCGGTCAGACCGCCGCCACGCTGGACGGCATCGAGCGGGCCGAGATCGACGTGCAGGTTTCGCTCGACAGCTTTCGCGAGCTGGTACGGCTGGGCGCGGCGGCGGCGCCGGCCCTGTCGCTCGATCCGACGCGGATGACCGAGACGCTGCATGATCTGGGCTTGACGGCAAAGGTGCGCCTGCGGCTCGGCGAGGAGGTTGTGAGCTGGCCCGCCCGCGTCGACCGGATCAGCGACGAGATCGACCAGAAATCCGGCACTGTCGGTGTTGTCGTGGTGGTCGAGAATGCTTATCGCCAGTCTGAAGCTGGCGGTCGTCCGCCTCTGACAAAGGGCATGTTTGTCGATGTTCTGCTGAGCGGTGCGCCTCTGACCGGCGTTGTGCTGCCGCGCAGCGCCATGCGCGACGGGCAGGTTTTTGTCGCCGACGAGGACGACCGGCTGCGTCTGGTCGCGGCGACTCCGAAGCTTGCGCAGGGCGACATCGCGGTGTTTGACGCAGGCATTGACGAAGGCACGCGCGTGGTGCTGGCGCCGCCCAGCCCGGTGATCGCGGGGCAGCTTCTGGATCCGCATCCCGATACGGAGTTGATGGCGCGGCTTCTGGCCGACGATGCGAGCGGGGCGCGCGCGCAATGATCCGGTTTTTCGCGGCGCACCCGACGATCGCCAACCTCTTGATGATCCTGTTTTTGGCTGCCGGTCTGTTTGTCAGCCCGACCCTGCTGCGCGAGACCTTTCCGCGCCCGGAGCTGAGCGAGGTCGAGATCAGCTTGGCCTATCCCGGGGCGCGGCCCGAGGAGGTGGAATCCGCGATCTGCGAACGCATCGAGAATGCGCTCGACGGGGTGACGGGGCTGGACCGGCATTCCTGCGAGGCGCGCGAAAACCTCGGGCGCGCGGTGGTGAAGATGCGCGAGGGCGACGATTTCCAGACTTTCGTGAACGACGTGAAGACGGAAATCGACGCCATTACCGATTTCCCCGACCGCGCCGAGGACGCCACCGTGAGGGCGCTGGGGCGTACCGATTTTGTCGCCTCGGTGGCCATAACCGGGCCGCAAAGGCGCACCGATCTGAGCGATTATGCCGAGCAGGTTCGCACCCGGATGCTACGCTGGGGCGGTATTCCCAAGGTCGATATCCGCGGTTTTTCCACCCGCGAATTCCAGATCGACCTGCGCCCGGCGGATTTGCAGAAATTCGGTGTTTCGGTCGCCGATGTCGCCCGCGCGGTGCAGGCGGGCAGCCTCGATCTGCCGGCCGGCAATATCGAGACGGCGACCGAGACCCTGCTGGTGCGGATTGCAGAGGAACGCCGCGATACCCGCGGACTGGCCGCCCTGATCGTGCGCTCGTCGGCGCGGGGCGGGCAGGTGCAGCTGGGCGATATCGCCGATATCTCGGAGGGCTTCGAGCTTGATGACGATGTGATCCTGTTCGACGGCGCGCCGGCAGCGATTCTCGATGTGACCAAGACCCGGGCCGAGGACAGCCTGCGCACGATGGACGCCTTGCAGGCATTTCTGGCGGCTGAGCGCGAGCAGGCGCCCCCCGGCGTGACGCTGGCCATCACCGCCGATGGGGTTTCGGTGGTGCGCGACCGGCTGTCGCTGGTGGTGGTCAACGGCTTGCAGGGGCTGGCGCTGGTGTTTGGTGTGCTGTGGCTGTTTTTCGGCTTTCGCTTCTCGTTCTGGGTGGCGATGGGGCTGCCGGTATCGTTCATGGGCGGAGTCGCGCTGATGGGGCTGATCGGTTATTCGCTCAATCTGATGACCTCGCTCGGCCTGTTGATCGTGATCGGCCTGTTGATGGACGATGCCATCGTGATCGCGGAAAACATCGCCCGGCTGCGCGAAAAGGGCCGCGGCGCGCTGGACGCGGCGGTGGAAGGGGCGGTGCAGGTGTTTCCCAACGTGCTGGCCTCGTTCGGGACCACGGCGATGATCTTCGGCTCGCTCGCCTTCCTGTCGGGCGATCTCGGCGCGGTGCTGCGGGTGGTGCCGGTGGTGATGCTGTTCGTGCTGATGGTGTCGCTGGTCGAGGCGTTTCTGATCCTGCCGCACCATCTGATCCATTCGCTGGAGGTGACCGATCGCGACAGCGGCCTCAGTGCCCGCGTCGAACGCGCGGTGGACTGGACCCGCGAGCGCCTTGTCGGGCCGCTGGTCGATCTCACCATCCGCTGGCGCTATGCCACCGCGGGGCTCAGCGTCGCGGTGCTGCTGGTTTCGGCCAGCATGCTGGCGGGGGGATACTTGAAGTTCACCGCCTTTCCCGAGCTTGACGGCGATACCATCGTGGCGCGGGTTCTGCTGCCGCAGGGCACGCCGCTGGCGCGCACAGACGAGATTGTCGATACGCTGGAGGCCGGGCTGGAACAGGTCAACGCGGTGCTGACGCCGAAGCAACCCGATGGCGCGGCGCTGGTGCGGCATGTGAGCGTGTTTCACGGGCTGAACGTGGATGCCTTCGAGACCGGCGCGCATGTGGTGACGATCAGCGTCGATCTGCTGCCCTCGGCGGAACGGGTCAGCACGCCGGACGAGATCATGGAGCTGTGGCGCGATACGGTCGGGCCGGTCCCGGATGTGATCAGCCTGAAATATGCCGAAAGCACCATCGGCCCGGCGGGCATTGCGATCGACCTGCGGCTCAAGGGCGACGATCTGGGGGCGCTGAAGGCGGCCTCTGTCGAGCTTCAGGACTGGATCTGGCACTATCGCGGGGTGACGTCGGTGCTGGACGATCTGCGCCCGGGCAAGCGCGAATTGCGGGTGACGCTGAGCGACGCCGCCGGGCCGATGGGGATCACCGCGGCGATGGTCGCCGACCAGCTGCGCGCGGCCTATATCGGCACCACGGTCAGCGAGATGCTGATCGACGGCAACCTTGTCGAACTGACCGCACAGTTCGGCCCGCGCGACCGCAGCAGCCGGGATGTGTTCGACGATTTCACCATCACCCGCGCCGATGGCAGCTATGTGCCGCTCAACGTGGTGGCGGATGTCGAGAGCGGGCAGGGATACAGCCGGATCAACCATGAAGACGGGGTGCGCACGGTGACGGTGCAGGGCGCGATCGACACCCGCATCGCCAATGCCAACGCCATCGTCGGCGATACCATGGCGCGGTTCGTGCCGGGGCTTCTGGAGCGGCATCCGGGCGTGATGCTGGATGTCGAAGGCCAGAATGCCGAGGCCGGCAAGACCCAGCAATCCATGCTCAAGGGCTTCGTGATCGGGCTTCTGGGCGTGTTCCTGCTGCTCAGCTTCCTGTTCCGCTCCTATATCGAACCGATCGTGGTGATGCTGGTGATTCCGCTGTCGTTGCCCGGGGCGATCTTCGGCCACATGGCGATGGGTCTGGATTTCTCGATGCCGAGCATGCTGGGATTTGTCGCGCTGGCCGGTGTCGTGGTCAACAACTCGATCCTGCTGGTCGATTTCGTCAAACATGAACATGCCGAGGCCGGGACTGTCTCGCAGGCGGCGGCGCGGGCGGCTCGGGCGCGGTTCCGCGCGATCTTCCTGACCACCACGACGACCACGGCGGGGCTTTTGCCGATCCTGACCGAAACCAGCCTGCAGGCGCAGATCCTGATCCCGCTGGTGTCGAGCCTGGTGTTCGGGTTGCTCACGGCCAGCCTGGTGGTGCTGTTCGTGCTGCCCGCGGTCTATGCCATATTGGACGATTTCGGGCTCAGCACCCTGGCCAGGGATGGCGCCGGCTGAGGCGGCACAAAACGCCGCTGATGGCCGATTGGGCGAACCGCGCGCGCGGCGCTTCGTTCTTGGCCCATGAGGCCAGGTCCGAAGTGCGCCGGTATGCGGTCGGCAACCGGTTCCACACACGATCCGGCACGGGCTTGCAGCGGACGGGCGGACACCGGGCCAGCAAAGCGATGCCGGTTTGACCAGAAACGCTTTGGAGGTGCCGCCATTTGCCTCGGCCGGATGAATCGCTGGTTTCGGCGCTTCGCAACAGCATCATCGCCCGGCCTCATAGAGGTACCGTTGCGAGGCAGCGAAAAGCCGCAACTTACTGCTCGGCAACGCAATCGGCGAAGTATTCGACGTGACCGGCTTCGTCTATCTCCTGGACCAGCCCATGGATATCTGTCTCGAACCCCGGGCATTCCTGCAAGAAGGTTCTGTTGAACTTGAGATATTCGACGATCTTCCTGTTGAACACCTCGCCGGGGATCAACAGCGGGATGCCGGGCGGATACGGTGTGACAAGGCTGGTGGTGATGCGCCCTTCGAGATCGTCAATCGGCACACGCTCGGTCTTGCGGGCGGCGATATGCGAAAACGCGTCGGTCGGCTTCATCGCCGGGGTCAGGTCGCTCAGATACATTTCTGTCGACAGGACCGCAACATCGTATTTGGCGTAAAGCGAATGAACGTGCTGGCACAGATCCCGCAGGCCCATCTTCTCGTAGCGCGGGTGTTTGGCGCAGAATTCCGGCATCGAGCGCCACATCGGCTGGTTCTTGTCGAAGTCATCCTTGAACTGCTGCAATTCGGTCAGCAGGGAATTCCAGCGCCCCTTGGTGATCCCGATCGTGAACATGATGAAAAAGCTGTAGAGACCGGTTTTTTCCACGACAACGCCGTGCTCGGCCAGGTATTTGGTCACGATTGACGCCGGGATGCCGGTTTTCTCGAAGCGGCCATCCAGATTCAGGCCGGGCGTAATCAGCGTCGTCTTGATCGGATCCAGCATGTTGAAGCCGGGCTCCATATCCCCGAACGCGTGCCAGCTTTCTTCGCCGTCGGACGGCTGCACGCCCTCCGCGTCGGTTTTCTTCAGGATCCAGTTGGCGGGGGTGTCGATGCCATCCTCGTTGAGCTCTTCCGGACCCCAGACCTGGAACCACCAGTCGTCCTTGCCGTAATCCTCATCGACCTTGCGCATGGCGCGCCGGAAATCGAGGGCTTCGAGAATGCTTTCTTCAACCAGCGCCCGCCCGCCCGGAGGCTCCATCATCGCCGCTGCCACATCGCAGCTGGCGATGATCGAGTATTGCGGGCTGGTGCTGGAGTGCATCAGGTAGGCTTCGTTGAACAGGTGGCGGTCAAGTTTGGTGTCCTGGCTGTCCTGCACCAGGACATGGCTCGCCTGACTGATCCCGGCGAGCAGCTTGTGGATCGACTGGGTCGCGTAGGTCACCGAATGGTTGGGGCGCGAACGCTTGCGCCCCATGGCGTGGAAGTTGGCGTAGAACGGATGGAAAGCGGCGTGGGGCAGCCATGCTTCGTCGAAATGCAGGTTCTCGACATAGCCATCGAGCAGATCCTTGATGGTCTCGGTGTTGTAGAGCACGCCGTCATAGGTCGATTGCGTGAGCGTGATGATGCGCGGTTTGACCGTGTCTGCATCGACATGCGTCAGAAGCGGGTTTTCGCGGATCTTGGTCTTGATCGTTTCGATCTCGAACTCCGATTTCGGAATCGGGCCGATGATCCCGTAGTGATTGCGCGTCGGCTTCATGAACACCGGAATGGCACCGGTCATGATGATGCTGTGCAGGATGGATTTGTGACAGTTGCGATCCACCACGACGACATCGCCGGGCGCAACGGTATGATGCCAGACCATCTTGTTGGATGTGCTGGTGCCGTTGGTGACAAAAAAGCAGTGATCCGCATTGAAGATACGCGCCGCGTTGCGCTCGGACGCGCCGATGGCGCCGTTGTGATCGAGCAGCTGGCCAAGCTCTTCCACCGAGTTGCACACATCGGCGCGCAGCATGTTTTCGCCGTAAAACTGGTGATACATCTGGCCAATGGGGCTTTTCAGGAAGGCCACGCCACCGGAATGCCCCGGACAATGCCAGGAATACGAGCCGTCTTCGGCGTAGTCGATCAGCGCCCTGAAAAACGGCGGCTGGATGCCTTCCAGATAGGCCTTGGCATCGCGGATGATGTGGCGGGCGACAAACTCGGGGGTGTCCTCGAACATGTGGATGAAGCCATGCAGCTCGCGCAGGATGTCGTTGGGAAGATGGCGACTGGTCTTGGTTTCGCCGTAGATGTAGATCGGGACGTCTTCGTTCTTCCAGCGGACCTCCTCGATGAAATTCCGCAGGTTGAGGACGGCAGGATCGAGGTCGGGGCCGGGGGTGAATTCCTCGTCGTCGATCGACAGGACGAAGGCACTGGCGCGGGACTGTTGCTGCGCAAACTGTGACAGGTCGCCGTAGGTGGTCGTGCCAAGGACTTCGAAGCCTTCGCTCTCGATGGCTGCGGCGACGGCGCGGATCCCCAGACCGGAGGAGTTTTCTGACCGGAAGTCCTCGTCGATGATGACGATCGGAAAGCGAAATTTCATGAAATACTCCAGCAGGAAAACAGCGATCGGGCCACGACACGCCACTCACGATCCGGCAGAATCCGGTTCCGGTCCTGCTGTAGCGAAACGCGCGCGCGTCTTTGTCTCCCTAGATGGTGTCACCGTCAAGGTCTGCTTGCCACCCGCATTTGCGGCTTTCGGTGCTGATGATCGCTTCGGGCGGTTCGCGGCGATTTGAGCGTCGCTCCGACGGGTGCCACAGCCACTCGGGGCGAGGCCAATCGCCGGCAGCCATTTCAGAACCAGCCGCGCAAACCGTCGCATCGACAGATGCGGCCGGTCGCAGCAACGACTCGCGGTCATGTAGACGCCCCCGAGCATCTCCGGGTTGCTGACCCAAGGCCAAATTGGATCGCATGTGCTTTCGGAAACTTGAAAAATCACCGACCGATTGGTCTTGCTCTGAATGACCGAGAGGTGCCCATGGGGCTCTGCTGCGTCTGCGACGAAACGGCCAAGATCGGCGGATATTCGCTTCACAAACAAGCTGGGTGTTGTCTTTTTCGCGGACAGGGATGGTTCGCCCTGATGCGCAGCGGAGGTCTACTGCTCGAGGGTAAAACGCCAATGCTGCAAGGTCGAAGGGCACTTTTGACAGCGGGCGGAGGGTTGGTGCGTCGGTTGGCGGAACGCCCCGAGATGCAAGCGGGTCTGCCGATTTGGCGAACTCCGCCGGAGGTCGAATAATTGTGTGATATCGCTGCTTGTGGTAGAGTCCATCTGGGCGCCGTGGGATTTCGTGAGGAAATCGTGTGGTAATAAGCAAAGGCCATTTTCCTGCATTAGCCAGATGGCCGGGTTTGCTGAATTTGCGCCTCGCGTTGATATCGATGCCCTCTTTTTGCAGGCCGGTATGTGGCCAGAGCCACTGCTGGCGGCCTTTGATACCAACTCGATTGTAAAGCGAGATCACAATGGCACTTACCGACGACTGCGATCTGTTTGCATCACTGCACGAGGACGGGCTGAACAAGGTCGTGCGCCACGTAATGCGGCAGCGCCCGTCTTTGTTCAACTACGCCACCCCCGACATCATCGCCAATCGCGAGCTTTGGTGCGAATTTCCGGATTTTACCGTGGATGTCACAAAGTTCGGCGACCCGATCTTCACCGAACTCCCCTATCTGCCGGTGATAGGCAGCGACTCGCCGCCGATCGGCCTTGGCTTCACGGTGCAATTCGTTCGGTTTCGGGTCGATCTGCATCCTTCGAGTCTGATCACCCTGCCGCCGGAACTGGGGCCGAAATTGCCGCCCCAGCGCCTTGCGATGGAGCTGCGTGTCTGCGGCGCTGTTGGCTGCCCCGATCCCAAGACGCTGGACGCGATCCCTGTGCCCAAACCGACCGGGAAGGATCCCGATCGGCGCGACGTTCCGCCGCCGCTGGTGCCGGTGCCGGGCAGGCTGGACTGCTTCTGCCTGGATATTTTCCTGGTGGGCAGGCTCGAGCGCGATTTCATCGCGGGCGAAGAAAAGCTGGTCGCCAAGGTCGACGGGGTCGAAATCGTCGATGTCAAACCGGACAAGCTCGAAACGAGCCTCGAATGCTACCTGCGCACCACGGTGCATACGCTTCTGCGCCAGAAACTGGCCATCGCCTGGGAGACGTTCTTCATCGACTTTCCGCTGTTTGGTTTGGGCAACATCTCGCTTGCGCCGACGCCGAACCCGCCGGTGCCGAACAACCCGGCCATCGAGGAAGACCAGCTGAAGGCCTTCGTGACCATGACCGTCTCGCCATAGGAGGGAGCCATGAGTGATCTGACCCTTGCCGCATCGGAAGCCGCGTTCGAGCAGGTTTTCAAGCTCGTGCGCGACAACTTAACCTTTCCCCTGTCCAACCCGCCCCTGACCGGCAGCGGAAGCTGGGGGCCACTGTCGGCGAGCTATGAAATCGCCGCACATCTCGACAAGGGAACGATCCAGCTGAATGCCGACGGCAGTGTCGAGATCAAGGCTCTGGACGTCGTCTGGGACACGCTGAAACTCGAAGTCTGCTTCGACTTCCCGGGGTTCACCATCCCCGGTTTCTGCATCATTCCCGACCCCTGGAACGGCTGTCTTGTCGGCATTCCCTCGATCCAGATCGGCGGACCCCTCTGCATTCCGCTCGATCTCAGCGGGATCGTCAGCGAGATATCCGAGGTTCGCGCCCGCCTGCGCGCCGACTATGTCGTCGATCCCGGCCGGCTGTCTGCCTGGACCGATCTCGAAGCCGAATTTGCCGGCAAACCGAACAAGTGGAAGATCTTCATCGATCCCGATTTCGTCAGCGTCGATCCGATCGACATTCCGGCCAGCATCGGCAACCTGTTCGAGAACCTCGTCGAAACGGCGATCAGGGATATGATTCCGGATTTCGGCACGCTCTTTGGCTGGGTCAAGGATCTGCTGCTGGCGGCCCTCGCGCCGGTCTTCGATGTCGTCAAGGCGATCATGGGGGTATTCGACAAGGTCGAGGACTTCATTCAGGACCTGCTCGGCGACAAGCTCGACTTCCTCGGCCTGATCCAGACCGCCGTGGCGGATTATTTCGCCAAGAAATATCCGATCTACGAGTTCGAGGATCCCTATCCGATTCTCACCGACCCGCCGCTGATCCCGGTCAAGATTCCGCTCCGCAACCTCAAGGCGGATGTGAACGACAAGGAAATGATCATCACGGGGGACATTGGTTAGCCATGAGCAAACAACTCTACATCGACCCGAATCTCTTCACCCAGACCACCCTCGACAGCGGAGCGCTCACCATGCTGGGCTCGATCGTGCACCAGTTCGGCGAGCCGGGTGAATACCGCGGCACGGTACGGCGCGGCGACGAAATCGAGAGGGTGTTCTACCTGTCGGTGGACAAGGAAAGCTCCGTCGCCGCGGCGGATATCGACCTTGCCAGGCTGGCAGGCGCGTTGCCGCAGGAAGACGGCGGGAAATGCAAGGACGACGACGCGCGGGAGGCGCGATTCTCGGTCAATCCGCGCGGCTATGCGTTGTTCCGCGTCTCGGGCGGCAGCGGCGGCTATTCAGTCAATCTGCGCAAGGCGCAACGCGACGACAAGACACCCGTCTTCAATTCCACGGTTCTGGCCGAAGGTGCGCGGTTCGCGGCGCGGATCCTGCGGCCCGGCACCTACGCGGTGGTCAACGGCGAGGGCAAAGGCAAGGCCAAGCTGACCGTTTCCTATCCGCCCAAGGCGTTCTCGAACTATCGCCCGCCCGATCCTCAGCAGGTCAAGGTCACCCGCAAGGGTTTCGAACCCGACAGGATCGAACTCAAGCCTGCCCAGGGCCTGGTCTTCGAATGCGAGGAGCCGGCGCGGATCGTGATCGAGCTTGTTGAGCCAGATGACGGACCGAAACGGAAAAAATCCGGCCGGTGAACAGGGGGCTTCGCGGAACAGGCACTTCAGGGACGGCTCTGGCCCATGTGCAGGGCAAACTCGAAAAGCTGGCGCACGGGTTCGGTCTCGATGCTCAGGCGACGACGATCCGCGATACGTTCGACGCAATTTTTCGCCACTCGCTCGACTTTCCCCTCGGAACCCGACCGGCGGCGGTCTCGCGTCTGAACGAGGACGGGTCTGCGATCCAGTTCGCCACCGCCGTCGGCGCCGACGTGCCCGGCTTGCGTTTCGTCGGGGATGTCGGGCCTGTCGGCGATTCCGGGGCGGATCGCAACAGGGTTGCACGCGAGGCCATCGGGGATGTGGCCGGGATCGTCGGCATTCGCCGGGAGCTCGATGAAATCATGGAATTGCTCGATGCGTTCGCACCGCAGGACGACCCGATCCTGCGCCGCGATCAGGCCGGGGCATTCTGGATCGGCCTGGCCTTTGCACCGGGCATCGCGCCACGCCTGCGGCTCTATATCAACGGCAGTTGGGGCAAGGCGCCCCAGCGATGGGCGCGGGTCGCCGAGTTCGCCGCCCGGGCCGGGCAGGCACGCGCCTGGGATCGTGTCCGCAAGCAGCTTCCATCCGCGTTGGAACCGCTGGGGCTCGCGATCACCCTTGCCTCCGGTGAACCGCCGCTGGGAACCGTCTACCTGCGCGCTTTCGGGGTGCGCATGTCCGACTACGCGCGCGCGGCCGAAACGGCGGCAGGCCCGGCCGTCGCGGCGGCCATCGGCAAGTTCGCCACGGCACTTCTGGGCGATGACGCCGCCTATCCCACACCTGCCGCGGTCATGTCGTTCGGCCTTGGCCCGATTTCCGGGACGGCGCCGACATCCGGGAACCCCGGCCCGCTTTCGGCCGAGCTGGAAATTTGCGGTCACTGCCTCTGGCGCGACGATGCCGAAGCCCGCGCCCGGCTCATGCAGGTCATCGCCGGGATGGGCCTCGACCCCGGCGCCTACCTGACGCTGGCCGACGAACTGATGACGGATCCTCGCAAGCCGGGTCCGCCGCGGGTGCATTCGTTCATCGGCGTGGACTCCAAATCGCCGGCGCCGGTGCTCACAGTATACATGAAGCCGGATCTCTACCCATGATGACCGGCAACCGCAGGAGCGACGTGACCGCCGCCGTGACTTCCGGGCTCGACTACATCCTGTCACGGCAGGGCGAAGATGGTGCCTGGGTCGACTGGTCGCTGCCGCCCGGCCCGGCGCCGCACTGGACGACGGCGCATGTCGGCAGATGCCTGACGGCGGTGCCCCCACCGCGCCCGCCGGAGCTTGAGCCGGCATTGCGACGGGCTGCCGACTGGCTCTCGACCCATCGGCTGCCCGGCGGGGCCTGGGGCTATAACGACACGGTCGAGCCCGACGCGGACACAACCGCGCTGGCGGTTTTGTTTTTCAGCGCGCTGGGCCGGGAGGCCGGGCAGGATCCCGTCGCGTTTCTGCGCCGGGCCCAGCGCCCGGACGGCGGTTTTTCAACCTTCCTGCCCGACGGGTTGACCGGCGCGTGGGGGCAATCGCACGCGGAAATCACGGCCATCGCTTTGCTGGCGCTGCGCAGCGTGCAGGGCGGGATCGAGACAGTGCGGGCTGAAAAGGGTCTGGACTGGCTGCGGCGCCACCGGCGCGAGGACGGGACCTGGGCCGCGTATTGGTGGACGACGCCACACCTTGCCACCGGACTTGCGCTCGCGTGTCTTGCCGCATTCGGGCATCGCGGCGACGCCGGGCTTGACCTTCCGCAGACGAGTCCCGGTGACAGCCTTCAAGCTGCGCATCTCCTGTCGATGACGCCGCTGGCATCGCCCCAGCGCGAGGTCTTGACCGGGCAATTGCTGCGCGCACAAAATTCGGATGGATCCTGGACCGGCCGCGCCGCTTTGCGGATCCCGCCACGCGATTGCGCGGCACCGTGGAACGAACCGGATTTTAGCCCGGTCTTCGCCGATCCTCACTGTTTGTTCACAACCGCTACCGTCGTCTCGGCCCTGGCAGATAGCGGTATCCAACTGAACTGACCCGCGGAACTTCGGCAAGCCATGACGGTCTTCAAAAGAGCGTTTCAGTCGGAGCTGACTCGAGATACGCGCCTCTCGCCTGCCACCCCAATGCGCATTCCGATCCGTATGCATCAGCGTAAACCTGAAACGCTTTCGTGACGTGTTGCCTCTGCAGAACGGCCGCACTGAACGCTTGATTTCGCAATCGTGGTGAATGGCAGCTATGCCCGTGCTTCGCTGTGTCGGTCGACCATGCGCTGCACCATAGGTGCAAAGTGCCAGTAATCGGGCGTGTCCATATCCGGGCGTTTGCCCGCGTCGTCCAGGTATCTCACCGCGATGATCTGTTCGAGGTTCGGGTTCTTTTCGAACTCTGCGATTTCCTCGGCGTTCATCGGACCACCCTGAAGGTTGAGCGAGTGGATCGACGCTTCGGAAAGGCGCCGGAAATACTCGGGCCGCGTCGCACAGAGGTAGCGTTTGGCGGCGACATGGTAGCGCACGCAATCGGTGATGACGCCTGGAAAGAAGCGTTCCAGAACCTCGGCCCCGGCATCCTCATGATGGCGGTCTTCAGTGTCATCCATCGTGAAGGTGCCGAACTCGCTGGTGAAATGTCCGATATCGTGCAGCAATGCGCCCACGATGATCTCTTCGGGCTGGCCGTTCTGCTCGGCGATCGTGGCGCCTTGCAGCATGTGCTGGCCCATGTTCACCGGCTCGCCCAGATATTCCTCTGCGCCGCGCCGGTCGAAGATCGAGCCGATGAAATCGACGATGGTTTCGCGGCTCAATGTGCCGATGTCCGGTTTCATTCCGCCGCCTCCAGCGCCTGCTCGCGGCACATCGCGTCATAGGTCGAGCGCAACCCGTCCTTGTCGGCATAGCAGCCCTGAAGCCAGCGCGTTCCCTCGCCGGAATAGCCCTTGCGAGCGTGCAGCACGCGGGTGTTGTCCACGACGAAGCCTTCGCCGGGATTCAGGCGGAAGGTAACTTCCATCGCTTCGTCGTCGATGATTTCGCCAAGCCGGCGATAGGCGGCATAGTAGGTCGCCATCTTGTCAAAGGGCACATCGGTAATGGCCGCCAGAGAGCGGTTGTTAAACCGCACGGCGATCAGTTCGCCATCCGGTGCAAGCTCGATCATCGGGCGGCGAGACGTCAGGCAGACACCCCTCTCGCCCGCATATTCGAACCGGGCGCAATGATCGGCGAGAACGTCGAAATACGTCTCGTTCTCCTCGCGCAGGCGCTGCGCGGCGGCAAACCCGTCGACAACCATGTTCTCGCCGCCCGCAGCCGAGCTTTCGAGGCAATAGAGCACCTGAACCGTCGGCACGGGGTCGCGGTAGGGGTTGTCGGTATGGGCCTGAAGGCCAAGCCCGGTATAGGCGAGGTTGGTCGGATTGACCTCGGTCCGGACCTCGAAATGGCGCCCATAGTTGGTTTCGCGGACATAGCCGAACAGATCGACGATCCCGAACAAGGCGCCATCCGCAATCGGTCCGTTCACCACCTTGCCGAAGCCATAGCGGTTGACCGACCCGAGCCAGTGGCGCAGTGCCGCAGCATCGCGCGACAGCTCTGCGAAGTCGCCCGCGGGGACGTCGGCCATCAGCCTTGCGTCCCATGTTTCGACAGCCGAAGCCGTCCAGCCGCGCCGCTCCGGCGGAGCCTCGTCGTAGGCGTGCGCTGCAAGCCAGTTCAGGTCATAACGCACCAGCTTGCCCTCCGGCGCGAAGCCGACCTCCAGCGCATCGCCGCTCATATCCGCGCTGCTGATGTGAATGTCAGGGGGGATGTCACGCAGCGCAATCAGGCGCTGACCGTTCCCCGCGGAACGGGTCTCGGGGTCGCCGGCATTGTCTCGCAGCCATATCGCATGGAAGCGGCGGGAAGAGGTTGCTGTCTTGAGCGTCAGGTATTTGCCCGACTGATCGACGGTAACGGATATCATGATGCGGTCCCTGGTCGCCGAATTTGCAACGACAGCATCGCAATCGTCTGACTTAAGGTCAATTTATGAATCGCCAATCTGAGGCCTCGATTGGCCGATGCCTGATCGCCGATTCGAGATGCCACCGCTGGAGCGGATAGGCGCTTTCGAAGCCGCCGCCCGTTGCGGCAGTTTCACGGCGGCCACCGCTGAGACCGGACTGAAGGAGCCGGCCATCAGCCAGCAGAGTGGGGAGCTTGAAAAGCCGCTCGGGACGACGCTCTTCTACAGGCGTGGCGCTGGTTGATGATGATCACGGATGGCCGGACCATTTGCCGGTATTGCCCTTTTTGAAGGGGTTTCAAATCGCTGTATCCAGGATCTCATGCCTTGAGCGAACAGCCCTCGGACCTCCTCAAACTCGCACCGCTGCAATCGCAAACAGAGACGATGGCCGGAAAACCGCGCGAATCGCGCTCTCATTGCCGTCTCAGTCTGACGCCACAACCGCCAAGTGCCCGAAAACACGCGACAATCTATGGAGGAAGCTTCAGCCTTCGGGACACGTATGATGGGTGACCGGGTCTCAGGTCTCAACAGTGGTTTTGCAGAACCACACCGCTGAGGAGACCA
>CBDUGF010000041.1:0-26671 GCA_965366835.1 uncultured Rhodobacterales bacterium
TCAACTGGGCGCAGAACGCAGAGATCTTCCGCGATATCGGCTATGCCTTCCGGGTCACCTTCCTCAACAAATGCGACGAGTTGGAACGCCAGACCGTGGCCGAATTCTACCAGCGCTGCTTTGACGAGGAACTGCCGGAAAGCGCTGCGAGTGTGAGCCTGGGGTGAGGCCACAGATCAGAGGGAGTTGCCTCCGATGCTAGAAGCGCTCTTTGACGGTGTTTGGATAGCCATCATTGGCAAATCTGGTGTCTATTTTTCGATTTGGCTGCCTCACTTCATAGTGTCTTGGTTGTTCGGCGGCGCTCTTTTTTTTATCGCTTGGTATCTCTCGAAAATAAGCAATGAAATTGTGTCTGGAAGCAGCAAACTCATCCCGTTCTTTGGAATGCTGTTTTTTATTGGAACTTTATTTTTCTTTTTCGCAATGCCAATAATATCCCTCGTCTGTGATAATCCTATTTCGTGCAGCTTTCATCCAAGGTCAGAGAAAAGCGATACATGGTTAACAAGTCCGAACGAACTCATCGAAAAAATGCACTCTAATCCGGCGACCCAATAGAAGAAGCTAGATACCCCGTGAAAAAACCTACCGACAACCCCGCCGATCCGTTCAAGAAGGCGCTGGCCGAGGCCACCAAGGTGATGGCCGACGACCCGGAACTGTCGGTCTCCTACACGGTCGATCCCTCGGGGATGTCAGGCGACGCCATGCGTCTGCCCCAGGTCTCCCGCCGGATGACGCGCGAAGAGGTGCTGCTGGCGCGCGGCACCGCCGATGCGCTGGCGCTCAAGCACAAGTATAACGACGCCCAGACCCATGCCCGCTATGTCCCCCCCGGCGACATGGCCCGCGACATCTACGAGGCGATGGAAACTGCGCGCTGCGAAGCCATGGGCGCGCGCGACATGCCCGGCACCGCCGGCAATATCGACGCCAAGATCGCCAATGATACCGCCCGTCTGGGCTTCGATCAGATCACCGACCGGGCCGAGGCGCCGCTGGCGGCGGCGGCGGGCTATCTGGTGCGCAATCTCGCCACCGGGCGCAATCTGCCCGCCGGAGCGAATAACGTGATGGAGCTGTGGCAGGGCTTCATCGAGGAACAGGCCGGCGGCACGCTGGAAGGCCTGAAGGACAAGCTCGCCGATCAGACCGAATTCGCCCGTTTTACCCGCCAGGTGATCACCGATCTCGGCTATGGCGATCAGCTCGGCGAGGATCCGGATGCCACGGACGAGGACGACGACCAGGCCGACGACGCCGAGGAAGAGGACAACCCCGACGACACCGGCCAGGAAGACAGCGAGGACCAGACCGGCGAGGCCGACCCCGAACAGAGCCAGGACGAGCAGCAGGACGCCGCCGAGGCCCAGGTCTCGATGGACGAGATGGCCGACGAGGAGATGGGCGAAGAGGCCGACATGCCCGACGGCGAAGCCCCGCTCGAGCCGCCCCCGCCCGCACCGCTGTCGGATGCCGACCCGGATTACCGCGCCTTCGAGACCGACTTCGACGAGGAAATCGCCGCCGAGGATCTGGCCGAACCGGCCGAACTGGAGCGGCTGCGCGCCTATCTCGACCAGCAGCTCGACCCGCTCAAGGGCGCGGTATCGCGACTGGCCAACAAGCTGCAAAGGCGGCTGCAGGCGCAGCAGAACCGCTCGTGGGAGTTCGACCTGGAGGAAGGCATCCTCGATGCCGGGCGTCTGGCGCGGGTGGTGGCCAATCCGACCACGCCGCTCAGCTTCAAGCGCGAGAAGGACATGGAGTTCCGCGACACGGTGGTGACGCTGCTGCTGGACAATTCCGGCTCGATGCGCGGCCGCCCGATCTCGATCGCCGCGATCTGCGCCGATGTCCTGGCCCGCACGCTGGAACGCTGCGACGTGAAGGTCGAGATCCTCGGCTTCACCACGCGGGCGTGGAAAGGCGGCCAGGCCCGCGAGAAATGGCTCAACGAGGGCCGCCCGCAACAGCCCGGACGGCTCAACGACCTGCGCCACATCATCTACAAACGCGCCGACGCGCCGTGGCGGCGGACCCGGCCCAACCTGGGGCTGATGATGAAAGAGGGTCTGCTGAAAGAGAATATCGACGGCGAGGCGCTGGAATGGGCGCACCGGCGCATGGGCCAGCGCCCCGAGGCGCGCAAGATCCTGATGGTGATCTCCGATGGCGCACCGGTGGATGATTCCACCCTGTCGGTGAACCCGGCCAATTACCTGGAAAAACACCTGCGCGATGTGATCGCGATGATCGAGAAGCGCCGCGCGGTCGAGCTTCTGGCGATCGGCATCGGCCATGACGTGACGCGCTATTACAACCGCGCGGTCACGATCACCGATGTCGAACAACTGGCCGGCGCGATGACCGAGCAACTGGCCAGCCTGTTCGACAAGGACCCGCGCGCCCGCGCCCGAATGGTCGGAATACGCAAGGCCAGTTGAGGTATTGCGCCGCCTGACGGCGTCGCCAGTGGCCTCGCTTCGCTCGGCCGGAAACATCATGGCAGAGGCGCTCGACGCCACATGCGGCAGCGCCTGTTGCCAGCCGGGTCGATTGAGTATTTTTGCCAGGAAAAAGCACGCGCTGCCTTGGCGCCCTGTCGGCTCGCTTTCCTGGTTCAAACCTGATTTACCGAGTGCGCCTCGCGTGAACCGCTGACCAGGCCGGGCGCCGCGCCCCTTTGCCGCGCTTGTGATGAGCGTTACCACCGCAAACACTCAACGGCTGGGCGAGCAATGCCGCGCGCCCCCGCACGCAACCCAGGTCGGCAGCGCGGCAGAGGCCGCGGATTTGCGCTTGCGCGCGGCACTGGTTTTGCGCTTCGATGCCGCCACCGGTCAGGGAGTTTGCATGTTTCAGGATTTCAAGGTCACCGCCCGCCCCGAGCAAGGCCCGCCGCGGCTCAAACGACTGCGCGCAGAGATCGCACGCGAGGGGCTGGCCGGGTTCCTCATCCCCCGCGCCGATGCGCATCAGGGCGAATATGTCGCCCCGCATGACGAGCGGCTGTCCTGGTGCACCGGGTTCACCGGTTCCGCAGGGTTCTGCGCCGTGCTCGCCGACGTTGCCGGCATCTTCGTCGATGGCCGCTACCGCACCCAGGTCAAGCGCCAGGTCGATCTCGACCATTTCACGCCGGTCGACTGGCCCGAGATCAAGCTCGGCGATTGGCTGGTCGCGCAGCTGCCCCAGGGCGTCAGTATCGGCTATGATCCCTGGCTGCACACCCCCGACGAAATCGAGACGCTCGAGAAAACCTGCACCCCCCATGGCATCGCCCTGAAGCCCACCGACAACCTGGTGGACCGGATCTGGCCCGATCAGCCCGCACCGCCCCAGGGCGAAATCACGCCCTACCCCACGGAACTGGCCGGCGAAACCCACAGTGCCAAGCGCGCGCGCCTGGCCGAAGCCCTGCGCAAAGCCGGCCAATCCGCGGCGGTGATCACCCAGCCCGACAGTATCGCCTGGCTCCTGAACATTCGCGGTTGCGACATTCCGCGCAACCCGGTGCCGCACGGTTTCGCCATCCTGCGCGACGATGGCCACGTGGCGCTGTTTGCCGATCCCGCCAAGATCAGCGACAGCCTGCGCACCCATCTCGGGCCAACCGTGCGCCCGCGCCCGCCGGCGGCATTTCTGCCCACCCTGCACACCCTCACCGGCACCATCCGGCTCGATCCGAAAACCGCCCCCATCGCAGTGCTGCATGCGCTCGACGAAACCGGCCGCGATCATGCGTTTGGCGAAGATCCCTGCCTCCTGCCCAAGGCCTGCAAGACCCGCGCCGAAATCACCGCCACCCAGGCCGCGCATCTGCGCGATGGGGCCGCGATGGTCGAATTTCTCACCTGGTTCGATGCTCAACCCGCCGGAACACTCACCGAAATCGACGTGGTCACCGCGCTGGAAGGCTTCCGCCGCGCCACCAACGCGCTGCTCGATATCTCGTTCGAAACCATCGCCGGCACCGGCCCCAATGGCGCGGTGATGCACTACCGTGTCACCGAAGCCTCGAACGCGCGCCTCGAAGACGGGCAGTTGATCGTGGTCGATAGTGGCGGGCAATATATCGACGGCACCACCGACATCACCCGGACCCTGCCCATCGGTCGATCCGGCGAAGAGGAACGCCGCGCCTTTACCCGCGTGCTCAAGGGCATGATCGCGATTTCGCGCGCGCGCTTTCCCAAGGGGCTGGCGGGCCGCGATCTCGATCCGCTGGCACGCTATCACCTGTGGCTCGCGGGGCAGGATTTCAATCATGGCACCGGCCATGGCGTCGGCGTCTACCTCTGCGTTCACGAAGGGCCGCAGCGGATCAGCCGCATCTCCCACGTGCCGCTCGAACCCGGCATGATCCTGTCGAACGAGCCCGGATATTATCGCGAAGGCGCCTTCGGCATCCGGATCGAAAACCTGATCGTGGTCGAACCGGCCGCCCCGCTCGACGGCGCCGATCCCGAGCGCGAGATGTATGCCTTCCGCACCCTCACTTACGTGCCGATCGATCATCGCCTGATTCTGCCGGCGATGATGGACGCCGCCGAGATCGACTGGCTCAACCGCTATCACATCGCCTGTCGCGACAAGCTGGAGGGCAAACTCTCCGGCCCCGCACTCCAATGGCTCATCGCGGCGACAGAACCGCTCTGAGCCCCGACGTCATACGTCAACTGTGCCAGCAGCGACTGTCCAAGCCCGCGCCGGTCTGGCATAGTCCCGCAACATCCCGGCGTCAGACCGGGGCATCCGCGATTTGGGAAGGATCCATAGCATGGCACCGAAAATCACCATCACCCGCGCGCCGGGCACATGGGTCGTGCGCGCCGGCGGCGCCGTTCTGGGCGAAACCAAGGCGGCGCTGGAACTGGTCGAAGGCGACTACCCGCCGGTGATCTACTTCCCGCGTGGCGATATCGCCATGGCGTTTCTGGATGCAAGCGATCATGCCAGCCATTGCCCGTGGAAGGGCGATGCCAGCTATTTCTCGATCATTACGAAATCGAAAACCATAGAAAACGCCGCCTGGAGTTATGAAACGCCCAAGGAGGATGTCGCCCGGATCAAGGATCACCTGGCGTTCTATCCCAGCGATGAAGTGGCGGTGGAGTTGATCTAGACTGCGGGTCCAATCCAGCGACGCCAGGCCTGCGGGCCTTTGGCGTCAACACTGCCGCCGAAGCTCTTTTGCGCGGTCGATGCCCGCTCACCGCAGTCTACGCACCCCGCGCACCGCGCCGTCAGGAATGCTCTTCTGCCGCCGTCGCCGCCAGCGCCTTGTTGTAGGCCACCAACGCATCGACATGGGTCAGCGCGCCCCAGAGTTCGGGCGGTGCGTCCTCTCCGGCGATGCTCAGCACCGGCAGATAGGGCGCACCGCTGCGCTCGAATTTCGGCATCGCATCTTCCAGCGTGGCGTTGGCCTCGACATAGGTGCCTTCCTGCACCATCTGCCACAGCGCCTCCTCGGCCGGGCATTGCGCGTCGCCCAGCGGTTTCATCAGGCTCGTCACCCGGAACATCGCCAGCAGATAGGCCTGCGGCCCGGCCGCCAGATGCACACGCCGGCGTTCCAGCTGAGTGAGGAAGAATGACCGGTCCACCAGCCTTGAGCCCAGCGCGGTCGACATGCTGACCGCCACCATCACCGCCAGCCCGGTCTGCCAGTCGCCGGTCATCTCGAACACGATCAGCGTGGTCGAGATCGGCGCGCCCAGCACGGCGGCGGCCACCGCCCCCATCCCGGCCAGCGCATAGAGCGTGTGCGAGCCCGATACTTCGGGAAAAAGCCCGGTGGCGATCAGGCCGAAGGTCAGGCCGGTCAGCGCCCCCACCATCAGCGAAGGCGAAAACATGCCGCCGCCCATCCGCCCCGCCATGGTAATGCACACCGCGATCACCTTGAGAACGGCAAACACAAACGCCTCGTGCAGCACCAGTTCGCCGGTCAGCGCGGCGCTGGTCGTTTCATAGCCGACACCGATGATATGCGGAAAATACACAGCCAGCCCGCCCAGCATCGCCCCAGACACAGCCGGCCGCAGCCATCTCGGCAGCCTTGTGCGGGCCTGAACCTCGCTGGCGAAATCCTCGGCCAGGAAGATCCCGCGCATCAGCGCCGCCGCCACCAGCCCGCAGATCAGCCCGAGGATCAGAAAGGCCGGCAATTCGGCATAGAATTCCAGCGCCGAGGCGTCGGGCAGGGTAAACTCGGTCACATCGCCAAAGGCCAGCCGGTTGATCACAGTGCCCGCCACGCTCGCGATCACGATCGGCGCAAAGGCATGCACAGCGAAGTGGCGCAGCACCACCTCCAGCGCAAACAGCGCCCCGGCGATCGGCGCATTGAACGAAGCCGAGACAGCCGCCGCCACGGCGCAGCCCAGCAGATCGCGCCCGGTCATGCCGCCCGCGTGAATGCGTTCGCTCACCCATGACGAGATCATGCTGGCGATATGCACCACCGGCCCCTCGCGACCGGTCGAGCCGCCCGTGCCCAGTGTGATCAGCGAGGCCAGCGCCGACGCCATCCCGGCGCGCATTTCGACCCGCCCCTGATAGATCGCCGCCCCTTCGATCACATCCGAGACCGTGCGCACCCGCCCATCATCGGTGAAGAAATGCAGGATCAGCCCGACGAGCAGCCCGCCCAGCACCGGGATCAGGACGATCCAGTACCAGGGCAGCGTCTCGGCAAAGCTGTGCAGCCGGTTCACGTTCGGCGTGCCATAGGCCCAGGCCTGGAGCGCGTCGATGCCCTTGCGAAAGAACAGCGCGGCAAACCCGGCCCCGATCCCGATCAGCAGCGCCAGGAACCAGAACTGGACCTGACTCGGCCCCTTTTCGCGCACCACGGCCAGCCCCCGGCGCGTCAATGCCCCACCCGAAATCGCCTTCTGACGCAGAAAACCGCGAACCGATTGCGTCATGCCGGCCAAATGCCTTGCATTTTACTCAAATTGAAACGACCTCCTCTTCCCCAGACCCGCCGCTTGCCCTAGGGTTTGCCGAAGGCATCCACCGGGGGGAACGATGCGCAGCAAAGCCGCATTTGACGAGTTGTCGACATTACTAGGCCAACGGTTGAGCCGCTCCAAGCCCGATCTCGAGCAGCACGGCCGTTCGGAAACCTGGTTTCCCCTGGCACCACCCGATGCCGTAGCCTATCCCGAAACCACTGCGGAGGTCTCGGAACTGGTGAAAATCTGTGCCCGGCACCGGGTGCCGCTGGTGGGCTGGGGTGCGGGCACTTCGCTCGAAGGCCAGGCCCAGGCGATTTCGGGTGGTGTGGTGGTCGATTTTGCGCGGATGAACAGGATGCTCGATCTGCGCCAGGGCGACATGGACGTCGCGGTGCAGCCCGGCCTCACCCGCGAGGGCCTGAATGAAGAACTGCGCGCCACCGGCCTGTTCTTCCCGGTCGATCCCGGCGCCAACGCCTCGCTCGGCGGCATGGCGATGACCCGCGCCAGCGGCACCACGGCGGTGCGCTATGGCACCATGCGCGACAATGTCCTCGGACTCGAGGCGGTGCTGGCCGATGGCCGCATCATCCGCACCGGCAGCCGGGCGCGCAAATCCTCCGCCGGCTATGATCTCACAGCGCTTCTGGTCGGCTCCGAAGGCACGCTGGCGCTGGTCACCGAACTGACCCTCAAGCTCCATGGCCAGCCCGAGGCGATCACCGCCGCGATCTGTGCCTTCGATACCGTCGATGACGCGGTGCGCGCCGTGATCGACACCATCCAGATCGGCCTTTCCATGGCCCGGATCGAGCTGCTCGATGCCGATACCGTGCGTGCCTTCAATGCCTATGCCGGGGCCGAGATGCCGGAATGCCCGCACCTGATGATCGAGTTTCACGGCTCCGAGAGCGGCGTCGCCGAAATGGCGGAAAACTTCGGCGAGATCATCGCCGATCATAATAGCCACGGCTTCGATTGGGCCACCCGCCCCGAAGACCGCAATGCGCTCTGGACCATGCGCCACAACGGCGCCTATGCGATCTATGCCGCCCGTCCGGGCTGGAAAGCCCTGGTCACCGATGTCTGCGTGCCGATCTCGCGGCTGGCCGATGCGATCAACGAAACCGCCGCCGATCTCGCCGAGTCCGGGCTCTACGGCCCGATCCTCGGCCACGTCGGCGATGGCAATTTCCACTCGGTCATCATGTTCGATCCCGCCGATCCTGCGGCGCTGGAAAGGGTCAAGGCGGCCTCCAACCGCATGGTCGAACGCGGCCTCGCGATGGGCGGAACAGCCACCGGCGAACATGGCATCGGCATCGGCAAGCTCGATTACATGGCGCTTGAGCATGGCGACGCCTGGGAGGTGATGGGCGCGCTCAAACAGGCGCTCGATCCCGACAACATCATGAACCCGGGCAAGTTGGTCCCGCCGCGCAACTGAGCCCTTGTCCCGGCCGCCTCACCTACCCAACAGCACCCCGAGTATTTCCTTTGACGCAAGCGGTTTGCGCCTGTTACTTGACCGAAGAGTCAAAAACCGCAACATTGCAGCATGAATGCCAAACCCCCGCCCGGCACGACGGGCCAAGGCAATCCGAACATCCTCGCCCAGGAGGTGATCGACCGGCTTTATGAAGTCGCCATCGACCCTGCGCGCTTTGAAGAACTGCTCGATCAATGGGAAACCATGATCAGCCCCTATCGCCGGGCCCAGGGGCTCGACACCCCCATCGCTCTCACCGCGATTGATTTCGAGTCGCATTTCCGCCGCGCCTCCAGGGTGCTCGACGGGCTGAGCACCGCCAATCCCGATGATGGCTCGCCCAAAAACATGGTCGCGCGCTTCGATACCGCCGCCAGCTTCACCATCGGGCGCGATCTCTCGATCGGCGCACTCAATCCGCCGGCCGCCGCCGCGCTCGGCCTGGTGCGCGGCGCCGATCTCTCGACCCTGCCGTTGGAGTCCGAGGATTGCGAAGCCCTGGCCGAACAGATCACCCGCCTGCTCAATTCGAACCGAGACAATTCGGTGCTGTTCCGCGCCCGGCTCAAGGGGCATCCTCGGCTGATCCTGATCCAGCTGCGCCCGCTGCGCCCTGAAGACAAGCCGCCCTTCGTCATCGCGGTCACATCCGAACTGATCTGGCCCACCGGATTCGAAACCTTCCTCGCCTCCGTGTTCAACCTGACGGTGGCCGAATCCGAGGTGCTGCGCGCCCTCTCGGAATGCCACAGCGTCAAGGAAATTGCCGAAATGCGAGGCCGCAGCGTCGATACCGTGCGCGCCCAGCTCAAATCGGTGATGGCCAAGACCGAAACCCGCAGCCAGGCCGAGTTGATCCGCCTGACGCTTTCGACCATGGACATCGCCACCTTTACAGAGGATGCAGCGGCCGCTGCCTCGGCCGAAAGCAAGGGCTTCGAGACGTTGACGCCGCGCCCCTATCACACGCTGCGCCTGCCCGATGGGCGCCGCTTCGACTATCTCGTGCTGGGCGATCCCGCCGGGCGTCCCTGCCTCTTCGGGCCGCAGGATTACGGCCTCACCCGCTGGCCCGCCTCGGCCGAGCGCGAGGCCACCCGGCGCGGCATCAAGGTGATCGTTCCGGTGCGTGCGGGCTTCGGCAAATCGACACCGCTGCCGCGCGGCACCTGCCTCAGCCAGACCATCACCGAGGATTACGCCCACCTGCTCGATCATCTCGGCATCGCCGCCTGCCCCTTGCTCAGCATGGGCGGCGATGTCTTCTTTTCGGTGCATTTCCATGATCGCTATCCCGCGCGCGTCACCGCGATTATCGCCTGCGCCGGCATCCTGCCGCTCACCCGCCCCGAACAATACGAGCGCATGCACAAATGGCACCGCTTCATCCTGGCCGGCGCCCGCTATACCCCGCACCTTCTGCCCTTCATGGTCAAGGCCGGCTTTGCCCTGGCCCGCAAGCTCGGCAAGCGCCGCTTCATCCACGCGGTCTATGGCGACAGCCCGGCCGATGTCGAAACCTTCGAGATCCCGGAAGTGTTCGAGGCGATGGTGGTCGGCTCCGAGGTCAGCCTGTCCAACGACCATATTGCCCACGCCGCCTTCGCCGCCGAGGTTACCGAACAGGAAACCACCGACTGGAGCGGCCCGGTCCGGCGAATCGAGGGCCGCTGCCCGCTCATTTTCGTCAATGGTTTGCAGGATCCACAGACGCCGCCCGAGACTCTGGACGAGTTCCGTCGCGATTTTCCGTGGATCGAGTTCATCACTTATCGCGAGGCCGGACAGCTGATTTTCTTCAAGGAATGGCGCGATGTGCTTGATTTGTTGGAAAAATATCTCTGATCCAAGACCGCTTACCTCAAATGGGGTATGACAAGCTGTCGCAGTACTGGCAAATCTCTATTCACGGGAATTTAATTCGCCTTCGGGCTCGAAGTTTTACTTTAAGGGCATCATCAGGGATTTCCTCGGGGGGTGCGACATAGTCCCGACACGCAAGTGGACGGAGAAACAGCAGGCCCCGTACCGGCACTGCCGCACTGTATTGGCGGTATCCGGTGCGGGGTTTTTTCATGCCTCAACCTGCTGGTGCCGCCTTGCTGTGTTTCCCGGCCGCCTGCCCCATCAAACGCTCCGCCGCCGCGCGCGCCTCGTCGGTGATCACATCGCCCGACAGCATCCGCGCGATCTCGTCCACCCGCGCCGCCGGATCGAGCGGCACCACGGTCGACAGCGTGGTGTCGTCTGAGACCCGCTTTTCCACCCGCCAGTGATGCCCGGCCAGAGCGGCCACCTGCGGCGAATGGGTCACCGCCAGCACCTGTGCACCTGCCGCCAACGCAGCCAGCCTGCGTCCCACCGCATCCGCCGTCGCCCCGCCGACGCCGCGGTCGATTTCGTCGAAGATCATCGTCGCGCCCGGATTGCGCTCTGCCAGGCTCGCCTTCAGCGCCAGCAGGAACCGGCTCAGCTCGCCTCCGGACGCGATCTTGCCCAGGGGTCCGGCCGGTGCGCCCGGGTTGGTGGCCACGGTGAATTGCACCGCGTCGATGCCCGCGGGTCCGGCTGTGGCTTCGCTCAGCTCGGTGCTGAAGACGGCGCGCTCCATCTTCAACGGCGCCAGTTCCCGCATCACCGCCGTGTCGAGCTTCGCCGCCGCCTTGCGGCGCCGCTCGCGCAGCGCCAACGCCGCCTGGTCATAGGCTGCCTCGGCAGCCCGCGCCGCCTGTTTCAGCGCCGCCATATCGGCATCGCCGCGCTCCAGCGCCGTCAACCGTCCGCGCAAATTCTCGGCAAATGCGCCCAGATCATCGGGCTGTACCTCATGTTTGCGCGCCAGTCCGCGAATGGCGAACAGCCGCTCCTCGCAAGCCTCCAGCGCATGCGGCTCGAAATCCAGCGCCTCCAGCGCCCGGGATATACCGTCGCTCGCTTCCGCCAGTTCGTTCAGCGCCCGCCCCAGGGCTTCCAGCGGCGCATCGAGCAGACCGTCGAGATCGCCCATCACCTCCTCGAGCCAACGCATCGCATCGCCGGTCGCCGTTTCGGCGCCGCCCTCGGAAGCGTCCAGCGCCGAGAGCGCCTTGGCGATATCGGCGCGCACCCGCTCCGCCGCCTGCATCCGGCGCCGCGCGGTATCCAGCTCGCCATCTTCGCCCGGCTGCGGATCGAGCTGGTCCAACTCGGCGACAGCATGGCGCAGATACTCCTCCTCGGCCCGCATCGCAGCCAGATCCGCCTCGGCCTTCGCCAGCGATTTCAACGCCTTGCCCCGCGCGCCCCAGAGTGCGTTCAATGCTTCCAGCTCCGCTTCCACCGCGGCGAAAGCATCCAGAACGTCGCGATGGCCGCGCGCATTGAGCAAGCCGCGGTCATCATGCTGACCATGCAGTTCCACCAGCACATCCGACAATTGCCGAAGCACCTCGCCGGAACAGCGCCGATCGTTGACCCAGGCGGTCTTGCGCCCGTCGCGCCCATTGACCCGCCGCAGGATCAACTCCTCGCCCCCCGGCAGGCCGGCCTCGCGCAAAATGTCATGCGCGGCATGATCCGGGGGCAGCGAGAATTCGGCGATCACCTCGCCCTGTTCGGCGCCCGCACGCACCAGTTCGGCGCGCCCGCGCCAGCCCAGCACGAAGCCCAGTGAATCGAGCAGGATCGACTTGCCGGCCCCGGTCTCGCCGGTCAGCACGTTGAGTCCCGGCTGGAACTCGAGCACCAGCCGGTCGATAATCAGCATGTCGTGGATTTCAAGTGTGCGAAGCATTTACATGCGTAGCATGGGTGCTGTCACCCATCGCCCCTCAAAGCCACCGCCCCTTGATCATCTGGCGGTAAACCTGGCGCAGCCAGTTGTCACCCTTCGCCTTCATCTCGAGCCCGCGCCCTGTGAGCAGCTTGTAGCTGTCCTCATACCATTCGGTGCCCCGGAAGTTGTGGCCCAGAATGGCGCCCGCTGTCTGCGCCTCGTCGGTCAGCCCGAGCGACAGATAGGCCTCGACCAGCCGGTGCAACGCCTCGGCGGTGTGGGTCGTGGTCTGGAAATCCTCCACCACCACGCGGAAGCGATTGATCGCGGCGGCATAGTGATCGCGGCGCAGATAGTAGCGTCCGATCTCCATTTCCTTGGCTGCGAGGTGATCGAAGGCAAGTTCGAATTTCAGCACCGCCGAGCGGGCATATTCGCTGTCGGGATATTGTTCGATCACCACCCTGAGCGCCTGCAACGCCTGGAACGTCAGCCCCTGGTCGCGGCCGACCTCGTCAATCTGATCGTAGTAGCTCAGCGCCAGCAGATATTGCGCATAGGCCGCGTCGTCATCGGTGGGATAGAAATCTATATAGCGCTGGGCGCTGGCCCGGCTGTTCTCGTAATCCTTGTCCTGATGAAAGGCGTAAGCCTGCATGATCAGGCTGCGCTTGGCCCAGTCGGAATACGGGTAAAGCCGCTCGACCTCGCCGAAGAAATGCGCCGCTTCCCCGGCCTGTTTCCGGTTCAACTCGTATTCGCCGCGCTCATAGATTTGTTCGGCCGTATAGTTCTCGATCGGAACATCGCCACGGCGCACCGCCTCTGCCGTTCCGCCACAGCCCGACAACAACACAGTTGTTGCCAGAACCGCGCTCAGCATACTTGCCCGGATTACGCCGCCTGTCATGCCCGATCTTACCCTTCGTTAGACCAAACTCCAGGGCTGCCCGCCCTCTTTGACACTGCCTTAGCACAGATAATTCCGGTGCAAAACGCCTTTGACGCCCTCAGGCGCCTACAAATTGCTCCCATCGATCAAATCGCTGCAACATCCTGCGCTGTGGCAGGCCCCGGCGGGCTCAGGCCACGGCAGGCATTTCGCCCAGATGCGCCCCCGCGCCGGGCAGATGCGCCGATGTCGCGTCATCGCAGACGATCATCCGGAACGCTCCCGGCGTCTGCATCAGCTTGCGCAACAAATCGTTGGTCAGGGCGTGGCCGGCGCGGTGCCCGGTATAGGTCCCGATGATCGGCGCTCCGGCCAATGCCAGGTCGCCCAGCGCGTCGAGCATCTTGTGGCGCACCGCCTCGTCGCTGTGGCGCAGACCGCCAGGCGACAGCACTTCGGCGCCATCCACCACCACGGCGTTTTCCAGCGTACCGCCCAGGGCCAGGCCCTGTGCGCGCATGGCATCGACATCGGCCTGTCGGCAGAAGGTGCGGCTGTCGCAAAGCTCGCGCACGAACGAGCCGTTCGACATGTTCAGCACCTTGCGCTGGGTCCCGATGGCGGCATCATCGAACTTGATGGAGAAATCAATGGTCAGGGCCTCGCCCGGTACCAGCCGGGCCCAGGCATCGCCGTTGCGCACCTCGACGGGTTGCAGGATCTCGATTGCCCGCACCGGCGCGTTGAGACGCACGATTCCACGCGCCAGAATGCCGCGCACAAACGCAGCGGCGCTGCCATCGAGGATCGGAACTTCCGGTCCGTCAATCTCGACCAGCGCGTTATGTACGCCACAGCCAACCAAGGCGGCCATCACATGCTCGATGGTCGATACGCTCACCCCTTGGGCATTTTCGATCCGGGTGCAGAGCGGCGTCTGCCTCACCGAGTCCCACCGTGCCGGGATCAGCCGGTCGCCGAGTTGAATGTCGCCGCGCTTGAACCAGATACCGTGCTCTGCGGAGGCCGGATGAATCGTCAAACGCGCGGCCTCGCCGGAATGCAGCCCGACGCCGTGGAATGTCACCGCTGATTTGATCGTTGTCTGCACAATGCACCTCGGTCGGCGCAGGATTATTCCCTGCCGTTGCCAAGATAATAATCTATGGCTGGTGCTGCCTCAATTCACGCTTTGCAACGGCGCTGTAATGTTTGGCGCAATCGCCGGCGGTTTACCGCCACATCGCCCCGCAATACCCTGAAAACAAAGGAAACCCGCCATTGCTAGCGGGTTTCTTTGTTGACCTGACGCCGGGTCAGGCAGAGCGTTATCGGGGCCTTGCGCTGCCCGGATCAGTTGGCCTGACGGCGCAGGAAGGCGGGGATTTCGATCCGTTCCTGTTCCGCTTCCTCGGCCGGGCTCGGTGCCTGCACGCGGGGCTGGGCGGCCTGGCTCGGCTGCCCGGCGCGCGGCTGGGCCTGAACCGGCGGTTGCTGGCGCGGCGCCTGTGCTTGCGGCTGTTCAGCGCCATGTCCGGTCATCCGGTTGATCAGCGAGTTGATACCAAAGCGCGGTTTCTCGGCGTCCTGCCCCGGTCGTGCCTGCGTTTGCGGCTGGGGTGCCTGCGGCTGTTCAGCCGAACGCGCCCCCGGCGCTCTCTGCACCGCCGCCCTCAGGCGGGCCATGGCATCCGGGCTTGGCGTGCCGGGCGCTGGCGCAGCTGGCGCGACGAACTCGTCCGGATCGGCATCAAGCGCGTCGCTCTGCGGCTGGAATGCCGCCACCTGCGGGCGATAGGCCGGCGCCGGGAGATCGTCGTCGTCCTGCGCTTGCGTCGACCGGATATCCTCGGCAAAGATGTCTTCCATCTGGTCTTCGGCCGCCGCGGTCCGGGCATCCAGCTCATTGAACAGCGTCGGCTCTTCCGTCTCGGAGGCGCTGGCCGCGACCCGCGGCTCGACATCGTCAAGCTCGCCTTCTTCCACTTCCGCCGACACCGTCTGTTTCAGCGGCTCCGCCAGAGAACGGCGCGGCACCGGGATATCCAGATTCACGTCCCTGGCATCGATACCGGTGGCCACGACGCTGACGCGCATCGCGCCTTCCATGTCCGTGTCCAGCGTGCTGCCGACGATGATGTTGGCATCGGCATCGACTTCCTCGCGGATGCGGTTGGCCGCCTCGTCGAGTTCGAACAGCGTCAGATCATGGCCGCCGGTGATGTTGATCAGAACACCCTTGGCGCCCTTGAGGCTGATTTCGTCCAAGAGCGGGTTGGCAATCGCCTTCTCGGCCGCCTGGGTGGCGCGGTCTTCGCCGGTGGCCTCTCCGGTACCCATCATCGCCTTGCCCATCTCGTCCATCACGGCGCGCACATCGGCAAAGTCGAGGTTGATCAGGCCGGGGCGTACCATCAGGTCGGTCACACCCTTCACACCTTGGTAAAGCACATCGTCGGCCAGGCTGAAGGCCTCGGTGAAGGTGGTCTTTTCATTGGCCAGACGGAACAGGTTCTGGTTCGGAATGATGATCAGCGTATCAACGACCTTTTGCAGCGCCTCGACGCCGTCCTCGGCCTGTTTCATCCGCTTGGCGCCCTCGAACTGGAACGGCTTGGTCACGACACCCACGGTCAGAACCCCGAGTTCCCGCGCCGCCTGGGCGATGATCGGTGCGGCGCCGGTGCCGGTGCCCCCGCCCATGCCCGCGGTGATAAAGCACATATGCGCGCCCGCGAGGTGATCGACGATCTGTTCGATGCTTTCTTCCGCCGCAGCCGCCCCGATCGAAGCCTTGGCTCCGGCGCCGAGCCCTTCGGTCACCTTGATACCCATCTGGATACGGCTGGTGGAATGGCTCTGCTGCAGCGCCTGCGCGTCGGTATTGGCGACCACGAATTCGACGCCGTCGAGTTGCTTGGCGATCATGTTGTTGACCGCGTTGCCGCCAGCGCCGCCCACGCCGAAAACGGTGATACGGGGCTTCAACTCTTCATGTCCGGGCATGGTGAGATTCAATGTCATGGTTACGGTCCGCCTGATGTCTGACCCCCGCTCCAGGGCGGGATTTCTGCCTTATCTGACCATTCTTAACCAATGAAGCGCATAACGTCACCCAAAAAACACGCGAAAACCACAAAATATGGGGGTGTTTTCTCATTAGTCACGCGGGATTTCGCCGATTTGCCCAGATGTTGCGGAATCGGCGGGTTTGCACACAACAAGAGATTCGCTCCGTGCGCAGATGCTGCGCTCGGCCTGGTCCGTTTCTCAAATCGGGGTCCTGCTCGACCCTCCGCGCCATTTCTTCCGAATGGCGTCATCTCACATTATCATCACGGCACGCCGCTGTCATCCATTCACATTGCGCAACCGGTCGCGGATTTCACCGCCCGAAGCGCCGATCGGGTCGGCGTCGCAGATCGAGTTTGTCACCAATTGTCCTTGAACCACTTCACCGCCCGCTTCAGCGAACGCGCCGGATAGCGATCCACCGGGATCTCGAAATCCCACCATTCGTCCTGCGGATGCGCCGCAAACAGGCACATGCCCACGGCCGAGGCAAAGCCCGGCCCAGTCGCCGCCTGCGGCAGTCCATGCACCCGCAAGGGCCGGCCAAGCCGCACTTGCTGTCCGAGAATCTTGCTGGCTAGCCCGTCGAGTCCGGGAATCTGGCTGCCGCCGCCGGTCAGCACGATCTGCTGGCTCGGCAGGTGTTCGAATCCGGCCGCATCGAGGCGGGCGCGCACCTCTTCGAGGATTTCTTCCACCCTTGGCCGCATGATCCCGATCAGCTCGGCGCGGCTCACGCTGCGCCGGTCATGCTCCCAATCTCCGGTATCGCTTTCCAGCTCGATCATCTCGCGGTCGTCCATGCCGGTGGCCACAACGCCGCCATAGAACGTCTTGATCCGCTCGGCCAGGGTCAGCGGCACCTGCAACCCCATCGAGATATCGCCGGTGACATGCTCGCCGCCCATGCGCACCGCGTCGGTATAGATCATGTGTTTGCGCATGAAGATCGAAATGCCGGTGGCGCCGCCGCCCATGTCGATACAGGCCGCACCCAGTTCCTGCTCGTCCTCGACCAGCGCGGCAACCCCCGAAACATAGGCCGATGAGGCAATCCCGGCCAGTTCCAGATCACAGCGCCGCACGCAATGCGCCAGGTCCTGGATCGCCGCCGCCTCGACCGTGACCATATGCATGTCGGTGGCCAGGCGCGCGCCCATATGGCCGCGCGGATCGGAAAGCCCGCTGCGATGGTCGAGCGCGAAATTCACCGGCTGGGCGTGCAACACCTCGCGCCCGGCGCCGTAATCGGGCACGTCACAGGCGCTCAGCACCCGGCTGATATCCTGCTCGGTCACGACAGTGCCTTCCAGGTCGACCTCTCCGGCCAGCCCGTAGGAGCGCGGCTCGGCGCCCGAGAAACAGGCGATCACATGATCGACCCGCACCTGCGCCATCTTCTGCGCCGCCTGCACCGCGGTGCGGATGGCGCGCTCGGTCTCGCCCATCACGTCGATCTCGCCGAAGCGGACCCCGCGCGAGCGCGTCGTCGCTGCGCCGATGACCCGGAATCCGGCCTGCCCCGCCAGCGATCCGACCTCGCCGCTGACCGTCGGGTCGGCGCCGTCGAAACGCAGCACCAGGCAGGCGATCTTGGAACTGCCGACATCGAGAATGGCCACCACGCCGCGTTGCATTGCCGCCTTGCGCAGGTTGCGCATCGCGCGTTGGGATTCATAAAGCTCGATCATGTCTCAGTCTTCCCCCACCGATATTTCGCGGATTTTCCACCAGTTTTCGACCGCCTCGGCATCCAGCCGGATGGTCGGCCGCCACGCCAGGCGCATGTCCACAGCCACCAGATCGCGCGCCAGCATATCCTGCGCCGCGCTCAGCGCGATCACCCGTTCCAGCGCCTGAACCGGCTCGTATTCGGGCAGCATGATGCGCTGACCACGGTCCAGCACCAGATCCCAGCGCCGCTCGCCCATCCGCACCAGGCCCCGCACCCGATCCTTCAGCGGCGCGGCGGCGGCGAAAAGCTGAAGCGCCTCGCCGATCTGCGCCTGCGCCCGCTCGCCCGCGACCAATGGCAATCCGGGCTCCGCAGCCCGGTGCGCGACCTGGTCCAGCACGACCCCGTCGCGATCGACCAGCGCCAACCCGCCATCGTTGCGCCACAGCGCCACCGGCTGGCGCTCGGCCACATCGATCTGCAACACGCCGCCATTGCGGATCCGCACGCTGGCGCTTTTCACAGCTGCCAGTTCGACCACATCGGCACGGATCTGTTCGAGGTCCAGATCAAACGAAGATATCGGGAAGCTCACCGGAACGATCGCGCGGATGTCCTCGCTGACCGCCTCGCTCGCACCGTCCACCGCCATCAGGTTGACCATGAATTCGGGGCGGGTGTGAATTTCCTCGCGCAGATCGGCGATGGTCAGCTTGATTGCATCGCGCCGCGCCGGGTCGGAGAGATAGATCATCCCCGCCGCCAGCGCCGCGACAAAGGGCAGGCCCACCCGCACCAGCTTGCGAAACGCCGGCGTCAGCCACAGACGATGCATCCGATAGGCCCAGCGGCTCGGCGCCGGGTCGGCCTTGAGCAGCGGCCTTTCCGCGGGTTTCGTCGGCGCGCCTAGCGGTTGCATGAGGCATCCTCCACCATCCAGGCGCAGAGCGCGGGAAAATCAATGCCGCAATGCGCCGCCTGTTCCGGGGCCAGCGACGTCGGCGTCATACCCGGCTGTGTGTTGGTTTCCAGCAGGATCAGCCCATCGAGCCCGCGCGCCTCGTCCCAGCGGTAATCGGTGCGGCTCAGCCCCCGGCAGCCCAGCGCCCGGTGCGCGCGCAAGGCAAAATCGAGGCAGGCCTCGGTTATCTCGGCGGGGATGTTCGCCGGCACTTCGTGGCGCGATCCGCCCACGCTGTATTTCGCATGATAATCATACCAGCCGTCGGTGATGATATCGGTCACGCCCAGCGCACGATCCCCCATCACCGTGGTGGTCAGCTCGCGCCCCGGCGCATAGCGCTCGACCATCAGAACCTCCGGCAGGTCCGGCGCCAAGCAAGGCGGCCCGTTGGCCGCTTCCTTGACGATATAGACCCCGACGCTCGAACCCTCGTTGAACGGTTTCACCACGTAAGGCGGCGCCATCACATGCGCGGCCTCGATCTCGGCCCGCCCGGCCAGCACGCTCGTCACGAAAGGCAGGCCGGCGGCGCCATAGGCCTCTTTGGTCTTCTGCTTGTCCATCGCCAGCGCCGAGGAGAGCACCCCGGAATGGGTGTAGGGAATCTTCAGCCATTCAAGCATACCCTGCACACAGCCATCCTCGCCCCAGCGCCCGTGCAGCGCATTGAAGGCCACATCCGGCGCCACGCGGACCAGCTCGGCGGCCAGATCCCGCCCGGCGTCGATCTCGATCACATCATGGCCCGCAACGCGCAGCGCCTTGGCGCATTCCGCCCCCGAGCTCAGCGATACCTCGCGCTCGGCCGAAAAGCCGCCCATCAACACTGCCACCTTGGGGGTTGTCCTGCCCGACATACCCTATCTCACCGCCTCAAAATCACCGGGCCTTTTCTCTGGCCCTCTGGTTATTCTCGTTGAATATGCCTGTCACTCATCCGGGGCCGGTTCGCCGACCCTCATGATTTCCCATTCTAGCGTGATCCCGCTTGAATCGTAAACCTTTTTTCGCACCAGTTCGCCCAGCGACTCGAGATCATCGGCGGTTGCCTGCCCGGCATTGATCAGGAAGTTGGAATGCTTCTCGCTCATCTGCGCGCCGCCGATCCGCGCGCCGCGCATCCCCGCATCGTCGATCACCTTCCAGGCCTTCAGCTCATGGCTGTCATCCGCCCGCCCGGTGCTGGAGAACCCGGCAGGGTTGCGAAACGTGCTGCCGGCGCTGCGCTCCTTGGTTGGCTGGGTTTCGTCGCGCTTCTTGATCTGCGCCTCCATCCGTGCGGCTAATGCCTCCGGCTCGCCCACAGGCGCCTCGAACGTGGCTTCCACGATCACCCAGCCCTCGGGCATCTCGGTCTGGCGATACCTAAAGCACAGATCCTCCGCCCCAAGCGTCACGATCTCGCCCTCGCGCGTCACCGCCTTCGCCGCGACGAACACATCCGCCACATAGCTGCCGTAACAGCCCGCATTCATCCGCACCGCGCCGCCGATGCTGCCCGGAATGGTGCGCAGGAAGGTCAGGTCGAGCCCGGCCTCGGCCGCTTTCCTCGCCACATGCGCATCCAGCGCCGCCGCGCCCGCACGCACCCGGTTGCCCTCGATCGCGATGTCGTTGAAGCCGCGCCCCATGCGGATCACCACCGCGCGCATCCCGCCATCGCGCACGATCAGATTGCTGCCCACACCCATCGGAAACACCGGCACGGCGCGGTCAAGCCCGGCCAGGAACCCGGCCAGATCCTCGGCATCCGCCGGCATGAACAGCCAATCCGCCGGCCCGCCCACGCGCAGCCAGGTCAGGTCGTTCAGCATCCGGTTCGGGATCAGCTTTCCCCGCACCTCGGGCATATCCGTCATGAAACACCGCTCTTCTCGTTTGGCGCCTCATACCGCAAGATTTAATCCTGCGAAAGCCCGCACCTACCGTAGGGTGCGTGATTTCACGCACCACCCCCGGCATCTTTTCCCGCCGCCCGGCGCGCCTGCCACCAGGCCAGCCAGCCGCCGCCGAGCAGCCCGATCAGCCCCGGCATCAGGAACAGGAATACCAGCAGCATGATGGCGATCCCGTCCCAGCCCGAGGCCGCGTCCTGCGCCTGCATCCATTGCCAGCCCACCGCGATGGCCAGACCCGCCGCGATCGCCCAGAGCAGGCGCCAGGCCCGCGCCCGGCCCAGCAAGACCCCCGCCAGTCCTCCGGCCAGGAAACACCCCGCCATGATCGCTGTTTCCATCTGCCTACCCTTCCTTGCCCGCCTGCCGCCTGATCCAGCGCCATGCGTATATCACAGGCCAGCGCAGAACGCTCATCGCCGCCACCAGCGCCAGCACCACCACCCACCACGGGTTTTCCCAGAGCAACCAGCCCAGCAGCGGCACCCCCAGCGCCATCAGCCTATAGGCCAGGCGCCAGTGATTGTCTTTCGACGGCACCATCGCCGCCACATTCGCCACCAGCAGCCAGAAGAACAGCGCGATCAGCGACAGGTTCATCGGCGCAGTTCCGGCGGCAACTGCGGCGTCTCGCCCCTTGCCCGGCGCCAGAAATAACGCAGCGGATTGCGAAACATCGATACGAACCCCGCCAGCCCGAGAGCGGCGAAGATCCAGCCATGCTGCCAGCCGATGAACCCGATCAGCACCGGCGCCGCGATCAGCAAACCCACCCCCGGCACATATTGCCGCCGCATCGGCAGCATCGCCACGATGGTGGCACCCAGCACCCAAAAGCATCCCAGAAGCAGCGACAGGCTCACATCAGATCTCCTGCAATCGAGGCCGCGAAACAGCCCAGTGACAGCACAATGCCCAGCCAGGGCCAGAAAATCGAGACCGAAAATGCCGCCTCGGGTTGCCGCCGCTTCACCCCGATCAGCGCCGCGTTCACGATTGCGAACACGATCAGCAGCGCCAGTGTCGTCACTTCGGCCAATGTCGCAACCGGCAGGGTCAGCGCCGAGCCGATGACGAAGGCGCCCACCAATAGCGAGGCCAGGACCGGCGTGCCAAACCGGGCATGGGCGGCATAGAACACCCGGAATTCCGGCGCCCGCCGCCCCAGCCCGAACAAGACCCGGCTCGCCATCACGATCTGCGCCAGAACGCCATTCAAGGCCGCCGCCACCGCAATCGCGCTGAGGAAGATCGCGCTCGTGCCCATGCCCGCCTCCCAGACCAGCGCCAGCGGGCGCTCCGATGCGCCCAGCACATCGCGCGGAACCGCGCGCACCGCGGCCAGCGAAACCAGCGCATAAAGCACCGCCGTGATCGCCAGCGCATAGAGAATAGCGCGCGGCATGGTGCGGCTCGGCTCGCGCGCCTCCTCGGCCATGTTCACCATGTCGTCGAAACCGATGAAGGCAAAGACGGCAAAAAGCGTCGCCGCCGCCACACCGTTCCATTCCGGGCGCGGCAGCGGCAGGACGAAGTCCGCCACCGGCGGCGCGGCAAATCCGGCCCAGATCACCAGTATCAGCCCGATCACCTCGATCACCGTCAGGATCGCGGCAAAGGCCAGGCTCTCGACCACACCGATGATGGCGATCCCGGTCAGCATCACGCCCAGGCCCACCACCGCCCAGAGAAACGGGATATCGACAAACGAGGTGAGGTATCCGACCCCGCCGCGCAGCACCGCCGCCGCCGCCACCGTCCCGGCGATGATGTTGATCAGCCCGACCAGCACGGCCAGCCAATGCAGCCGCAGCCCGACCTCGACATAGGAGCTGTCGCCCGCCGCCTCGGGAATGCGCGCCGAAAGCTCGGCAAAGCTCAGCGCCGTGGGAAACGCCACCAGCCCGGCCAGCAGGAACGCCACCGGCGCCCACATTCCGGCTTCCCCGGCGGCGGCCCCGGTCAGCACGTAAATTCCCGCGCCGACCATGATGCCGACACCATAAGCGGTCAGAAGGCCCGGCCCGATCCTGCGTTTCAGCTGCTCCGTCATCCTCGCCACCGTCCCTGTTGTCCGGCCCACCCCTTCATCTTGCCGGAAATATCCCGGGGGGAAGCCACAAAATTCGCAGAATTTTGTGGCCGGGGGGCCGGCCCCCCGGCTCGATCCGCAAATCCGCGCCCTGCCATCACGGCAAGGTCGCTACGCCCCGAGCTTCTCCGGCAAGGCATTGGCCCAGGCGCTGATCGTCCCGGCCCCGAGACAGACCACCATGTCGCCCGGCTGCGCCTGTTCCCTGACCAGCCGCACCAGGTCGTCCAGCCCCTCGATCGCACGGGCGTGGCGATGGCCATGCGCGATCAGCCCGGCCACCAGCCCGTCGCGGTTCGCGCCCTCGATCGGCTCTTCGCCGGCGGCATAGACCTCGGCGATGGCCACCACATCAGCCTCGTTGAAACACGAACAGAAGGCATCGAAATGATGGTGCAAACGGGAATAGCGATGCGGCTGATGCACCGCGATGATGCGCCCCTGCGTGGCCTGCCGCGCCGCCTTCAGAACGGCGGCGATCTCGGTCGGGTGGTGGCCGTAATCGTCGATGATGGTCACGCCATTGACCTCGCCAACCCGGGTAAAGCGCCGGTTGACGCCGCCAAACGCCGCCAGCGCCTCGCGGATCTCGTCGGTCTTCATGCCCAGATGGCGGGCAACCGCCACGGCGCTCAGCGCGTTGGAGACGTTGTGATCGCCCGGCATCGGCAGGGTGCAGCCCTCGATCACCATGTCCTCGTTCTGCAGCGCGATGTCGAAATGCGCCACCCCCTTGTCGTAGCTCAGGTTCACCGCACGCACATCCGCCTGCGCGTTGAAGCCGAAGGTGATGACACGCCGGTCGGTGATCTTGCCGACAAGCACCTGCACATCCGGATCGTCGGTGCAGCATACCGCGAGGCCATAGAACGGGATGTTGGAGACGAAATCCTCGAACCCCTTGTGCAGCGCCTCCTCGGTGCCCCAATGCTCCATATGCTCGGGGTCGATATTGGTGACGATGGCGATGGTCGCGGGCAGCCGGTTGAAGGTGCCGTCGCTCTCGTCGGCCTCCACCACCATCCATTCGCCCTGCCCGACGCGGGCATTGGAGCCATAGGCATGGATGATGCCGCCATTGATAACCGTCGGGTCGAAATGGCCATGATCCAGCAGCGCGGCCACCATCGTCGTGGTGGTGGTCTTGCCATGGGTGCCAGCCACCGCGATGTTGGATTTCAATCGCATCAGCTCGGCCAGCATCTCGGCCCGGCGCACCACCGGCAGACCGCGCTGGCGCGCCTCGTCGAGCTCCGGGTTGCCCGGCTTGATCGCGGAAGAGATCACCACGACCTCGGCATGTTCCAGGTTCTCCGCCCGCTGGCCCTCGAAGATCGTCGCGCCCTTCTCCTCCAGCCGGTCGGTGATCTTGGTGCGCTTCAGGTCGGACCCTTGCACCACATAGCCGTGATTGAGCAGCACCTCGGCAATCCCCGACATGCCGATGCCGCCGATCCCGACGAAATGGATCGGGCCGACATCGCCCGGAAGTTTGGTTGCCGCTGCATTCATGTCATGTCTTTCCTGCTCCTGCCGCGTCGGGTGGGGTTGCACCCCGCCTTCCGACAGCCCTGTTCATGTGCCCCCGGCCAGCTCTTCCACCAGCCGCACCAATTCATCCGTCGCCTCGGGCTTGCCCACGCTCGACGCCGCCTGCGCCATCGCCAGCGCGCCTTGAGGCTGGCTCAACACCGTCGCGATCTGCTCTGTCATCGCCGCCACGCTCAACTGGCTCTCGGGGATCACGATGGCGCCGCCCGCCGCGGCCAGGCCGCGCGCATTGGCGCTCTGGTGATCCCCCGCCGCGGCGGCATAGGGGATCAGGATCGCCGGCCGCCCGATCACCGAGATATCGGCGACCGAGGAAGCGCCCGCGCGCGAGATCACCAGCTGCGCCTCGCTCATCCGGCGCGGCACGTCGTGAAAGAACGGCTGCACATCCGCGGCAATGCCCTGCTCGGCATAATACTGTTTTACCCGCTCACCATCCTCGTCACGCGCCTGATGGCTCACGCGCACATATTGCAGCATCTCCCCGGGCAGCTCGGCAATCGCCGGAGGTATCACATCGCTCAGGATGCGCGCACCCTGGCTGCCGCCGATCACCAGGATCGACATCGGGTAGTCGCCCGGCGTGATATAGGCGGCATTGGCCCGCTCCAGCACCGCGGCGCGCACCGGGTTGCCGGTGTGAATCGCCTCGATCCCCTCGGGCAGATCGGTCGGCCAGGTGCCGCAAGCCACGACATCGACCCGCCTTGCAAAGATTCGGTTCACCCGCCCCAGCACGCCGTTCTGCTCATGAATCATCCGCGGCAAGCGCAGCACCCAGGCCGCAGCCATCGCCGGAATCGCCGGATAGCCGCCAAATCCGACCACCACATCAGGCCGGTCGCGCCGCATCCGCCAGATCTGGCCCAGCACACCGCCGGCGATGCGAAACGGCGTCACCAGCTTCGCCAGCAGCCCGCCGCGGGCAAAGGTGGCGCTCGCCACCTGTTCGATCTCGACCGAATGGGGAAAGCCGCCGGTATAGCGCGCGCCGCGCGCGTCGGTCGACAGCTTCACCCGCCAGCCCTTGCGCAGCATCACCTCGGCCAGCGCCTGGGCCGGGAACATATGCCCGCCGGTGCCCCCCGCCGCGATCACCAATAGCCTCTGCCGCTCCGCCATCTCAAACTCCGTAGGGCGCGCATCCCGCGCACCGTTCCGTCAGCGCCCGCGCGCCCGGAAAATCTCGTCGATCCCGCCCTGCGGCCGCGACCGCGTAAAGGCCAGCAACATGCCCACGGCAATACCGCCCGCAATCAGCGACGAACCGCCATAGCTCACGAACGGCAGCGTCATCCCCTTGGCCGGCAGCAGCCGCACCGCCACGCCCATGTTGATCATCGCCTGCACCCCGAACATCACCGCGAGGCCGGTCCCGGCCAGCCGGATGAACGGATCGCGCTCGTGGATGAGCCGCAGCAGCGAGCGCACGACGACGCTCGCATAGAGCGCAATGATGGCCAGCACAAGCACCAGCCCGTATTCCTCGGCGGCAACCGCGATGATGAAATCGGTATGGGCATCCGGCAGGCTCCATTTCACCTGCCCCTCGCCGACGCCGACACCGAAGAAACCGCCCTCGCGGATCGCGTTGGCGGCATAGCCGAGTTGGGTGCGCGGATCGACGTCGGGGTTGAGAAATCCGTCGATCCGGCGCGCGAAATGTTCCGACGAGTTATAGGCAAACGAACCGCCCAGAACGACCAACCCGGCAATGATCACCAAGAGGATCATCGGCGCCCCGGCCACGAAATAGATCACCCCCCAGCCGAACAGGATCAGCGCCGCCTGGCCGAAATCGGGCTGCAGCGCCAGCATCAGCACGATCGCCGCGGCCAGCAGCAATGACAGTGTCTTGCCGGGCGGGCCGTTGATTTCCTGGCTCGCCGCCATCATCCACGCCGCCACCACGATGAAACCCGGCTTGAGAAACTCGCTCGGTTGCAGGCTGGCGAAACCCATCGAATACCAGCGTACCGCACCCTTGCCGAAATCGGTGCCGAAAAACGGCAGCCCGGCCATCGCGACAAAAGCGATCAGGAAGCCCACAACCGCCAGACGCCGCACCAGATCGGGGCTCATCATCGAGGTGATCAGCATCGCCAGGATCGCCACACCTCCGAACACCCCCTGGCGCATCACGTAATGGAACGCCCCGAAGCCGTTCTTTTCGGCCAGCGGCGGCGACGCGATCGATTCTCTCCCGCTGCTCGTCGGTCAGGTACACCTGAGTGCGTGTCGATGACATACATCTACTATATACACCACTCGAACTCCCTGGCTAGCGCATATCGCCGGCCCTATCCCCACCCC
>CBDUGF010000042.1:0-26392 GCA_965366835.1 uncultured Rhodobacterales bacterium
AGATCCTACTTGATCTTGCCTTCCTTGTATTCGACATGCTTGCGCGCCACGGGGTCGTATTTGCGCGCCGTCATCTTCTCGGTCATGGTGCGCGCGTTCTTCTTGGTCACATAGAAGTGGCCGGTGCCCGCGGACGAGTTCAGGCGGATCTTGATGGTGGTCGGCTTCGCCATGATAGTGCTCCTGCGTCGGGCACATCTCGGCCCGTGAAATCTCTTGAAGCCTGCCTTTTAACGATGCGCGCCCCCGAGTCAACCGCGATTCCGCCAGAAGGTTTGCTTCATGCACCATCATGCGGGCGGATCACATCGTCGCGCCGAATTTCGCCGCCCCGCAGGATGGAACAGTTCAACCCCGAGCGATGCTCCAGAAGGTCGCAAACCTCCTTCCTGGTGATCATGTCCAGATATCGGCACGGCGTGTTCAATCGCCCACCCTGCAACAGAACATCCCCGACCCAGAACTGCCGCCCGACCAGATGGTTCAGCGGAACCGCCCGCGTCGTCAGGTTGCGGCGGTGCTCGAGAGTCGGCAGAACGATGCCGTGATCGCGCTCCAGCGCCTCAAGGGTCTCGATCTCGATCAACGTCACCTCGCGCACATCGGGCAGCTTCGAATAGGTGCCGGTGCCCAACAGATAGCGATCGCCAGCGATCCCCTGCCCCGCGATCAGCGTCGCGCTGTCCTGCGCCACCATCGCCATACGGCTGGCCGGAGTTGTGTGTATTTCGAGCAACTCGCCCTGCCACATGGCCCGTCCTCCATTTTGTCGCCTCTGCATCCTACTGAAGAAAGACCGGAAAGTAGTCTGCAAGCAACACATGGCCAGGGAAAATATGCGCGGAGGGCCTGTAAGCCGGATTCTGTCCAAGGGGTTGCCCCCTCTGGATGACCATTCCTCTGAACCCGCGTTCGCCCGCGAGCCTATAGCTGCCTACCCGGATCGTCGGGGCCAAGGCGGCCCATGCGCGATCCCTATTCGGCATTGCTCCCGGTGGGGCTTGCCATGCCGGTCCGGTTGCCCGTCCCGCGGTGGGCTCTTACCCCACCGTTTCACCCTTGCCCGCGTCGAAACGCAGGCGGTCTGTTCTCTGTGGCGCTTTCCGTCGTGCACGGTGGGTTTCCCCATCGAACCCGCCCGGGCGTTACCCGGCACCGTTACCTTGTGGAGTCCGGACTTTCCTCGAAACATTGCTGCCCCGCGGCCATCCGGCCCTCCGCGCAACGAGTCAGATAGTCTCGATTTGCGCGCCGGTCAACGTAGGGTGGGGTTTCACCCCACCACCCGCCGCACCGGCCAGCCCGCCGCCAGCCCGGCGATCATCGCCCGATCCGCGGCTTCCTCCGGCCCTTCCGCCCCGGGGCGAAACCTGAGCCGGAACGCCTGCAACAAGTCCGCCGGCGCCACATCCCCCACCGGATAGCCAAACGCCGCCGCCTCGCGTGCGAAGTCGCCGCCGTCCACCGTCTCTTCCGGCCACACGCTCAGCCCCGCCCGCGCCAGCCTTGCCCAGTCAAACCGCGCTCCGGGGTCAAATTTCCGCCCCGGCGCCATATCCGAATGCGCGATCACCCGCTCAGGCGCAATCCGCCAGCGCGCCATGATCCCCGGCATCAACGCCTCCAGCGCCGCCATCTGTGGTTCGGGAAAGGGATGGTCGCCGCGATTGGCCAGCTCGATCCCGATCGAGCGCGAGTTCACATCCGCCACATCGCCCCAGCGCCCCGCCCCGGCATGCCAGGCGCGCAGCTCTTCGTCGACCATGCGCCAGACGCGCCCCTTTTCGCAAATCAGGTAATGCGCCGAAACCTCGGCCTCAGGGGCGCACAGCCGCTCCAGCGCCGCCTCGGCGCTTGCCATCGCGGTATAGTGCAGAACGATCATGTCGGGCTTGACCGCCAGGCGGCGCGGCCCGCAGGACGGCGAGGGAAAGTCGATGATCTTCAGCGGCGGATTCACCCGGGCCTTACCCGGATTTGGCCTTGCGAAACGGCGTCGGATCCCAGCTGCAGGCATAGCCGTCACCATCCGGATCGAGGCCCAGCTTGTCTTTCTGCGGCCCGCCGCTGGACAGGAATTCCGTCTGCGCCAGATCGGGAGACGGGTATTTCGCACAATTCTTCTGATAGCGCGCCTGCGCGTTGAAATTCGAGCGGCTATACTGGCTGGCACCGCGCGGATGCGACGTGCTCAGCGCAAATTCGACAATGCTCGGTCCGTCCGATCCGCTGCGCGAAGGCAGGGCGGTCGGCTGGATCACCTGGTATTGCGCCTGTTGCTGGGCCCGCAGCGCCGCATCGTCCTGGATCGTCCGGCGCGCGCCGACGGCCGAGAAATCGTTCTCCTTGGAGATTCCCGCCGGATTGTTGAGCTGCACCGGCGCCGGGTTCGATGGGCTGGCGTCAAGCGGCGACTGGCCGGAATTGGACCGTGTCGCGGCCAGAACCGCCTGGGTTTCCCGGGCCACGTCCGAGCCCGCGCTCAGCGGTGCGCCGCTGCTGTCCAGCGCCTGGCTCGACACACCCGGAGCCGCCGGAATGGCCGCCCCGCGCAGCTCGGCCTCGCGCGCCGCTCTTTGCTTCTGGTAGGTGTCGTAGTCGCCGAATCCCACACCGGCGCCGCTGTCGGGCACCGTCGTCTCGCAACCCGCAAGCGCAACCAGCGCCGCCGAAATTAGTAAATACCGCATCACAGAACGTCCTGCCTATCTGGTCTTTTGGGGGGTTCTACCACCATTTTCCGGGCTTTTCCACAAATCCCGCCGCGCGCTCCAGCGCATAGGCCGAATTCAGCAGATCGCCCTCTTCCCATGGCCGCCCGATCAGTTGCAGCCCCAGCGGCAAACCCTGCTTGTCGAGCCCTGCGGGCACGGCAATTCCGGGCAGCCCGGCGAGGTTCACCGTCACGGTGAAGACATCGTTGAGATACATCGCCACCGGATCGGCATCGCTCATCTCGCCAAGGCCAAAGGCGGCGCTCGGCGTGGCCGGAGTCAGGATCGCGTCGATGCCTTGGGCAAAGACATCCTCGAAATCCTTCTTGATCAGCGTGCGCACCTTGCGCGCACGGTTGTAATAGGCGTCATAGAACCCGGCGGAGAGCACATAGGTGCCCACCATCACCCGGCGCTGCACCTCGTGGCCGAAACCCTCGGCGCGGGTCTTTTCATACATCTCGGTGATGCCGTCGCCCTGCGCCAGCCTGGCGCGATGGCCATAGCGCACCCCGTCATAGCGCGCCAGATTGGAGGAGGCCTCGGCGGGTGCGATCACGTAATAGGCCGGCAGCGCATATTTGGTGTGCGGCAGCGAGATATCGACGATCTCGGCACCGGCATCGCGCAGCATCTCGGCGCCTTTCGCCCAGAGCTGCTCGATCTCCTCGGGCATACCGTCCATCCGGTATTCCTTCGGGATGCCGATCTTCTTGCCCCGGATATCGCCGGTCAGCATCGCCTCGAAATCCGGCACTGCCAGCTCGGCACTGGTGCTGTCCTTCGGGTCATGGCCGCACATCGCTTCCAGCATGATCGCGGCGTCGCGCACCGATTTGGTCATCGGTCCGGCCTGATCGAGGCTGGAGGCGAAGGCGACGATGCCCCAGCGCGAACAGCGCCCATAGGTCGGCTTGATGCCGGTGATGCCGGTGAAGGCCGCCGGCTGGCGGATCGACCCGCCGGTATCGGTGCCGGTCGCCGCGAGGCAAAGATCGGCAGCCACGGCACTGGCCGAACCGCCCGACGAGCCGCCCGGCGTCAGCGCCGTATCGTCATTGCCGCGCCGCCACGGGTTGACCGCATTGCCGTAGACCGAGGTCTCATTGCTCGAGCCCATGGCGAACTCGTCCATGTTGAGCTTGCCCAGCATCACCGCGCCCGCATCCCACAGGTTCTGACTGACGGTGCTTTCATATTCCGGCCTGAAGCCTTGCAAGATTCGCGATCCGGCCTGGCTCGGCACGCCGCGCGTGCAAAACAGATCCTTGATGCCCAGCGGAATGCCGCACATCGCCGGGGCATCGCCGCCGGCCAGCCGCACATCCGCCGCCTTTGCCTGGCTCATCGCGATCTCGGGGGTGTGATGCACGAAGGCATTGAGCGCGCCCGCACCGGCGATGGCGCCAAGACAGGCCTCGGTCAGGTCCACACTGGTGAGGTCGCCGCTGCGCAGCCTGTCGCGCGCCTCGGCAATGGTCAGTTTGTTGAGATCCGCCATCATTCCACCACCTTGGGAACCGCAAAGAAGCCTTCGCGCGCATCCGGCGCGTTGCTGAGGATCTTGTCCTGCATATCGCCATCGGTGACCACGTCCTGCCGCCGCTTCAGCCGCATCGGCGTGACCGAGACCATCGGCTCGATGCCCTCGACATCGACCTCTCCGAGTTGTTCGATGAAGCCCAGAACGGCGTTGAACTCCTCGGCCAGGGCGGGAAGCGCTGCATCCTCCACCTTGATCCGGGCCAGCTTGGCCACCTTGGCGGCCGTCTCCTTGTCGATCGACATGCGCGACTCCTGCGAAATCCGTCGCTCAGGCTCTTACCGCCCCTGCCTGCCGCCTTCAAGCCACTGCCCCCACAGGCCCGGGTTGGGCCGCAAGGTGTTGCGCCGCCTTCGGCGTCGCCCGGGGGCCCTCGCTGCGCTCGGGCCAGAAGGAAAGGCGAGGCGCACCTGATCTGGCGCAGCGCAGGCAGGCATGCCGGGGATTTGAGTATTTTTGCCAAGAAAAAGGCCATCGGGCCGGTGCGCGCCATTGCCGCTGTCGTCCACTTTGCGCCGTGTTACCCTCTTGGCGACATTGACCGATTCCCAAAAGGAGGCATTCCATGAACATTATCTGGCTCGGGCACGGATCCTGGCGCATCGAAACCGGCGATCAGGTCTTGCTGATCGATCCCTGGCTCACCGGCAACCCGATGCTGAGCGAAGATCGGCACGAAGCCGCCACCGCCGGGGTCAGCCACATCCTGTTGACCCACTGCCATTTCGATCATGTCGCCGACCTGCTCGACCTGTGCCGCAAACACGATGTGCCTGCCGTTGGTCAATATGACATCATGAGCCATTATGAGGAGCATGAGGGCATCGCCACCCTGGGGTTCAACAAGGGCGGCACGGTCGATCTGGGCGGCGTGAAGGTGTCGATGGTGCCGGCCTCGCATTCCTCGAGCTTCGGCAGTGCCGAGGGGCCGAAAGCCGCCGGATCGGAAGTGGGCTTCATGATCGCGGCGGAAGGCCACATGATCTACGCCTCGGGCGATACCGACATCATGGCCGACATGGACTGGATGGGGGCGTATTACAAACCCGATATCGGCATTCTCTCGGCGGGCGGCCACTTCACCATGGACATGAAGGGCGCGGCCTATGCGGCGAAGCGGTATTTCAACTTCAAGACGGTGATCCCCGGCCATTACCGCACCTTCCCGATCCTGGCGCAATCTGCGGACGAGTTGAAAGCCGGGTTGCCGGGCGTCAATGTGATCGAACCGGAAGTGTTGAAGCCGATTTCGCTCTGAAGCCAGGATTTGCGCCACCTGCGGCGTCAAGCTTCAGGATTTGCGCCGCCTGCGGCGTCAAGCTTCAGGGTTTGCGCCGCCTGCGGCGTCGCCGGGGGGGGCCTCGCTACGCTCGGCCCGGCTCAGCGGCGCGCGGCGAAGAAGGATTTCAGCAATTCGGCGGCTTCGCGTGCGCCGATCCCGTCGTAAACCTCCGGCACGTGATGCGCCTGGGGATGGGTGAAAACGCGCGCACCATGTTCCACTCCGCCGCTTTTCGGGTCGGTGGCGCCATAGTAGAGCCGCCGGATTCGCGCTGCCGAAATCGCCGTGGCGCACATCGCGCAGGGTTCCAGCGTGACGTAAAGGTCATGATCCGGAAGCCGTTCGCTGCCAAGCTCGCTGCAACGCGCACGGATCGCCAGGATCTCGGCATGGGCGGTCGGATCGGCAAGCTCGCGCGTGCGATTGCCGGCGCGCGCCACGATCCGCCCGTCCGGCGCCACCAGAACCGCCCCAACAGGCACCTCGCCGCGCGCGCCCGCCGCCTGCGCCTCTGCCATCGCGGCGCGCATATGTGCATTGAATTCCATGGCCCCCCATATCGCCTTCGCGCGCGCGCGCCAATCCTCGAGCGCGTTTTCGTTTCCCGCGCGCGCTTGGCACCGGTTTACACGCTGAGCGCAACAGGCGGTCGGCCAGCGAATACCGGTTCCCTAGCGGGCAAAAACGCTTTATTGCCGCGGCATGAACGCAAAGCCCGAGCATAAATCCCCGCCCGGCGATCGCATCGCCAAGGTCATCGCCCGCGCCGGGCTCGCCTCGCGCCGCGAGGCCGAACGGATGATCGCCGAGGGCCGCGTCGCGGTGAACGGCGCGGTGATCGACCGCGCCGCGCTCAACGTCACGCCGTCCGACAAGATCACCGTCGATGGCAAACCGCTCGACGCCCCCGAACCGGCCCGGCTCTGGCTCTATCACAAGCCCACCGGCCTGGTGACCACCACCCGCGACGAGCAGGGCCGCGCGACGATCTACGACGATCTGCCCGAAGACATGCCGCGGGTGATGAGCATCGGGCGGCTCGATCTCAATTCCGAAGGGCTCTTGCTGCTGACCAATGACGGCGCGGTGAAACGCCGCCTCGAGCTGCCCTCGACCGGCTGGCTGCGGCGCTACCGCGTGCGCATCAATGGCCGCCCCAGCGAAGCCACGTTCGACCCCCTGCGCAAGGGCATCACCGTCGAGGGCGAGAAATTCCAGCCGATGATCATCAGCCTCGATCGTCAGCAAGGCGCCAATGCCTGGATCACGGTGGCGCTGCGCGAGGGCAAGAACCGCGAGGTCCGCCGCGCGATGGAGGCTGTCGGACTCACGGTCAACCGGCTGATCCGGGTCTCCTACGGGCCGTTCCAATTGGGTCAGCTCAAGCCCGGCGAGGTGCAGGAAGTGCGCGGCCGGGTGCTGCGCGATCAGCTCGGCATGGACGGCGAAGGCGAGGCCGAAACCCAGGGCAAGCTCAAACCCAAGGCCAAGCGCACGCCGCAACGCAGCCGCAAGCGCTGACCCTGATGCGCCGGGCATTGACCCTTCGATGCAGGGTGCCGGCGGGAAATCAGCGCCTAAATCGCTTCCTCTGACCGCAAATATCCAAGGGTGAGGCCACAAAATCCCGATTTTGTGACTGGGCGGCTGACCCCTCAGTCGCTGCCTCGCGCCAAAGCCCCAAGTTGAGCCATGCGCCGCCCAACCCAATCTTCCCCCTAGCGCCCCAGCCCCCCATCCCCTAGGTTATTGTGGGTGTTCACGGGGCTATGGGGCAAATGTCGGAAACCGGATTGCAGAAGCTGGCCTTTGCGCTGCTGGTCATACTCGTCCTTTATGTCTCCATCGCCGGGGGCGTGTGATGGCTGAGCGCTATGGCGGAAAATACAGCCCCGAGGGCAAGGACGACGCGGCGCAAGGCAGCTTTCGCGGCGCCCGGCGTTCGCGCGCGGGCGGGCGGATCAATCTGCTCTTCCTCGCACCGCTGCCGCTGATCTGGTCGGCGTTCGGCAATGGCGCCACGGCGATGGCCCTCAACCTGATCGCGCTCGGCACGCTCTTGCTGGCGGCATGGCTCACCCGCGACGGCCTGCTGGCGCAGGAGGCCTACGAGGCGCGCAAGGTCGCCCGCCGCCCGGCGATCCCGCGCAAGCTGCTGGGCTCGGCCCTCACCGGCGCGGGCCTCTTCATCGCCGGATTCGCCGCCAATCCCGGCCTCATCGAGCCGCTGATCTACGGCATTACCGGCACCGTGCTGCATTTCCTCGCCTTCGGCCCCGATCCGATGAAAAACAAGGGCATGGAGGGCGTCGACGAGTTTCAGACCGACCGCGTCGCGCGCCTGGTCGACAAGGCCGAGGAGCACCTCGCCGCCATGTCGGAGGCGATCAAACGCGCCGGAGACCGCGAGGCCGAGGCCCGGGTCGAGCGCTTCCAGCTCAAGGTGCGCGACCTCCTGCGCACGGTCGAGGAAGACCCCCGCGATCTCACCGCGGCGCGCAAGTTCATGGGTGTCTACCTGCAGGGCGCGCGCGACGCGACGGTGAAATTCGCCGATGTCTATGGCCGCAACCGGGATCGCTCCGCCCGTTCCGATTACCTCGATCTGCTCACCGATCTGGAACAGAGCTTCAATGACAAGACCAAAACCCTGCTGCTTGACAACCGCAGCGATCTCACTGTCGAAATCGAAGTGCTGCGCGACAGGCTCGCCCGCGAAGGCGTGCGCCTCAAGCCCTAACCAGTAAAAGAAGGACATCCCATGTCGACAACCATCCAGAAACAGGCACAGGACGCGCTCGCCCTGGTCGAAGAGGTCAACGCCGTGATCCTGCCCGAGCCCGCGCCCGCCGATGACGTGGTGCCGCTGGCCAAGGCCAACAAGACCCTGAGCAAGGAAATCACCGCCCGGATGGGCGAGCTCGACATGTCCGACACCGGCTCGATTGTGAATTTCGGCTCCGCCGCCCAGGCCGAGCTGCAGGAAATCAGCCAGGCCATGCTCAACGACGTGCGCAACAAGGATGTCGGCCCGGCGGGCGATTCCCTGCGCGATATCGTCACCACGATCCGCGGTTTTTCCGTCTCCGAACTCGACGTGCGCCGCAAGCAGACATGGTGGGAGCGCCTGCTGGGCCGCGCCGCGCCCTTCGCCAAGTTCACCGCCCGGTTCGAGAGCGTACAGGGCCAGATCGACAAGGTCACCGACAATCTGCTGAGCCACGAGCACAAACTCCTGAAAGACATCAAGTCGCTCGACCTGCTCTATGAAAAGACCCTGACCTTCTATGACGAGCTGGCGCTCTACATCGCCGCCGGAACCGAGAAGCTGCGCCTGCTCGATGAGGTCGATATCCCGGCCAAGGAAGCCCAGGTCAAGGCCGCCCCCGAGGAGGAACAGGTGATGCAGGCGCAGGAGCTGCGCGACATACGCGCCGCGCGTGACGATCTCGAGCGCCGGGTGCATGACCTCAAGCTGACCCGCCAGGTCACCATGCAATCCCTGCCCTCGATCCGACTGGTGCAGGAGAATGACAAGTCGCTGGTGACCAAGATCAATTCCACCCTGGTCAACACCGTGCCACTCTGGGAAACCCAGCTGGCCCAGGCGGTCACGATCCAGCGCTCGGCCGAAGCCGCCGCCGCAGTGCGCGAAGCCAATGATCTGACCAACGAGTTGCTCACCGCCAACGCCAAGAACCTGCGCGAAAGCAACAAGATGATCCGGCAGGAAATGGAGCGCGGCGTGTTCGATATCGAGGCGGTGAAACAGGCCAATGCCGATCTCGTGGCCACGATTCAAGAAAGCCTGGCAATAGCCGATGAAGGCAAGGCCCGGCGCGCCGCCGCCGAAGCCGAACTCAAGAAGATGGAGGCAGAACTGCGCGACACCCTGGCCTCGGCCAAGGCGCGCAAGACCGGCCTCGGAGATACCACCGCAACCTCCGTTCCCAAGGGAGCCTGAGCAACCTGATGAGCATCTGGGCAAAAACGGCGCGGCAGATCACGGCCCTTGCGGGGCTGATGCTGCTCGCCGCCTGCCTCGCCCCTGCGCCCACTCTCAAGCCGCAGGCACGGCCCGCCGGTCTGGTCAAACCCGCAAAGCCCGCCCCGGTCTATTCCCCTTCGAGCGAAAGCCGCGGATTGCGGCGCTATTACGCCCAGGTGCAGGACGATCTTCTGGCCCAGGGGCTGATGCGCACCGATGGCGGCGGCCCGGATACCCGCTTCGATGCCGATGATCTGCTGCGAAACTTCCAGCAGATCGCCTTCATCAATGAACATCCGCTCGACAGCGTCGGCCCGTCGGATGGCTCGGTCAGCGATCTGCACCGCTGGCAGCAACCGGTCCGAATGAAGATCGAATTCGGCGCCTCGGTGCCGCCCGAACAGCGCGCCGAGGATAGCGGTTTCATCACCGCCTATGCCGCGCGGCTGCACAAGATCACCGGCCACCCGATCGGCATCACCCGCTCGGCCTCGGCGAATTTCCATGTTCTGGTGATGGGGGCCGACGATCGCGACGAGATGCTGGCCAAGGTGCGCCAGATCATGCCCGGCGCCACCTCCGGCACGATCGCGGTATTCCGCAATCTCGGCCGCCCGACCTATTGCCTCGTGGTGGCTGAGCCGGGCGGACCCTCGGGCAATGAATACAAGACCGCCATCGCCCTGATCCGTGCCGAGCATCCGCCGCTGCTGCGCCGCTCGTGCATCCATGAAGAGCTGGCCCAGGGCCTCGGGCTGACCAATGACAGCCCGCGCGCACGGCCCTCGATCTTCAACGACGATGAAGAATTCGCCTATCTCACCAGCCATGACGAGATGCTGCTGCGGATGCTTTATGACCGCCGCCTGCAACCCGGCATGTCGCTCGACGAGGCCCGCCCCATCGCTGCCCGGATCGCGCGCGAGATGGTCGGCAACAATTCCTAACCCTTTGGAGTCAAAAACTTATGGGCATTCTCGATTTTCTCACCGGCGAATTCATCGACGTCATTCACTGGACCGACGACACCCGCGATACAATGGTCTGGCGCTTCGAGCGCGAAGATCACGAGATCAAATACGGCGCCAAGCTCACGGTGCGCGAGGGCCAGGCGGCGGTGTTCGTGCATGAAGGCCAGCTGGCCGATGTCTTCACCCCCGGTCTCTACATGCTCGAGACCAACAACATGCCGGTCATGACCACGCTGCAGCACTGGGATCACGGCTTTCAGTCGCCATTCAAGTCCGAGATCTATTTCGTCAACACCACCCGCTTCAACGATCTCAAATGGGGCACCAAGAACCCGATCATCGCCCGCGATCCCGAATTCGGCCCGGTGCGCCTGCGCGCCTATGGCACCTATTCGATCAAGGTCTCCGATCCGGCGCGTTTCCTGCTCGAGATCGTCGGCACCGATGGCGAATTCACCATGGACGAGATCAGCTTCCAGATCCGCAACATCATCGTTCAGGAATTTTCCCGCACCCTGTCGCGCGCCGGCATTCCGGTGCTCGACATGGCGGCGAATACCCGCGAGCTGGGCCAGCTCGTGGCCAAGGATATCGCGCCGACGCTGGCCGAATACGGCCTCGAGATGCCCGAGCTCTATATCGAGAACATCTCGCTGCCCGAAGCGGTCGAGGCGGTGATGGACAAGCGCACCTCGATGGGCGTGATCGGCGACTTGTCGAATTACATGCAGTTTCAGGCCGCCGAGTCGCTGGGCCGTGACGGCGCCGGCGCTGCCGCGTTGCAGACCGGAATGGGCGCCGGGCTCGGCCTGCAGATGGCGCAGAATATCGGCCCCTGGGGCAGCCGCCCCGCTCAGCAACCGGCCTCACAGCCCGCCGCCCCGGCCGCCATCGCCCCACCGCCCCCGCCGCCGGTCGAACATGTCTGGCACATCGCCGAAGGCGGCGAGACCAAGGGCCCGTTCTCCAAGGCTTCGATGGGCCGGATGGCCGCCGACGGTGCGCTGACCCGCGAAAGCATGGTCTGGACCCCCGGTCAGGACGGCTGGAAAACCGCCGGCGAAATCGCCGAACTGGCCCAGCTCTTCACCATCCTGCCACCGCCGCCGCCGGGCGCGTGACAGCCTGCGCGAACCAACCGAAAGGCGGGGCCCGCCTGTTCCGCCTTTTATCTTTCTCCAAATACTCCCGCCGGAGGCATAAAATCTTATGTCCCAGACCCCGCCACCCGCCCCAGCGCAATCCGAACATCGCTTCCCCTGCCCGCAATGCGGCGCGGATTATCGCTTTGCCGCCGGTGAGGGCAAGCTGATCTGCGATTTCTGCGGCTCCGAAGAGCCGATCGAGGGCGATGGCTTCAATCCCCACCCGATCAGGGAGCTTGATTTCCGCGCCGCGCTCGATGCCGAGCTGCCCGAACAGGAGATCGAGGAAACCCGCGTCTCGCGCTGCCCCAATTGTGCCGCCCAGATCGAGTTCGATGCCGACACCCACGCCGCCGAATGCCCGTTCTGCGCCACCCCCGTGGTCGTCGATACCGGCCTTCACCGCCAGATCAAGCCGCGCGGCGTGCTGCCCTTCGCGCTCGAGGAACGCAGCGCCCGCCAGGCCATGACCGATTGGCTCGGCCGCCTCTGGTTCGCGCCCAATGGCGTTCAGGACTATGCCCGCAAGGGCCGCAAGATGCAGGGCATCTACGTGCCTTACTGGACCTTCGACGCCGACACCAAATCGAGCTATCGCGGCGAACACGGCACGATCTATTATGAAACCCGCACGGTGATGCGCGATGGCAAGCGGGTGCAGCAAAGGGTGCAGAAGATCCGCTGGCGCCCGGCCTCGGGCCGCGTCGCGCGCTGGTTCGATGATATCCTCGTGCTGGCCTCGCGCTCGCTCCCCAAGCGATACACCGACGGGCTCGAACCCTGGGATCTCACCGCGCTCGAACCCTACCGCCCGGAATATCTCGCCGGGTTTCGCGCCGAAGGCTACACGGTCGAACTCGAGGAAGGCTATAGCGAAGCCCGCGCCCACATGGCCCGCCAGATCGAACGCGACGTGAAATTCGACATCGGCGGCGACCGTCAGCGGATTCACGATATCGACACCACGGTGTCGGACGTCACCTTCAAGCATATTCTGCTGCCGGTCTGGCTCGCGGCCTACAAATACCGTGGCAAGACCTATCGCTTCGTGGTCAATGGCCGCACCGGGCGGGTGCAAGGCGAACGTCCCTGGTCGGTCTGGAAGATCACCTTCGCCGTGATCCTCGGCCTGATCGTCGCCGGCACCATCGGCTATTTCATCGCACTCAACGAAGGCGCGCTATGACCGCTTACGACACGCTCACCGATATCCTGACCGCCCGTTATTCCTGCCGCGCCTTCCGCCCCGATCCTGTGGCGCGCGAAACGGTGCAACAGATCGTGACAGCCGCCGGGCGCGTGCCCTCGTGGTGCAACGCCCAGCCCTGGCACGCGATCATCACCGACCGTCCCGAGACCGACCGTTTCCGCGATGCCCTTTTCGCTTACGCGTCGGAAAACTCCATGCAGCACGATCTCGAAGCGCCCAAACAATATACCGGCGTCTATCAGGACCGGCGCCGCACCTGTGGCTGGCAGCTCTACGAGGCGGTGGGCGTGCAAAAGGGCGATCGCACCGGCTCGGCCGAGCAGATGAAACAGAATTTCCGCCTGTTCGGTGCGCCGCATGTGGCCATCATCACTTCCGAGGCCGATCTCGGCTCCTATGGCGTGCTCGATTGCGGCGCCTTCATCACCGGCTTCTGCCTCGCCGCGCAGGCCCTCGGCGTCGCCACCATCGCCCAGGCGGCGGTCGCCGGTCATGGCCGCCTGGTGCACGAGTTCTTCGGCATCCCCGAGACCCGGCTGGTGCTGGCGGCGATCTCCTTCGGCTTCGCCGATACCGATCACCCGGCCAACGCCTTTCGCACCGCGCGCGCCCCCCTTGGCGAAATCCTCGACTGGCGCGGCTGACACCGGGCGCCTCGCGGCCAGGGCTCTGAACTCCCCGGCGGCCCTTGACCCAGCGCACAGCGGTGCCGGCGGCTGCCATGTTATACTCGGCTCAGGAAACGCGCCTCATCGAGACTTCGCAAGGAGAACGACATGTGCTTTTCCGCGACCGCCAGTTTCACGCTTTTCGCCGGGCTCGTGCCCGCCGGGGTCTATGCGATTGCCAAGGCCCGCCAATCCAACCGGCCATGGATGGCCTTCGCCGCCTTCCCGCTCGCCTTCGGTATCCAGCAGGGATTCGAAGGTTTCGTCTGGCTCGGGATCGACAACGGCAACGCCGACATGGTCAGCGCCGCCTCGCGCGGGTTCCTGTTCTTCTCGCATTTCTTCTGGCTCGCCTGGGTGCCGTTCGCGGTCTGGAGCATCGAAACCGATCCGGCCCGCAAACGTATCGCCGCCGGTCTCACAGCCCTCGGATTCCTCTATGGCCTGTCGATCTTCCTGCCGTCCTTCCTGATCGGCAGCTGGCTATACATGGAAGTGATCGAACGCTCGCTCGAATACCGCACGACCCTGATCTATGACGGCCTGATCAATCGCACCGCGTTGCGCCTGTTTTACGCCGCGATCGTGGTCAGCGCGCTGTTCCTGTCCTCCGACCGCCGCATCCAGATCTTCGGCGTCATGGTCGCGGCGTCGCTGGCTCTGACCTACGCGTTTTTTGCCTATGCCTTCATTTCTGTGTGGTGCTTCTTCGCCGCGATCCTGTCGGCCTACCTCGTGGTGGTGGTTGCCCGGCAGGCGCAAGAGCCGGCGGCAAGGCTCGGCTGATATCCCGCCGCTCAGGCGCGCGCGCAGCCTTCGCGCGCGCCAACTACCCCTCGGCTATCGCCTTCAGGATGTCCTTCTTCAGCAGGTAATGGCTGGCCAGCAACCTGCCGTCATGGCTCAGCGCAAACACCCCGTAAGGCGTCGGCGACAGCTGCCGCACCTCCTCGGCGCTGGTGATCACCCGGTCGCTGAACGCCAGACCCAGTTCTTCCGCGGCGGCGCGCGCATGCCCTGCCGCATCCTCGAGATAAGGGCACTGGGCCGAGCGCAACACCGCCAGCCCCGGCCCCATATCCGCCGCTTTCCGCTCCCATCCGCCGCTCAATCGCGGCGGTTTTCCGGGGGCGAATGACTTCAGCATCAGATCGAAGCCCGGCGCTGCCCGTTCCAAGCTCTCATATTCCCGCCGCTCCAGAATATCCTTGCCGATCAGCCAGTTGCCGGAGCTGGCCAGCGCCGCTACGCCGCGATAGCCGTTATCACGCGCCCAGCCTTCCGCGTCATCCAGCAAGGTGCGGGCATGGCCCTGCCCCTTGCTCTTGCCGACAACCCAAAGGCAATGGATCACCACCAGATCCTCGGCCCCCTCGATGGCGCGCCAGGCATGGGCGCCGGGAATGAACTCGATAAACCCGCGTTGCTTCTCTCCCAGCAGGCGCAAATGCAAACCTTCGTCAAACCGCGCCAGCAGCCAATCGCGCTTGTCGGCCCAGGCCTTGGTCTTGCGCGCGCTCATCTTGCAGAAGAACCCGTGGTGTTCGACCGTATCTGCCGTGACGCTGATCAACACAGACATGCAGTTTCTCCCTCCCGCATCGGCCCGGCGCCCGGGGGCCAGGCCAAGCCAAACGCCGGGGGCGGCTCCTCCTCCGCCCCCGGCGCCAACGCGGCGTCCCATTCCCCAAGCATCAGCCGCGCTTGATCGTCACCCGTGTCGCCTCCGGCGCTTCCGGCGCGCGCTTGGGCACGGTGATCTGCAACACACCGTCTTTCAGCTCCGCCTCGATCTTGGCGCCATCGGCGTCTTCGGGCAGCCGGAACGAGCGCGAAAAGGCGCCGTATTGGCGTTCCGAGAAGAACCAGGTCTCGCCCTTCTCTTCCCGGCTGGCGGTTTTTTCGCCCTTCACGCTGATCACGCCGGAATTGACGGAGATGTCGATGTCTTTTTCCTCGACACCGGGCAACTCCATGGTGATGCGATAGACGTTGTCGTCGGCGCTGGCATCGGAAGCCGGCGCCAGCCAATCGGCCACCCGGCTGCCAAACTGACGGAACGGCTCGTAAAGCGAGGGCCACAGGCCCGCAGTATGTGATTTCTCAACCATTCTGGTCTCTCCTTTCCTCGGCTCAACCCAGTAATTCTAGCATTGGTCGCGCCGGCCCGCCTTGACCTCCAACATATTCGCAGGCTTGCTTGCGTGATAAAAAGGAGGTTTGCCATGCGCGCGCTTGTGCAACGTGTCAGCGAGGCCGCCGTGCGTGTCGATGGCGAGGTGATCGGCGCATGCGGCCCCGGGCTTCTGATCCTGGTCTGCGCCATGGCCGGCGATTGCGACCGTCAAGCCGAACAGTTTGCCGCCAAGATCGCGAAACTGCGCGTTTTCCCCGACGCGGAGGGCAAGATGAACCGCGCCCTGCTCGACATCGGCGGCGCGGCGCTGGTGGTGTCGCAATTCACACTGGCGGCAGATACCTCGCGCGGCAACCGCCCCGGCTTTTCCAGCGCCGCCGCCCCGGCTGAAGGCGAACGGCTCTACGAATACTTCGCCGGCCAGTTGGCGGCATTGGGCGTACCGGTGCAGACCGGCCAGTTCGGAGCCGACATGAAGGTGAGCCTGGTGAATGACGGTCCGGTCACGATCTGGCTGGAGGTCTGAGCTTTTCGACGAGGATTTGCGCCGCCTGACGGCGTCGCCGGGGGGCCTCGCTTCGCTCGGCCCGGAAGAACGATACCGGCGGTGTCTCCTGGCGACGTAGCGATGAACCAACCGGTGCGCTTTGAGTATTTTTGCCAAGAAAAAGGAAGCGGCGCAGTTCAGCTTAACCGGCCTTTTTCCTGGCCCAAATACTCAATTCCACCCTGCAATGCCGCGCTGACTGTGAAGATTCGAGCGCCCGGCCCCCTGAGGCTGCGGGGTGGGTGGGTGGGCGCGGCCTCAGGGGGCCGGTTCCAAAGCCCGGTTTTCAGCTCTTCTTCACGAATTTCGTCAGGATCACGATGCGCTGGCCCTCGATGCGGCCTTCGATATGGCCGGCATTGTCGGCGACCAGAGAGATCCCCCGCACCGCCGTGCCGCGCTTGGCGGTAAAACCCGCCCCCTTGATCGGCAAATCCTTGATCAGGACCACGCTGTCTCCCTGCGCCAGAATCGCGCCATTGGTGTCGCGATGTTCCGGCGCCTCCGATCCGGCCCCGGCCCAGTCGCGCTCCTCATCGCTGAGACAGGCGATCTCCAGAACCTCGTTGGCCCAGGGCGCCTGCAAGCCCTGCAGCACCCGGAAGGCCAGCACCTTGACCGCCGAGACATCGCTCCAGATCGCCTCGTTGAGACATTGCCAATGCGGCGCATCCTCTGCGCCGCCGTCGGCCCCGCCCCGGCAGGTCGCACAAAGCATCACCGTGTCATCTCTCGGGCTCACGGCCACCGGCGCGGCACCGTCGGCACCGCAGAATGCGCAGGTCATCGCAATCATCCTTATGGTTCGCGGAAGGCTTCGCGCGATTTGTAGAGCGGTTTCAGCAGGTATTGCAGCACCGTTTTCGATCCGGTGTGCAGCTCGACCTCGGCCTGCATCCCCGGGCGGATGGCGATCTGCGCCTGGCGCTGGCTCAGGCGTTCGCGATCGACCTTCAGCGTCACCTTGTAATGCGCCGAAGCCTCGGGGTCGCGCGCCCGCTCGTCCTTGAACGTATCGGCCGAGATCACATCGACCACCCCCTTCAGCGAGCCGTAGATGGTATAGTCATAGGCGCTGAGCTTGATCGTCGCCTCCTGGCCGCGCCGCACCCCGGCGATGTTCTCGGGCCTGACCCGCGCCTCGACGAACAATTCCTCGTCGAGCGGGATGATCTGCAGTATCTCTTCGCCCGGGCGCACCACCCCGCCGATGGTGGTCACCGCGAGGCCATTGACGATACCGCGCATCGGGCTTGTCAGCACCGTGCGGTTGAGCTGGTCCTGGCTCGCCTTCAGGTTCTGCTTCAACGTCGCCAGTTCCTTCAGCGTGTCGGAATAGTCCTGGGCGCGCTCCAGCTCGGTCTGCGTCACGATCTCGTCATGGCGGATGCGGGCATCGGCATGGGCCTTGCGCGCCCGGGTCACCTCGATCTGTGCCACGATCTTGCGGCTCAGAAGATCCTCGAGCAGCGCCCGTTCCTTCGTCGCCTGATCCAGCACCCGCGCCGCCCCGTCCTTGCGCGAATTGTAATCGCTCTGCCGCGCCGCCAGAAGCGCGCGTTCCGACGCGACGATCTCGGGGCTGCGCGCCGCCAGCTGCGGCAACACGGCGAATTCCGACGCGCCGGCAAGCTCCGCCTCGATCCGAGAGCGGCGGATATCCAGCGCCACGATCTGGTCGATCAGGTCATCGACCGCGCTCTGGAACTGCGTCGTGCGCAGCCGCGCCAGAACATCGCCCTGTTCCACCACCTGGCCCTCCTTGACCGGCAATTCAGCCAGGATGCCGCCTTCGAGGTTCTGGATGATCTGCGGACGCGACGAGGAGATCATCTCGCCCTCGGCCCGCACGATCTCGTCGACCGAGGCAAACGCCGCCCACAGGATGAACACCCAGACGGTGGCGGCGCAGAGCCATATCGTCAGGCTCGGGCCGCGCATCCGGGCGTTGAGCTGCCCCGCGAAATTGGTGCTGCTGGTCGCGCTCATGCCCCCGCCCCCGCGGCGCGCAGATGTGCCAGGACCTGATCGCGCTGCCCATCCACGGCCAGCCGCCCCTGTTGCAGGATCAGCGTCCGGTCGGTCAGTTGCAGGATCGGCACCCGGTGCGTGGCGATCACCGCCGTGCGCCCCTCGAGCCAGACCTTCAGCCGGTCGACCAGTGTGTTTTCCAGCGTCTGGTCGAGCGCCGCGGTCGGCTCGTCGAGCAGGCAAGTCCGCGGGTTCTGCAGCCACAGCCGGGCCCAGCCGATGCTCTGGCGCTGGCCGATGGAAAGCCCCTGCCCGCCATCGCGGATTTCCAGATCGAGCCCCTTGTGATGCCCCTTCACGAACGGCCCCAACCCGGCGAAATCCAGCGCCTGCATCAGCCGGTCGTCATCACGCTCCAGCAGCGTCAGGTTCAGGTTCTCGCGTAAGGAGCCGGTAAACAGCCGCACATCCTGCCCGAGATAGCCGACCGCGCGGCGCAGATCGCGCGGCTCGATCTGGCCCATATCGGTGCCATCGAGCAGAATGCGGCCCTCGCTCGGCGCATAAAGCCCGCTCAGCACCTTCAGCAGGGTCGATTTGCCCGAGCCGTTGGCGCCCAGAACGGCCAGCTTCTGCCCCGGCTGGATCGCCAGCCCGGCGATCTCCAGCGTCGGCGCCCCGTCCTCCTCATAGCGAAACCGGAAATCGCGAATCTCGTATTGCCCGACCAGCGTCTCGCGCCTCAGATAAGTCCGCCCCTCGGCGCGGTCCTGCTCGGAGCTGGCGATGCCCTCGAGCCCGTCGAGCGCGGTCTTCACATTGCCCCAGCGCGCCATCGTGCCCGCCAATTGCGTCAGCGGCGCTAGCGTGCGCCCGGTCAGGATGCCCACCGCGATGATCGACCCGACGGTGAACTCCCCGGCAAAGACCAGGTAAGCCCCCATGATCACAGCCGAAACATAAGTCGCCTGCTGCACCCCCTGGCTCCAGAAGGTCAGCATCGAGGCCAGCAGCCGCTGTTCGCTGGTCTTGGCCGCCGACAACGCGTTGAGCTCGGCCCAGAGCCGCCGCACCCGGTCTTCCGAGCGTTGCGACTTGACCGTATCGAGCTCGAAAATGGTCTCGTGCAGCAGCCGCGAGGCCTTGGCCCCTGCCCCTTGCGTCTCCTGGGTCAGCGCGATCATGCGCTTTTGCAGGAAAAAGCCGGGGATCACCATCAGGATGCCGCCCAGGATCAACACCCAGACCACATTGCCCGCGATACTCGACACCAGCAGCAGGAAGACGAAGATGAACGGCAGATCGGCCAGCGTGCCGATGGTCGAGGCGGTGAAGAACTCGCGCACCGAGCCGAATTCGCGCATCGCCGAAAAAAGCTGCGACGGCTGGCGCCCGGCAATCTCGCTGCGCATGCCGAGCAGGCGGTTCATCAGCAGGCCCTGCACCCCAATCTCGATCTGGCGCCCGGCGCCATCCATCAGCCGCGCCCGCGCGATCTTCAGGAACGCCTCCATCAACAGCGCCAGCCCGGCCCCCGCCGCCAGCACCCACAAGGTCGCCTCGCTCTGATGCGGGATCACCCGGTCATAGACCTGCAGCGAAAACAGCGCCACCGCCACGGCCAGAAGATTGGCCACGAACGAGCCCAGCGCCACCTCGCCAAAGGCCCGGCGATAGCGGGTGAATTCGCCCCAGAACCAATGCGGCTCGGCCCGCTTCGGCGCATGGGTCTTCGATAGCATACTCAGCGGTGCTTCGGCCCGCACCACGATGCCGGTGAAGAAAGGCTCGAAATCGGCGAGCGGCACATGCGCGCGATTGTCGGTGCAGGTGGTGTCGTAGAGCGCCAGATCGCCGCCATCGAGACCCAGCACCAGGATGAACTGCCCGCTGGTCATCTGCGCCAGCGCCGGCCAGTCGCCGGTGACGGCATGGCTGATCATCTCGACATCCGCGATCAGCCCGGCCGATTGCAGCCCCTCGGCCAGCGCCTGCGGCTGCACGCCGTCGTCCGCGTCGAGCCGCTTCAGGATTACTTCGAGGATATCGCGCGTCACCGCCTGAACGCCCAGAAGCCCGGCATAGATCGCCGCCAGCTCGGCGCGGTGCCGGGCGCGCTCGTCCTGCGCTGGCGCGGGTTCGGGGGCGCCGGGCGGGCGGTCGGTATTCGACACCGCCGTCAGCCGGGCCTTGCCGACAGAGGCAATGGTCAGGGCGGCGGGCTTGTCACTCAAATGTCGCTCCCGTCCGCCAGAAGCCCGAGGTCACGCGCGATTTCCAGCCGCGTCGCCGCCATCTCGTATTTCAGCTCGATGCGGGCCTGCTCCTGGGTGACCCAGGTTTCATAGACCCCGACCACATCCATCACCTGGCGCTGCCCGGCCTCGTATTGCTGCTGGAACAGGTCGAGATTGGCCTTGGCCTGCCCGGCCAATCCGCCCGCCTCGCCGACCTGGCGCGACAACGCCGCCAGCCGCGCCTCCGCCTTGGCGAGCTTGCGGTTGGCATCTTCCTCGGCCTGATTGACACGCCGGCCCGCCGCTTCACTCGCCGCCTTGATCGCCTTCAGGTTCGCCGCGGTGCCGAGACCCAGCCCGTTCTCGGGCGCGATGTCGGCAGCACCGCTGGTGCCGGTTTTCGTCACCGTGGCGCTGGCGGTCAGGCCGGGCAGGAATCCGGCCCGGTCGATCTTGGCGCCAGCCACGGCGCGGCTCTTCTCGGCCTCGGCCAGCAAGACGTTCAGCGCCCGCGCGTCGTGGCGCGCGACCCGCACATCGGCCAGCCCCTGCACTCCGGACAGCGACTTCACCGACATCGCGTTCAGCTCGGCCACAGCCCCGCCCGCCGCCTCGGCCTGCCCGGCATACTCGGCCTCTATCCGGGCCAGCTTGTGACGGATCACGCTCAGGTCGCTGAGGTCCGAGACCCCGCCTTTGACCCGCTCGTTCATGATGTATTCAAACCGGCCCATATCCTTCAGCGCGGCCTGCGCCAGAGCGGCTTTCTCCTGCGCCTGCTGGCCGCGCAGGTAAAGCCCCAGGGCGGTATGCACCCTGTCATTGGTGTCGATCGCGAGGTTCACGGCGGCGACTTCCACATCGGCGCGGGCAAATTCGCGCTCGGCCTTCTTCTTGCCGTTGTCGAAGATCACCGCATCGATCACCAGGCTGGCCAGAACCTCGCCCAGGCTCGACAGCGAAATGCGCGGCCCCAGGGTCGGCAGCCAGTTCTTGCTCTGCGCCTCGGCCCTGAGCCGCGCCACCCGCAGCTCGCTCTCCGTGGCGCGCGAATTGGCCGCCAGAACCGGCCCGGCCACCTTGTCGAAGGCGCTGCCCTCGGGCAGAGCGCTGCGCCGCGCCTGAAGATCGGACAGGATCACGCTGTCGGCGGCCTCGGTGCGATGCTCCGCCGCCGCCTTGCTGTCGAGCAATCCGCCGCGCATCCGGCTCACGCTGTCATCGTCAGCGCCCTGCGGCCCCAGCCCCATACAGCCGCTCAACCCGATCACCAATCCCAAGGACGCAACTGTCCTGACCATTCTACTCTGCCCTATACCACTGCCCCACTCGCGGGTTCTTAATATCTTGTTTTTGTTTTGGTTTTGCCGCCGGGCGGGTGCAGGGATGCGCCCCGCCCGGCGGAATATCCTAGATCACCACATTGATGTCGTCGTCGATGATCAGCGTGCCGGTGCTGCCGAGCGTATAGACCTCGTGCGTCTCGCCGTTCACCTCGACCTGCGCGCCGGTGCGGATCGCGCCGGTGATTGTTACCGTATCGTCGATTCCGCCATGCACCACCACGGTGTCGGAATTGTCCGACAGCGCGGTCAGCTGCGCTTCTGTGATGGTCAACTGGCTGTCTTCGGCGAATTGCAGGTCGATCGCTTCGATCTGAAGTGCGCCGAGGTTCGGGTTGGCCATATTGACCACGCTGGTCGAGGACTCGTCGAGCACCAGATAGGTCGAGCTCATGTTGCCCGCCGCGTCGCTCGAACTCACCACCAGGTGCGAGCCATCGGGAACAGTCGGCGTGAACGCATAGGTGGTCTCGCCCAGCACCGGAATTTCCACGCCGGCCGACGGCAGATCGGTGATCGTTCCGTCATTGTGAACATGGCTGATGCTCACCGTATCCTCCGTGGTGTCGATCGAGATTCCGCGGATGCCACTATGGTCGCGGGTATAGGAGGCCACTTCCGGGCTGCCCGGCAGCGTCGTGTCGATCACGAGATCGCGGGTGATGCTGTCGGTATTGCCGGCCGCATCAGTGGCATGGATCACCGCGCTGGCGATATACTCGCCGCTGGCAATGGCGCTGGCCGGGATCACCGCGCTCCAGTTGCCCGCACCGTCGACCATGGCGGCAACGCTCTGACCTCCGAAATCGACCATCACGGTCGATCCCGCCTCGACCTGCCCGGTCAGGGTAAAGCCGTCCTGCGCTTCGGTGGCATTGACCACGTTGTCGCCTTCCACCGCCCCCGCGCTGTTGCTCAGCGTGTTGACCAGAGTGTCGACGCGCACGGTCCTGCCGATGCTGGCGGGGTTGCCCGCGGCGTCCACCACATCGACCCTGATCTCGGTGTCATATTCGCCCAGCGGTATCGCCGTGGCCGGGAAATCGGTGCTCCAGTTGCCGGCCGCATCGACGCTCGCCGTCCGGGTCACGCCAGCCATGGTCACCCGCACACTCGAACCCGCCTCGACCGTGCCGCTGATCGGCACCCCGTCGGCGCGTTCGACCGCGTTGATGATGTCATCGGCCTCGATCGGCACCGCGCCGAAGCCGAGGTTTTCCACCACGGTATCGACATGCACCGCGCCGCTCACGATGCTGGTGTTGCCCGCCGCATCCGTCGCCGTCGCGGTGATCGCCAGCGCCTGATTGCCCTGCGTAATGTCGCTCGCGGCAAAGCTCGCGCTCCAGTTGCCCAGCGCATCGACGCTCGCGGCACGGCTGACACTGCCCAGCTGCACCATCACGCTCGAGCCCGGTTCGACCGTGCCGGTCAGCGTCGCACCCCCGGCGGCTTCGGCGGCGTTGATCACACCATCGGCCCCGCCCGGCGTGCCGGTCAGGTTGAAGTCGCGCACTTCGGTGTCGATCGCAACGCTGCCGCTGGTGCTCGCGGTATTGCCCGCCGCATCGCGCGAGCTTACGTTGACCGCCGCGCTGGTCTCGCCCTCGGGAACTTCCATGGCGGCGAAATCAACGCTCCAGTTGCCGGCCGCATCCACGCTCGCCGTGTGGCTGAACCCGTTCATTTCCACCGTCACAACCGAACCCGGTTGCGTCGTCCCGGTCAGCGTCACGCCATCGGCGCGCTCGGCGGCATTGATCATGCCATCGGTTTCAACCGCCGCAGCGTTGAACGTGACCTGGTTGATCGTGTCGATACCCAGCGTGCTGCTGGTGATCTCGCTGTTGCCATGAATATCGGTCGCCACGGCGGTCACGGTGACCGCCTGCTCGCCGGTCGGAATCTCCGAGCTGGCAAAATCCACGCTCCAGATACCATCGGCGCCAGCCGTCGCGGTATGCGAAAAACCGTTCATCGTCACGACAACGCTTGCGCCCGCCTCTGCCGTGCCGGTCAGGGTCACGCCAGCGGCCTGTTCGGCAGCATTGATCAGATCGTCACCCCCGGCCTGACCGCCGTCGATGGACACGCCGGTCAGCGTGTCGATCAACACCGTGTCGCTCACAGTGGTCGAGTTGCCAAAACCGTCGGTCGAAACCACGGTGACCGCGGTCTCGTATTCGCCGCCCGGCAATTCCCCGGGATGGAACACGACGCCCCAGTTGCCGTTTTCATCCACCGTAGTGGCGTGCGTGGTGCCGTCGAAGGTCACCTCGATCGACGCGCCCGTTTCGCCGCTACCGCCGATTTCCACACCATCGGCGTGGTCCTGCGCGTTGGTCATGTCGCCGACCGATACAACGCCATCGTCGAATGCAATTTCCGGCCCGGTCAGATCAATCACGACGTTCGGCCCGGCCAGCGTGGTGACGGTGCCGTTGTCCTCGGTCACCACCACGACCACGTCATACGCGCCGTCATCGGGGAAATTCTCGCCCTCGAAGTTGACCTCCCAGACGCCCTCATCGTTCGATGTCGTTGTGATTTCCTGGTCTCCGATAGTGACAACCACCTCGGAATCGGGATGCGCGGTGCCGGTGATCTCGATTACCAGATCTTCCGCGGGCAAATCATCGCCACCAATGGACAGCGTGTCTTCCTGATCCACCGTGGGCGGAATACGGGCTTCACCACCGCCACCACCGCCGCCACCACCGCCACCACCGACGCTGCCACCGCCGCCAAGCAGGCCGACACCTGCCGCCGCCGCGCCGGCGCCCAGCAGTCCAAGGCCGCTGCCCATGCCGCCCAACAGCCCGGCGCCCAGCATCGACACGTCTTCATCGCCCGCCGCCGCCACATGCGCCAACTCGGTGCCGTCAAGGAAGATAAGCTGATCCGAGGGACTCCATTTGCCCCACTGCTGGGTCTCGCCATAGGCGGCATAGACCGCCCCGTCGGCCCCCTCGACCAGGTCGACCTCGTTGAGATAGCCATCCGCCGAAATGAACAGCCGCGCGTTTTCGCCCGCCGCGCCGAAGAAATCTTCCAGCACGATCACCCGACCATCGGTCAGCGTGATCTGGAGATTGCCCCCCAGTCGCTGATAGCCCTGCACGTCGCCTTGCCTGAGATTGAGCGAAATTTCCTGGCCGGCGCCCGCCGCGATCGGGGTTACCGATCCGTCTGCCGAAATTTCATTGCGATTGATCACGCCCGCACCATCGCGGACGACATACCCGATCGGATTCATTACACCACCTATGCCTCAATGCGCGGTATCGTTAAGTCGCACCGCTGTTCTGATGTTAACCAATTACCCAAAACCGATTCGCCCGGCTAGTGCCTTTTTCCGCCAAGCCTGCAAAATCATGTGGTTTTTACGATATTTAGTGGTGCTTCTGCAACGAAACCGCAGGTTTTCAGCCGTTTCGCGGCGTTGACGTTTCTGCGCTGCCGGCGCAGCCTCAACAGAGGAAACACCCCTCCGGGAGAACGCGAAATGCGGTTTTCAACCATGATCACAGCCGTCGAAGCCCATGCCGAGGGCGAACCGGGGCGCGTGATCACCGCCGGTTTGCCGCATCTTCCCGGCGCCTCGGTCTATGACAAGATGCGCTGGCTCGAGGCCAATCGCGACGATATCCGCCTCTCGATGCTGCGCGAACCGCGCGGATACCCTGCGCTCTGCTGCAATGCGCTGGTGCCGCCCTGCGATCCTGCGGCCGATGCCGGGTTCATCATCATGGAGCAGACCGAATACCCCCCGATGTCGGGCTCCAACACGATCTGTACCGTCACCGTGCTGCTCGAAACCGGCCTCTTGCCGATGATCGAACCGGTGACGGAAATCACCCTGGAAAGCCCCGCCGGCCTGGTCAGGGTCCGCGCCGATTGCGCCGACGGCAAGGTCACGCGCGTCACCTTCCGCAACGTGCCCGGCTTCGCGCTGCATCTCGACGCACCGCTCGAAGTGCCGGGCTTTGGCACCGCGCAGGTCGATATCGCATGGGGCGGCATGTTCTATGTCATCGCCGAGGCGGCGCAGTTCGGGCTCGAGATCGCGCCCGACACCGGCGCCGACATCGTGCGCCTGTCCGAAGCCCTGCGCCATGCCGCCGCCGAACAGCTGCCGGTGTCACACCCCGACAATCCCGGCCTCACCGGCCCCACCATCTCGCAGCTCACCGGCCCGGCAAGCCTGCCCCATGCCCACGGCAAATCCGCCGTCACCGTGTCGTCGGGCGCGTTCAATCCCGCCAGGCCCCACGCCCTCACCGGCGTGCTCGACCGCTCCCCCTGCGGCACCGGCACCTGCGCCAAGATGGCGGCGCTCCACGCCCGCGGACGACTCTCCACAGGTGTGGATTACATCAACGAAGGCCCGCTCGGCACCACCTTCACCGGCCGCATCGTCGAGACCGCAAAGGTCGGGCCATACGACGCGATCATCCCGACCCTTTCGGGCCAGGCCTGGATCACAGGCTTTTCCAATCACGTGATCGACCCCTCCGATCCCATGGGCGGCGGCTTTACTGTTTCAGATATCTGGGCCTAGCTGTGTCCCGGTTCCACCCGCAGCGACGCGGGACGCGCCGCCGCGCAAGACAAACCTTGGCTCAAATTGGCCAAT
>CBDUGF010000043.1:0-26303 GCA_965366835.1 uncultured Rhodobacterales bacterium
GGGCCGGCCAATGAGGGGCGGCTCTGTGTGAAGGGGCGGTTTGGCTTTGATTACATTCACCACCCGCATCGGCTGACCAGGCCATTGATCCGGCGCGAGGATGCACCGGCTAAGGGGCTGAACGTGGATCCCGGAAACTGGGGCGAGGTGTTTCGCGAAGTCAGCTGGGACGAGGCGATGGAGGCGGCCGCCGGGGGGCTGGCGCGTTTGCGCGACGGGGCCGGGGGCCGGTCGGTCGCCGGGTTTGGCAGCGCCAAATGCACCAACGAAGAGGCTTACCTGTTCCAGAAGCTGATCCGGCAGGGCTTTGGCCACAACAATGTCGATCACTGCACGCGACTGTGCCATGCCTCGTCGGTGGCGGCGCTGATGGAAAATGTCGGTAGTGGCGCTGTGACGGCGACGTTCAACCAGATCGAGCATGCCGATGTGGCCATCGTGATCGGGGCCAACCCGGTGGAGAACCATCCTGTCGCCGCGACCTTTTTCAAGCAGTTCACCAAGCGCGGCGGCAAGCTGATCGTGATGGATCCGCGCGGTGTCGGGCTGCGCCGCTTTGCCAGCCATATGCTGCAATTCCGGCCCGGTGCGGATGTGAGCATGCTCAACGCGATCATGAACGTGATCGTGGAAGAGGAGCTTTACGACAGCCAGTATGTGCATCGATTCACCGAGAATTGGGAGGCGCAGAAGGCGCATCTCAAGAGCTTCACACCGGAGGCGATGAGCAAGATCTGTGGCATCGAACCGGAGGTTCTGCGCGATGTGGCGCGGATCTTTGCCGGGGCGAAGGCGGGGATGATCTTCTGGGGCATGGGGGTGAGCCAGCATATCCATGGCACCGACAATTCGCGCTGCCTGATCTCGCTGGCATTGATGACCGGGAATGTGGGCAAGCCGGGGGCGGGGCTGCACCCCTTGCGGGGTCAGAACAATGTGCAAGGTGCGTCTGATGCCGGGTTGGTGCCGATGTTCCTGCCGGATTACCAGAGCGTGACCGACGACGGCGTGCGCAGCGCGTTCAACGAGATCTGGGGGGCGGGCGGCTATGACGATGCCGAGAAGGGGCTGACCGTGACCGAGATCATGGATGCGGTGCATGACGGGCAGATCCGGGGCATGTATGTGCTGGGCGAGAACCCGGCGATGTCTGACCCGGATGTGGATCATGCGCGCGATGCCCTGGCCAAGCTGGAGCATCTGGTGGTGCAGGATATCTTCCTGACCGAGACGGCGAATTATGCCGATGTGATCCTGCCGGCGAGCGCGTTTTACGAGAAGTCCGGCACGGTGACGAATACCAACCGGCAGGTGCAGATGGGCCGCCCCGCGGTGCCGCCGCCGGGCGAGGCGCGCGAGGATTGGGCAATCACGGTGGAGCTGGCGCAGCGGCTGGGGCTGGATTGGGACTATGCCAGCCCGGCAGATGTGTTTGCCGAGATGAAGCGCGGCATGGGATCGCTCGACAACATCACCTGGGAGCGGCTGATGGGCGAAAATGCGGTAACTTATCCGTCGCTGTCTGCGGACGACCCCGGGCAGGCGATTGTCTTTGCCGATGGGTTTCCGCGCGTGGAGGGGCGGGCGAAGTTCACCCCTGCGTCGGTAATCGCGCCGGATGAGACGCCGGATGCGGAGTATCCGATGATCCTGACCACGGGGCGGCAGCTGGAGCACTGGCATACCGGCTCGATGACGCGGCGCTCGAAGGTGCTGGATGCGGTGGAGCCGGAGGCCAATTGCTCGCTGCATCCCAGGACGCTACGGCGGCTGGGGGTGGAGCCGGGCGGCATGGTGCGGCTGACCACGCGGCGCGGCACGATCACGCTGATGGCGCGGGCCGATCGGGCGATTGCCGAGGACATGGTGTTCTTGCCGTTCGCCTATGTCGAGGCGGCGGCGAACCTGCTGACCAACCCGGCGCTGGACCCTTACGGCAAGATTCCGGAGTTCAAATTCGCGGCTGTGAAGGTGGAGAAGGCACAAGGGGCTGTGGCTGCGGAATAGGGCTTGCGCGGAGTTAAGCCCGCAGGGCGCCGTGCCAGCGCCTGCATTGATCTGGCAGGCGATTTTTCTGCGCAAAATCTGCCGGGAGGAGGCCGTCCCGGCGGGCTGGCGCTTTGGTCCGGTGGGCGCGTCGATCCGAAGTTGCCATGACTTGGCTGCCATAATGCACTGCCGAAGATAAGTTGGAGGTGCCACCCCACGGGCAGGCGCTGGCACGGCTTGCTTTGAAATCGGCCAAAGTTCACTCTATGGGCTGCCCCATGTTCCGTCTGGAATCGGTGGCGGCGCAGGTTTATGGTTTGCATGAGCGCCGATCCCGCCACACCCCGCCCGACCGAGGACAAGTAGATGAATATCGACAGTCAACGCTTTCTGGCCACGCTCCACCAACTCAGGACATTCGGCGCCAGCGGCATCGGCAAGGGGGTGGTGCGGCCGGCCTATTCCAAAGCCGACATCGCGGCGCGGGAATGGCTCGCCAAGCAGATGGAAGGCGCCGGGCTGACGCCGCATTACGACCCGATGGGCAGCCTGTTCGGGCTGGCCGACGGCAAATCGCTGCTGTTGGGTTCACATACCGACAGCCAGCCCGAGGGCGGGTGGCTGGATGGGGCGCTGGGGGTGATCGCGGCGCTGGAGGTGGCGCGGGCAGCGCAGGAGGCGGGTGGGCCGCCGGTCTCGGTGGTGTCGTTCCAGGATGAGGAGGGCCGGTTTGGCGTGACCACGGGCAGCACAGTCTGGTCGGGCGGGCTGCGGCTGGAGGCGGCGGATGAGCTGACCGACCGGGAGGGGGTGACGCTGGCCGAGGCGCGCGGCGCGATGGCGCATCTCATTCATGACTGGGTCGATCCGAAGCGCTTCAGCGGCTTCATCGAGATGCATATCGAGCAGGGGCCGTGGCTGGATCAGGCCGGGGAAGCGGCAGGCGTGGTCAGCGATATCGTGGGGATCCGCGACATGCGAATTACCTTCGAGGGCCAGCAGAACCATGCCGGGACCACGCCGATGCATCTGCGCCGCGATGCGTTTCAGGGGCTGGCCGAGTTCAACGCCCGGATCAACGAGCGCTTTCGCAACGTGGTGACGCCGCAGACGGTCTGGACCATCGGCCATGTCAGCCTGCACCCGGATGCGCATTCGATCGTGCCGGGGCGGGCGGTTTTTTCAATGCAATGGCGCGATGGCGATGGTGCGCGGCTGGAACGGATGGAGGGGATCATCCGGGAGGTGGCTTCGGATGTAGCAGAAAGCCGCGGGCTGGGGCTGGATTTCGGGCCGATGCTGGGGCTGGAGCCGGTGGCAATGGACGCCGGGCTGCGCGGGGCATTGGAGGCCAGTGCCGGGGTGGTGGCCCCGGGAAAATGGCGAGTAATGCAATCGGGGGCGCTGCACGACGCGACCAATGTGGCGGCAATGATGCCGGTGGCGATGCTGTTCGTGCCGTCGATCGACGGGATCAGCCATGCCTTCGAGGAAGATACCGACGAACGCGATCTGGTGGCCGGGCTGAACATCCTGGCCGGGGCGGTGGCGCGACTGGGGTAGTCCTCTCTCCGAAGTTTTCGGCCGGTACAGTCGCGGCTGAAAGGAAGCGCTGCACCGGCCTTTGTTACCCTGCCAGGGGAGCTGAATTGGCAGGGCTCGGGAGACTGGGGTCTCAGATCATTCCGAACAACCTGAGCGCCAGGGCGACCGTGCTGAGCATCGCGGTGACAAAAGCCAGCGTGCGCAGGACGATGATGCCGAGGCAATAAATGACGTAGTGGGCGATCATGGCCCAGAACCAGACCATCGCCAAAAGGCCGGGAAAGCTGTCTTCCGGCAGTTTGATCATGGCCATGAGGGCGAGCGGGGCGAAGGCGACAAAGGACTCGACGCCGACCCGATGCGCGCGCATGGCGCGCTGCGCCCAGGCCGATTGTGGCTTGGCTGCAGGATCGTAATTGGCCAAGGCGCCGATCAGCCCGCGCACGAACACGCGGTCAAGAATGTAAGGCAGCGAACATATCGCCAGCCAGAGCGCCGCAAGTGCAAGGTAGGTTTCTAATTGTGTCACCGCTCATCCCTCATATCGTTTCGCACCGACATCGACAAACCGTAGGAACGGAATGGAGGGGTTGGCCCCTCTCTTTCGGAAGAGCTTAACTCAAAATTTACGGATTTTCTACATTTATGTTGGTTCCAAGCATTCGCCGCAAGATGTTGCGGTGTCAACGAGGCTCAACCCCAGCTGACATCGCCCAGAAAAATGTAGCCGGCGCCGTAGATGGTCTTGATAAGGCGGGGATTCTTCGGGTCTTCGCGCAGCTTGGTGCGCAGCCGCGAGATCCGCACATCCATGGCGCGGTCAAAGCTTTCGCCGGCGCCGCTGCCCAGACTTTCCTGCATGTTGGCGCGCGTGATGAGTCGCTTGGGCCGTTCCAGAAAGAGCCGAAGCACTTCGCCCTCGGCATGGGAAAACAGGGCCTCCTGGCCGGTATCGTCGATCAGCAGAAAACGGTCGAAATGCGCGGTCCAGCCATTGAACCGAGCGGTTTCGCTTGATGGCGAGGCGCGGGCGGGCTTGCGCAGACGGGCGCGGATGCGGGCAACGACCTCGGCCGGGTCGAACGGTTTGATGATGTAATCGTCGGCGCCAAGCTCCAGCCCGGTGACCCGGTCCTGCACCTGGGCGCGGCCCGAAATGATGATCACGATCGCGCCCTGCTCCAGCGCCAGGCGATGGACAAGTCCGAGCCCGTCGCGATCAGGCAGCGACAGATCGACGAGGCAGACATCGGGCGTTGTGGTCTTCAGGGCCGCTTCGAATTCGGTGGCACGCGAAAAGCCCATGGTACGGAACCCGGCCTCTTCCAGGGCCTGGGTGAGGATCTCGCGAATCGCGGGTTCGTCGTCGAGAATGGTGACAAGCGGGGCGGTTGGCATCTGGATGTCCTTGCATCGGGATCGGTGCGGCTTGCGGCGGCAGGGGCGGGGCCTGGTCCTTCCGTGTTTTCTCAGTCGGACGAAGCGGCGCTCGGGGGGCGGCTGGCGAGGAAGGCGGCGAGGGTTTCGGGGTTGAAGGGTTTGGCGAGGACCGGGGCGCGCGCCAGGGCCGCGCGGTGCAGCGGGTGGCTGGCGGGCAGCGAGGTCATCAGGAAGCAGGGCGGGTGCGGATCGGGCAGGCGGTCGATCAGATCGACGCCGGACGCCTCGCCTTCGAGCAGGATATCGGACAGCACCAGCGAGACGCCGGGGATCTGTTCGATCAGCGTGAGGGCTTCGTCGGCCGAGGCGGCTTCGATCACATTGTGGCCGGCGCCGGTGAGCATGTCGCGCACATTGGCGCGCAGATCGGGGCTGTCCTCCACCAGCAGCACCAGACCGGGCGAGACCGGCAGGCCGGCGGGGCGCAGAGGCAGGCGGATCGAGACCTGGCCGCCGGTCTCGCAATTGCCCAGGCTTGCCCGACCGCCGGCCAGCTTGGTCATGTCATAGACCATGGCGAGGCCAAGCCCGGAGCCTTCGCTGCCCTTGGTGGTGAAGAACGGCTCGAAGGCATGGGCGAGCGCGGCTTGCGAAAATCCCGGGCCGGTGTCGCGGACGCTGAAGTCGACCCAGGTGTTCTGGACGGTGCGGGCGGTCAGCATGATCTGGCCCGATCCCTGGCAGGCGTCGCGGGCATTGAGCACGAGGTTGAGCAGGCTGTCCTGGAGCATCCCGGCATCGAGCAGCAGCGCCTCGTGCGCGACGAGGTTGTTGACGGTCAGGGAGATATGTTCCGGCAGGGCCGAGCTGGCCAGGGTTTCGAAATCGCGCAGGAAGGCGCGCATGTCGGTGGCAACCGGCGTGACCTCGCGGGCGCCGGTCATGCCGGCGATCCGGTTGAGCAGGGTGCCGCCGCGCCGCGCCGCCGAAAGCGTGGCGTTGATCAGCGTATCGGCATCCGCGGGCAGGGTCTCCATCCGTTGCAGGCGCGACTGCATGCCGAGGATGATGGTCAAAAGGTTGGAGAAATCGTGCGCCAGACCGGAAATCAACTGGGCCGCGATTTCGCGCCGCCGGGTCTGTTGCAGGGCGGCGCGGGTCTGGGTCTCTTCGGTGATGTCCATCGACAGGATATAGACCCCGCCGGTGGTCTGATCGGGGGTAAGGGCCACGCGGATGCGGCGCGAGGAGGGGTCGTGATTGAATTCGAACACCGCGGATTCCCCAGCATAGGCGCGGTCGAGTTCGGGCGCGATCACGGCCCAGGTCGGCGGGCCGAGAACATCTGCCGCATGCAGCCCGACCGGATCGGGGCGCGAGCCGGGCATGATCGCGCTCAATCGGCGGTTGGAATAGGTGTAGCGCCGGTCGGGATCGACATGGGCGATATGGGCGGGCATCATTTCCGCAGTCAGCCGGGTGCGGGCCTCGGCAGCGGTGATCTGGCGCTTGGCCTCTTCTAGCGCGGTGACCGTGGCGGCGAGATGCCGGTTGGCGGCAGACAATTCTTCGGCATGGGAGAGCAGCCTTTCCGACAGTTCCTCGGAGCGGGCGCGCAGCAACTGTTCGGCGCGTTTGGTGGCGGTGATATCGGTATAGACGGCGACCCAGCCACCTTGCGGAATTGGCGTGCCTTCGACCGAGATCCATCTACCGTTGGCCATCTCGCGTTCGAAGTAGTGCGGTTCGAAGGCCAGCGCCAGATCGACCCGGTCTTGCACGAAGGCCTCGATATCTCCGACTGGGCCGTATTCGCCCCGTGTTGCGAGATAGCGGATCGTGTCGGAAAAGGAGGCGCCTTGTGTGACCAGTTCGCTTGGCAGGTTGAACATGTCCGCGAACCGCTGATTCGACACCACCAGCCGCAATTCGCTGTCATAGATCGACAGTGCCTGCTGAATCAGGTTCAGCCCGGCCATGGTCATGGCGTGGGAATCGGCGCGTTTGGTCGGCATTGGGTCTCCTGCGGGAGGAGGTAACATCAAGCGGGCCATTGGGGGAAGGGGCGCGGCGCGGCATCAGGCGGGCGCAAGGCTGAAACGTGGCTTGTAACAATTCGTTAGATTCCGGAAAACATGAGGCAAAAGTTGACGGCCAGCTTGAAACCCGCACCCTATGACGCAGGAGAATCACCTGCGGCAAGCGGTTTGGCCTGTCATGATGCAGGCAAAGGGAGGACTGGAATTTGGTAGAACCGTCTGAGACGGCCGGTGGGCTTGCGTCCATTCCGGCGCTTTTGCAGCGCAATGCGAAGCAGTTCGGCAACAAGGCCGCCTACCGCGAAAAGGAATACGGCATCTGGCAGCGCTGGACCTGGGCCGAAACCGAAAAGGAAATCGAGGCCCTGGCGCTGGGGTTTATCAATCTCGGCGTGAAAGAGGGCGACTTCATCGCCATCATCGGCCGCAACCGGCCGCATTTCTATTGGTCGATGGTCGCGGCGCAGAGCGTCGGCGCGGTTCCGGTGCCGCTTTACAATGACAGCGCCGCCGAAGAGATGGCCTATGTGCTGGAGCATTGCGGCGCGCGTTTTGCCGTCGTGGAGGACCAGGAGCAGGTCGACAAGGTGATCGAGGTGCAGGACCGCCTGCACCAGTTCGAGCACATGATCTATGTCGATCCGCGCGGTCTGCGAAAATACGACCATCGCGCTCTGCACCGGTTCAGCGACATTCAGGACCAGGGCCGCGCGGCCTATTACGAATTGATCGAGGAGCTGAAGGAACGGCGCGAAAAGCTGACCTATGACCATCAATGCGTGATGCTTTACACCTCCGGAACGACGGGTAAACCCAAGGGTGTTGTCCTGTCGAACCGCAACATCATCCAGAGCGCCAAGAACGCCAGCGAATTCGACAATCTGGGGCCGGGCGAGGAAATCCTGGCCTATCTGCCGATGGCCTGGGTGGGCGATTTCATCTTTTCGGTGGGTCAGGCCTATTGGACCGGGTTCTGCACCAATTGCCCCGAAAGCGCCGACACGATGATGACCGACCTGCGCGAGATCGGGCCGACATATTACTTTGCGCCGCCGCGGTTTTTCGAAACCCAGCTGACCAATGTGATGATCCGGATGGAGGATAGCGGGGTTCTGAAATATGCGCTGTTCCATCACTTCATGGAATTCGCCAAGGGCACCGGCGAAAAATACGGCATGCCCAAGCGGCGCCTGCAAAAACCTGACCTGAAACGCCGGCTCAAGACGGCCTGGAAGTTCTTGATGGGTGTCGGCTTCGCCGCCGAGACGATTGTGGAGAACATGATCCGGCTGGGTTTTGCCAGGATCCGCCATGGCGCCAATGTGCGCGAGCATTTCAAGGCCAGCGATCCGCTGGGCCTCAAGCTCTATCCCGAGCCGTTGCGCAGCTATTTCAAATATCGTACCGGCGACGTGTTGATCTATGGCCCGCTGAAGAACACGCTGGGCCTGAGCCGGGTCAGGGTGGGCTATACCGCTGGCGAGGCGATCGGGCCGGAGATTTTCGATTTCTACCGCTCGCTCGGGATCAACCTGAAGCAGCTCTACGGCCAGACCGAGGCGACGGTGTTCATCACCGTTCAGCCCGATGGCGAGGTGCGGGCCGATACGGTCGGCGTGCCGGCGCCCGAGGTCGAGATCAAGATCGAGGAGAACGGCGAGATATTCTATCGCTCGCCGGGCACTTTCGTGGAGTATTACAAGAACCCGGAAAGCACCGCATCGACCAAGGATGCCGAGGGCTGGGTCGCCACCGGTGACGCGGGGTATTTCGAGCCCGAGTCGGGCCATTTGCGGATCATCGACCGGGCCAAGGATGTGGGCAAGATGGCCGATGGCAGCCTGTTCGCGCCGAAATACGTGGAAAACAAGCTGAAATTCTATCCCGATATCCTTGAGGCGGTTCTCTTCGGCAATGGCAAGGACCGCTGCGTGGCGTTCATCAATATCGACCTGACGGCGGTGGGCAACTGGGCCGAGCGCAACAACATCGGCTATGCGTCGTATCAGGAATTGGCAGGCCACCCGAAGGTGCTGGACACGATCCAGGCGCATGTCGAGGCGGTGAACCGGTCGATAGCCGATGACCCGATGCTGTCGGGCTGCCAGATCCACCGCTTCCTGATCCTGCACAAGGAGCTGGATGCCGATGACGGCGAGATGACCCGCACGCGCAAGGTGCGCCGTGCGATCGTGGCCGAGAAGTTCAAGGATCTGGTCGATGCGCTCTATGACGGATCGGAGCGGATCTCGACCAAGACCGAAGTGACCTATGAAGACGGGCGCAAGGGCAGCATCAGCGCGACGCTGGAGATCCGCGACGCCAAGGTCGTGCCGGTGACACCGCAGAAAGTGGCAGCAGAATGAATGACATGAGCAGCGACGGCTACACCACGGCGGATGGTCGCAAGATCGGCGGCGTGCTGATGGAGATGAAGAACATCACCCTGCGCTTCGGCGGTGTGAAGGCGATCACCGATATCAGCTTTGACATCCGTGAGGGCGAGATCCGCGCCATCATCGGGCCCAACGGGGCCGGAAAATCCTCGATGCTGAACGTGATCTCGGGCTTTTACATCCCGCAGGAGGGCGAGGTTTTCTACAAGGGCGAAAAACGCCCGCAGATGCGGCCCTACGAGGTGGCGCGGCTGGGCATCGCCCGCACCTTCCAGAACATCGCGCTGTTCGAGGGCATGTCTGTGCTCGACAACGTGATGACCGGACGGCTCAACCACATGAAGACCGGGCTGTTTGCCCAGGCGATCTGGAAGGGCAAGGCCGAGGCCGAAGAGGTGGCCAACCGCGAAGTGGCGGAAAAGGTCATCGACTTTCTCGAGATCCAGCATATCCGCAAGACCCCGGTGTCGCGGCTGCCCTACGGGTTGAAAAAGCGCGTCGAGCTGGCGCGTGCGCTGGCGGTGCAGCCGTCCTTGCTGCTGCTCGATGAGCCGATGGCGGGGATGAACGTTGAGGAAAAAGAGGACATGAGCCGCTTCATCCTTGATGTGAATGACGAGTTCGGCACCACCATCGCCCTGATCGAGCATGACATGGGCGTGGTGATGGACCTCTCCGACCGCGTGGTGGTGATGGATTACGGCAAGAAGATCGGGGACGGCACACCCGACGAAGTGCGCAACAATCAGGATGTGATCGACGCCTATCTGGGGGTTGCACATGATTGAGCCTATCCTGATCGCGGGATTGACGGCAGGGATCGGCGGCGCGGCAGCCGCAGACGCGTGGCAGACGTTCGAGCGAACCTGCCTGGCGCCGATGGAGGCGCTGACAGAACCGGACGTGGCCGATCTGACGCTGGAAAACGCCAGCACCGCCGGGCAGAACCAGATCAATTTCTACCGTGATGCCGAGGCGGGGCGCCTGGTGCAGGTGATGCGGTCGGGCGATACCACGCTTTGCGGTGTCAGCGCGCCGGCGGCGGAAAAAGCCGAGGTCGCACTGGCTTATACCCGCTGGCTGGAGGTGGTCTTTGGCAGCCGGCGCTACCAGACTGATGGGCCATTCAAGGTGCGTTCGACGGATTGGCGCGATCCGCCCCTCATTATCGAGTATTTTCAAGGTGGTGGCGACGCCAAGACCACCATCTCTGTCGGCGAGTGGAAAACAGATGGTTGAGATCAGAACAAGGGCCGCAATGCCTGGCTATCCGATGCTCGGTGCCGAGCAGTTTTCGAGCGGCCGGGCGGTGGTGATGGATTACGGCAAGAAGATCGGGGACGGCACGCCCGACGAAGTGCGCAACAATCAGGATGTGATCGACGCCTATCTCGGCGTGGCGCACGATTAAGGGGAATACGCGAGATGTCAGCAGCTTTTCTGAACGCGCTTGAAGTGATGACCAACGGCCTGATGGCCGGGGTTCTCTATGCGCTGGTCGCCCTCGGCTTCGTGCTGATCTACAAGGCGTCGGGCATTTTCAACTATGCCCAGGGCGTGATGGCGCTGTTTGCGGCGCTCACGCTGGTGGGGATCATGGAAGGGCAGGTGCCCTTCAGCCATCTGATCAACGCGATCTTCGGCACCGACATACACCATTTCGGCTGGCACTTGCCTGGTTTGGTGGCGATCATCATGACCCTGGCGATCATGGTGTTGTTTGCCTGGTTCGTGCAGCGCTTCATCTTCAGGCATCTGGTCGGGCAGGAGCCGATCATCCTCTTTATGGCGACCATCGGTCTGGCCTATTTCATGGAGGGCTTCGGCGATCTGATGTGGGGCAGCGATATCAAGACGCTGGATGTCGGGCTGCCGCAGGGGGGCTCGTTCTTCATCGAGGATCTGACGCTGACCTGGGCGGCGGAGGGCGCGCAGTATTACGGAATGTATATCGACAAGCTCGACATGGTGGCGACGGTGGTGGCCGCGCTTCTGGTGATCACGCTGGTGCTCTATTCGCAATATACCAAGCAGGGCCGCGCCATGCGGGCCGTGGCCGATGACCATCAGGCGGCCTTGTCCGTGGGCATCAACCTCAACTTCATCTGGATATTGGTCTGGTCGCTGGCTGGTTTTGTCGCGCTGGTGGCCGGGATCATGTGGGGCACCAAATCGGGAGTGCAGTTCTCGCTGTCGCTGATCGCGCTCAAGGCATTGCCGGTGCTGATGCTGGGCGGGTTTACCTCGATCCCCGGCGCCATTGTCGGCGGATTGATCATCGGGGTCGGCGAAAAACTGTTCGAGTTCTGGATCGGCCCGCTGGTGGGCGGGGCGACCGAAAACTGGTTTGCCTATGTGCTGGCGCTCTTGTTCCTCGTCTTCAGGCCGCAGGGGCTGTTTGGCGAGAAGATCATCGAGAGGGTGTGAAGGATGGTGCGTGCAAGCACACACCCTACGGGAGAGGTTTCGACAGCATGACCAAATTCATTGCCATCCTCAACGTGATCGCATGGGCGGGCTTCTGGGCCTTTGGCTACATCGCGCTGACCGCGGAGGTGCATCAGACCGGCCAGATGGTCACCGCGGCGATTCTTGCGGCACTGGGCGGAGCGCTGGGCCTGTGGGCCTATTTCCGGCTGGTGCGTTACAGCGAAAAGACAGGTTATGCGAAACCGGCCAACCGGGCCGACAAGGCGCATCTGGACATGAATGAGAATGGGGAGCGGGCCTGATGTTTTATCGTGAAGCAGGCGATTACAAGACGTCCTATGTCGACGACAACCAGACCTTCCCGATCAAGTTCGACAGGTATCGCTATTACCTGGTGCTGCTGATTGGCTTTGCGATCATTCCGTTCGTGCTCAATTCCTATTGGGTCAACGCGATCTTCCTGCCGTTCCTGATCTATGCCATTGCGGCGATCGGGCTCAATATCCTCACCGGGTATTGCGGACAGGTGAGCCTCGGGACCGGCGGCTTCATGGCCGTGGGGGCCTATTCCTGCTATAAATTCATGACCGGGATCGACATCTGGCTTGGCGGCGAGCAATACGCGTTGCCGCCGATCAACATCTTCTTCTCGGTGATCCTTGCCGGGCTTGTGACCGCCTTTGTCGGGGTCTTGTTCGGCCTTCCGTCGTTGCGGATCAAGGGGTTCTACCTTGCCGTGGCTACGCTGGCGGCACAGTTCTTCCTAGTCTGGCTTCTGAACAAATGGGAATGGGCCTACAACTATTCCGCGTCGGGCCAGATCAGCGCGCCGGAGCGCGGCGTGTTCGGGGTGTTTGTGACCGGACCCAACACCAGCGCCTGGGCCACCTATCTGTTCTGCCTGGTTTTCGTAACCATTCTTGCCCTCGGCGCGCGCAATCTGACCCGGGGCAGCATGGGCCGGAAATGGATGGCGATCCGCGACATGGACATCGCCGCCGAGATCATCGGGGTGGACCCGCTCAAGGCCAAGCTGAGCGCCTTCGCCGTGAGCTCGTTCTACATCGGCATCTCGGGCGCCTTGTTCTTCTCGGTCTATCTCGGCGCAGTGGAAGTTGGCGAGGCGTTTGGCATCAACAAGTCGTTCCTGGTGCTGTTCATGGTGATCATCGGCGGGCTGGGCTCGATCTTCGGCTCGTTTGCCGGCGCGGCGTTCCTGGTGCTGTTGCCGGTGTTGCTGAAAAACGTTCTGGTTGGCGCGCTGGGCTGGCCGACGGATATCGCAGCGCATCTGGAGTTTGTGATCGTCGGCGCGCTGATCATCATATTCCTGATCGCCGAACCGCATGGCCTCGCCCAATTGTGGCGGGTGGCAAAAGAGAAACTGAGATTGTGGCCGTTCCCGCACTGAAGCGGGGCGTCCATTCAAGCTTTCGGGGATAACCCCGAATGCACATCGGAAAAAACCATGGGAGGATTAACCCGATGAAGATGAAACTGGCAACGATGGCCTTGGGGGCCGTGATGGCCGCAGGGCCGGTGATGGCGGATCTTGTGTTTCCGTCGCTCAGCTATCGCACAGGGCCTTATGCCGCTGGCGGTATCCCGTTTGCGGACGGCTATGCCGACTATTTCACGCTGCTCAACGAGCGCGACGGCGGCATCGGCGGCGTTCCGGTCAAGATGATCGAATGCGAGACCGGCTACAACACCGAGAAGGGTGTGGAATGCTATGAATCGACCAAGGGCGAAGGCGCGCTGGTGTATCAGCCGCTGTCGACCGGGATCACCTATCAGCTGATCCCCAAAGCCACCGCTGACGATATTCCGATCCACTCGATGGGTTACGGGCGGACTTCGGCGGCCAACGGCGACGTGTTCAGCCACGTATTCAACTACCCCGCCAACTACTGGAACGGGGCGTCGGGCGCGATCAACTACCTGCTGGACACCAACGGTGGCGACATCAAGGGCAAGAAGATCGCTCTGGTCTATCACAACTCGGCTTACGGCAAGGAACCGATCCGCACCCTGGAAGAGCTGGCCAAGAAGCACGGCTACGAGCTGAGCCTGCTGCCGGTCGATCACCCCGGTCAGGAGCAGAAATCGCAATGGCTGCAAATCCGCCGCGAGCGTCCTGATCATGTGATCATGTACGGCTGGGGCGTGATGAACCAGGTGGCCATTCAGGAAGCCGCCAACATCCGCTTCCCGATGGAAAACTTCATCGGCATCTGGTGGTCGGGCGCGGAGCATGACGTTCTGTCGGCCGGCGATGCAGCCAATGGCTACAAAGCGCTGACCTTCCACAACGTGGGCCGTGACTTCCCGGTTTTTGACGACATTCAGAAATATGTTGTCGACGCCGGCAAAGCCGCCGGTGCCGGCGATCAGATCGGCAACGTTCTCTACAACCGCGGTTTGTATGCGGCGATGTTGGCGGCTGAAGCTGCCAAGACCGCGCAGGAAATCCACGGCACCAAGGACATCACCGCAGGGATGATGCGCGACGGCATGGAGGCTCTGTCGATGGACGAAGCCAAGATGACCGCGCTCGGCATGCCCAATTTCGGCCCGGCGTTCAACGTGTCGTGCGAAAACCACGGCGGCCCCGGCCTTGTGGGTGTGACCCAGTGGGATGCGGGCACCAAGACCTGGTCGATGATCTCGGACTTCAAACCGACCGATACCGAAGTCATCAATGCGCTGATCGAAGAGGATTCGGCAGCTTACGCCGCCGAAAACAAGATCGAGTCGAGCTGCAAGTAAGCTCTGGCTTTCTCCCCGGCCGGGACGACCGGCCGGGGACACCCGAAACGAATTTAACTCAGACAAGTGGATCGAACCCATGCTGGATGCCGGTGATACCGCTCAGGAGACCTTGCTGGAGGTCAACAATATCGAGGTGATCTACAATCACGTCATCCTGGTGTTGAAGGGTGTGAGCCTGAAAGTGCCCAAGGGCGGGATCACCGCGCTTCTGGGTGGCAACGGCGCGGGCAAGACGACGACGCTGAAGGCGGTGTCGAACCTCTTGCATTCCGAGCGCGGCGAAGTGACCAAGGGCACGATCAGCTATCGCGGCGAGCGGGTGCAGGATCTGGACCCGGCCGAACTGGTCAAGCGCGGCGTGATCCAGGTGATGGAGGGGCGTCACTGTTTCGAGCATTTGACGGTCGAGGAAAACCTTCTGACCGGCGCCTATACGCGCAACGATGGCAGCGGCGCGGTCGCGGCCGATCTGGAAAAGGTCTATGCCTATTTTCCGCGCCTGAAGGAACGCCGCAAGAGCCAGGCGGGCTATACCTCGGGCGGCGAGCAGCAGATGGTGGCGCTTGGCCGTGCCCTGATGAGCAATCCCGAGACGATCCTGCTCGATGAGCCGTCGATGGGTCTGGCGCCGCAGCTTGTGGAAGAGATTTTCGGGATCGTGAAGGATCTCAACGAGAAGGAAGGCAACACCTTCCTGCTGGCGGAACAGAACACCAACGTGGCGCTGCGTTTTGCCCATTTCGGCTATATCCTGGAAAACGGCCGGGTGGTGATGGACGGGCCAGCCAAGGAGCTGCGCGAGAACCAGGATGTGAAGGAATTCTATCTCGGCATGGCCGACGAGGGCCGCAAAAGCTTCCGCGATGTGCGCTCGTATCGCCGCAGGAAACGCTGGCTCAGCTGATGTTTCGGTTCGCTGCATCTCCCAATTCCGAGCCGTTTTTCGCGGCTCGACTGACAGAGGCTGGTCTAGCCCATGCTGGAAATCAGTTCGGCCTTGATCTCGGCAATGCGTTCCAGCGCCTCTTCGCGGGAGTTGCGCAGGTTGGGGCGGAAGCCCTGGCTTTCGGCGCGCAGGCGGATGTCTTCTTCGGTTTCCGAGCCGGGGGCGAACCGCACCGAACCGAGCGAGGCGGCGATGTTGAGCCGCTTGCCGCGATAGGCATAGCGCACCCAGGCGGCGGGCAGGATCTGGCAGCCTTCCATGTTGACGAGGAAGAACCACTTGCGATCGCTGGCTTTGATGCGCTCTTCGATATGGTCGTAGAAATCATCGACATCGCGGGCGTGATGGAAGGTGAAATACGAGAAATCGGCCTCCATGATCGGCCCGTCGGGATCGAAGCTGATGCGGCGGACGAAATCGGCCAAAGTGTAATTCGGATCGTGAATGATACGCTCACGACGGGTCGAGGTCAGCTCGCCGATGCGGGCGATGGCGCTGTCGCGATCGGCAAAGAGGTTGGGATCGAAGCGCTCGGTTTCGGCGTCGCGTTCGATCTGGGCGCGGGTGATGTCGGAGGCGTCAAAACGCACGGAGCCCATGGAATGCGCCAGGTTGAGCGCCTTGCCCCGGCGCGAAAAGGCCACCCATGCGGAGCTGTCGATGCGGCAGTTGGAATAGTTGACCAGAAAGAACCATTGGGTTTCGCCGGTCTGGGAAATGCGTTCTTCGAGCAGGTCATAACAGGCGTTTACCCTGACCGAATCGCGGAAATCCAAGCCCGAAAAATCGACCTCCATGATCTGGAGGTCATCGTGAAACGTGATCCGGCTGTCGAATTCAGAGGGCATGGCAGCGTCCTTTGGCAAGGGTCAAGTCGCGCTTTGATAATAGATGACGTAGCGGCAGGCAAGTCTGCATACTGTCGCATGCAATGAAGGGGAGGCCCGCCTGATGAGCCAGTTTTTCGATGATCTGGAAGCCCGTTCCGCCGATGCGCGGGCCGCTGCCCAGCTGACATTGCTGAACGCGCAACTGGAAAAGAACGGGCTCGATCCGGTGCGCGATCTTGCCGACCTGAATAAGCTGCCGGTGTTGCGAAAGGCTGACCTGAGCGCGCGGCAGAAGTCGGCGCCACCGTTCGGCGGCCTGCCGGTCAGCAATGTGGCGCATTACTTCCAGAGCCCGGGCCCGATCTACGAGCCGGGCGGTATCGGCCATGACTGGTGGCGCACCGGGCGGGCGATGTATGCGGCCGGAATCCGCAAGGGCGATATCGTGCAGAACTGCTTCTCCTATCATCTCACCCCCGCGGGTATGATGTTTGAAAGCGGTGCGCGGGCGATCGGCTGTGCCGTTTTGCCGGCCGGAACCGGCCAGACCGAACTTCAGGCACAGGCTGCGCATGACATCGGGGTCACTGCCTATGCCGGCACGCCGGACTACCTGAAGATCATTCTCGACAAGGCCAACGAGATGGGGCTGGCGCTGAAAATCTCCAAGGCCGCTGTCGGGGGCGGCGCGCTATTCCCGTCGCTGCGGCAGGAATATGCCGACCGGGGGATCCTATGCCTGCAAGGCTATGGCACCGCCGATCTGGGCTCGATCGCCTATGAATCCGAGGCGCTGGACGGCATGATCGTGGATGAGGGCGTGATTGTCGAAATCGTGACCCCCGGCACCGGCGATCCCGTGAAGCCCGGCGATGTCGGCGAGGTGGTGGTGACCACGCTCAACCCCGACTATCCGCTGATCCGGTTCGCCACCGGCGATCTCAGCGCAGCGCTGGCGGGAACCAGCCCCTGCGGACGCACCAACATGCGGATCAAGGGCTGGATGGGACGGGCCGATCAGACCACCAAGATCAAGGGCATGTTCGTACGCCCCGAGCAGGTGGCCGCGCTTGTCGCCAGGCATGCCGAGATCGCAAAGGCGCGGGTGATTGCCGGGCGCGACGGCGAAATGGACACCATGACTGTGCAGATCGAAGCCGATGGCGGCGACAGCGCGGCATTCGCCAAGACGGTCGCCGAGGTGCTCAAGCTCAAGGCGCGGATCGAGGTGGTGGCGACGGGAACCTTGCCCAACGATGGCAAAGTGATCGAAGATACCCGCAGTTACGACTGATCACGGGGCGCCGTCTGCCCCCGTGCGAACGAGGGGAGAGATGCCGATGTCTCGACGGATGCAAGGCGCTGCGATAGCTGCGGTCCTGGCGCTTCAGCCGCTGGCGGGTCAGGCCGCCGATCTGGCGCTGGTGCTGTCGATTCAGACCAACATGGACATTTCGGCGCGAAACAGCGGCGCGGCGGCCGAAGGACTGGCCGAGGATCTCAGGGTGCGCGGCTGGACGGTGTTCCAAGCCACCGACGCCAGCGGCGTTACGATGCGCAGCCAGGCCCGCAAGCTGCAGGCGGCGCTGGCACAGAGCAGCGGCCCTGACAGAATATTGATCGTGATCAGCGGATTGGTGGCGCAAACAGACCGCGATGCCTGGTTGATCGAGCCCGGCATCACCGAGCTCGATACGTGGAACCTCGGCACGCACGGACTGTCGTTGGGGGCGCTGGCGGAACTGGCCGGAGAGGCGCCGGGCAAGGCGGTTCTGATCATCGCGGCGTCCGAACAGGTGCCGGAGGGCAGCGGTGGCGCGCGGGTTTTTTCGGGCACACTTGCTCTGCCGCAGGGCGTGACCATGATCAGCGGCCCGATGGGTGGGCTGCGGCGCTGGGCGCGGGATGTCTTGCTGGCGCCGGGGACGTCCTTTTTCCGCGCGATCGAGAGCTTGCCGGGTGAGGCAACCGCCAGCGGATTCGTCTCGGATAGCACCGGCTTTGCCGATCCGGATGGCGATGGTGGCGGCGCCAGCCCGATGGGCGAGATGGCCTATTGGAACGCGGTCAGCGATATCGGCACCGAGGCGGGTTTTCGCGCCTATCTCGAACGGTTTCCGCAAGGCATCTTTGCCGCCGAGGCGCGTGCGGAACTGCGCCTGCAAACGCTGAGCCCGGGAGAGCGCGCCGAGCAGGACGAGGCGGCGCTGCGGCTGACCCGGGATGCAAGGCGCAGGATCCAGCGCAATCTGGCGCTTCTGGGCTTTGATCCGCGGGGCATCGACGGGGTGTTCGGGCGCGGCTCGCGCGCCGCCATCGCGGCCTGGCAGCGCAGCGCGGGACAGCCGGATCATGGCTATCTGACCGGTCCGCAGCTTGAAACGCTGCAAGGCCAAGCCGATGTTCGCGCCGCCGAGCTGGAGCGCGAGGCCGCGCTGCGCCGGGAAGCCGAAGAGCAGGCCGACCGGCGTTACTGGCGTCAGCTGGGGCGCGATGAAGCCAGCCTGCGGGCCTATCTCAAACGCTATCCCGACGGGCTCTTTGCCGGCGAAGCGCGCGCTGAGCTGGACCTGATTCTGGAAGATCGCCGCCGCGCGGTCGAAGCGCGCCAGCGTGTGGCCTGGGATGCGGCCCGCGAGGCGGACACGATTGCGGCCTATGACCGGTTTCTGAGCGAGTTCCCCGAGGGCGGGTTTGCCGGGGAAGCCCGGGAGCGGCGCGCCGAGCTTGTCGAGGATGCCAGGACCGCAGGCCAGACCGCCGCGGCGCAGCGTGCCGAGGCCGAGGTTCTGCCCAACCGCGGTGCGCGGGTTCTGGTCGAGCAGGTGTTGCAGCTGCGCGGGCTGAAGCCCGGCCCTGTCGACGGCGAATTTACCCGCGACACCCGCCGCGCGATTCGGCGCTTCCAGAAGGCCCAGGGCCTGCCGGTGACCGGTTTTGTCAGCCAGCAGACCATGGTCGTCCTGATGCTGTCGAACCGGTGACTCCAACCCGGCCACGAAAAAAGCCGCCCCTGAAAAAGGGCGGCTTTTCAATAACCTGGCGCATTCGCGCCGGGCGCTTCAGCCCTGGCGGGCCTTGAAGCGACGCTGGGTCTTGTTGATCACGTAGACGCGGCCTTTGCGGCGCACGACACGGCAATCGGGGTGCCGGTTCTTGAGCGAACGGAGCGAGTTTCTGACCTTCATCGGTCTCTCCTCATTATCGCGGCGCGGGCCTGGCGCCATCTGGTTTCGTGTGTGTCCCGCGCAAGCGCATGGAACGGTGATTCATGGTGGGCGATACTGGGATCGAACCAGTGACCCCTTCGATGTCAACGAAGTGCTCTACCGCTGAGCTAATCACCCATGTCTGTCCGGTTTGACAGCCGCGCCCTGATTTCCGGTTTCCCAAAAAGTCGGGGCGCGGAAACACCGCGCCGGTCTTTGGGGTCTATAAAAGGAGTCGGGGCGGGGATCAAGGGCTTTTGGAGGCTCGAAAAAAAGGGTTAGACTGTGACGCAAGGAGATACCATGCCCAAGGTCGCCTATGATCTGATTCACCCCGAAACGCGGAGCACCTCCGTGGTCTTTGCCTCGCCGCATTCGGGGCGCGACTATCCCTGGACCTTCCTGCGCCGCACCGAGCTCGACAAGCTGAGCATCCGCAGCTCGGAGGATGCGTTTGTCGATCAGCTGTTCGATTGCGCGCCGCAATACGGCGCGCCGTTCCTGTGCGCCGGGGCGCCGCGGGCGTTTGTCGATCTCAACCGCAGCGCCGAAGAGCTCGACCCTGCCCTGATCGACGGGGTCAGCCGACACGGCCACAATCCGCGCATCGCCTCGGGCCTCGGAGTGATCCCGCGGGTGGTGGCGGGGGGGCGGGCGATCTATCGCGGGAAACTGCCGCTGGCGGAGGCGAAACGGCGGATCGATCTCTACTGGCGACCTTATCACGAGATGCTGGGGCGACAGCTTAACGAGGCGCGCGGCCTGTTCGGCGAGGCGATTCTGGTGGATTGCCATTCGATGCCGCATGAGGCGATGGATGCGATCGCGCGCGGCGCCGTGCGGCGGCCCGAGGTGGTGATCGGGGACCGCTTTGGCGCCAGCGCCGATGGCGAGATCGTCGAGCGGATCGAGGCGGCCTTTGCGGCAGCGGGGCTCACGGTGGTGCGTAATGCGCCCTTTGCCGGGGCCTATATCGTGCAGCAATATGGCCGTCCGGAACGGCGCCAGCATGCGGTGCAGATCGAAATCGACCGGGCGCTCTATTTGAACGAGGCGCTGGTGCGCCCGAACGGACATTTCAATGAATTCAGGCGGCTGATGCGTCAGGTGGTGAGCGAGATTGCCAGCATCGGGGCGCGTGGCCAGGCGCGTTTGGCGGCGGAATAGGGCCGGGCGGCCGCCGCTTTGCCCAGGTGGCAGCTTGGTTCGTCCTTCGGGAAACGCGCGGTTCGGGGGCCCTCCCGCCCACCCGGTGTCTTGCCGGCGGCGATGCGCCGGCCAGTCCCCCCCGCTCACCGCGCGGTGGGGCGCTTTGACGGCAGCGTTGGGGCGCGGGGCGGGCGACGGGATATGAGTATTTCTGCCAAGAAAAAGGACCGGGGCGGCGCCTTGCGGGTCATCCGGGGATTAATCCGGCGCACGGGCGGGTTAACGGCGCGGGGTGCCGGGCGAATCGGGGGGGTGACCTGCGGCTGACATCCGGCTGACATGCGTGCACCGCCGCAGCGCGGCATTTGTTAAGGAAAAATTGATCAATGCGGCGTGCGGTGCGCCGGGATGGGAGCGGCGCGGATTCAGCGGCGCAGCGCCCGGCCCTTGAGAATCGCATCGGCGCCGAAGCGGGCGCGAATCGCGTCGGTGGCGCGTTCGGCATCCGAGCGTTTGGCCGCCTCGGGATCGAGCAGGTCGCCGGAGCGGTCGGCCTGATCCGCCGCGATCAGATCGGAGATGCCGACGCCGATCAGCCGGTAGGGGCCCTGATCGCCGGCGGCGTCGAACAGTGCCCGGGCGGTGCGATAGATGGTGTCGGCCATCTGGGTGGCGTCGCGCAGGCTGATCCGGCGGGTGAGAATCGCGTGATTGGCGCGCTTGAGCTTGAGCGTGACGACGCGGCCCGCCAGCGCCCGCGCCTTGGCCCGGTCGGAGACCTTTTCGGAGAGCCGCCAGATATGGCCATCGAGCAGGTCGGCGTCGGAGGTATCCTCGAAAAACGTGGTTTCGTTGGAAATGGATTTGACCGGCGTATGAGAGGAGACGCGGCGGCGGTCCTGGCCGCGCGCCAGATGCCAGAGGCGATCGCCCATGGCGCCGAAGCGGGCATGGAGATCGGCCTTGTCCCATCTCAGCAGATCGGAGAAACGATGAATTCCGGCCTTGTCGAGCTGGGCCTGCATCGCTGCGCCCACACCCCAGATCAGGCGCACCGGCTTGTCATGCAGGAACGCGGCGGTCTCGGCCACGCCGATCACCGAGAAGCCGCGCGGCTTGTCGAGGTCCGACGCGATCTTGGCGAGGAACTTGTTGTGCGACAGACCGATCGAGCCGCTGAGGCCGAGCTCGTCCTTCATCCGCTTGATCAGGCGGGCCAGCATAACCGCGGGCGGGCGGCCATGCAGGCGCTGGGTGCCCGAAAGGTCCATGAAGGCTTCGTCGAGCGAGAGCGGCTCGATCTCGGGGGTCAGTTCGTCCATCATCGCGCGGATCGCGCGGGAGGCTTCGACATAGGCCGCCATGCGCGGGCGGATCACCACCGCCTCGGGGCAGAGCTTCAGGGCCTGGAACATCGGCATCGCCGAGCGCACGCCGCGGATGCGGGCGATGTAGCAGGCGGTGGAGACCACGCCGCGATGACCGCCGCCGATGATCACCGGCTTGGTGGCGAGTTCGGGATTGTCGCGCTTTTCGACGCTGGCATAGAAGGCATCGCAATCCATGTGGGCGATGGCGAGGTCGAACAGTTCGGGATGGGAGATGACCCGTGGGCTGGCACAGGCCGGGCAACGGCCCGGGCGGCGGGCGCCGGGCTCGAACTGATGCAGGCAGGAGCGGCAGAGGGCGGGCATGGCGCCACGATACGCGCGTTGGCGCGGGCGGGCAATCGGCGCGAGAGGCGCTGCGGGCCGCCTTTGCGCTTTTCTTTTCGGGCGGGAGCGCCAATATAGCCATGATACCAATGCGCCCATTGTGAGAGAGGTTTTTCGATGAGCCCGGAAGAGATTTTCAGCGAGATTGCCAACGGCAATATCGTCTTGCTGCTGCTGGCGGCTTTCATCATCATCTGCATCTTCCTCGGTGTGCGGATCGTGCCGCAATCGGAGAAGCATGTGGTCGAGCGGTTTGGCCGGCTGCGCGCCGTGCTGGGGCCGGGGATCAATTTCATCGTGCCGTTTCTCGACAAGGTGCGGCACAAGATCTCGATCCTGGAGCGCCAGTTGCCATCCGCGAACCAGGACGCGATCACCAAGGACAACGTGTTGGTGCAGGTGGAAACCAGCGTCTTCTATCGCATTCTGGAGCCGGAAAAGACGGTTTATCGGATCCGTGACGTGGATGCGGCGATCGCCACCACAGTGGCCGGGATCGTGCGGGCCGGGATCGGCGAGATGGAGCTGGACGAGGTGCAGAGCAACCGCCAGCAGCTGATCAGCCAGATCAAGCAACAGGTGGCCGATGCGGTGGATGATTGGGGGATCGAAGTCACCCGCGCCGAGATTTTGGATGTGAACCTCGATACGCAGACTCGCGATGCGATGCTGCAGCAGTTGAACGCCGAACGCGAGCGTCGTGCCGCAGTGACGCGGGCCGAGGGCGCGAAACGGGCGATCGAGCTGAACGCCGATGCCGAGCTTTATGCGGCAGAGCAGGTGGCCAAGGCGCGGCGGATCTCGGCGGATGCCGAGGCCTATGCCACCGGGGTTGTGGCCAAGGCGATTGCCGAGAACGGGCTGGAGGCGGCGCAATACCAGGTCGCGCTGAAGCAGGTCGAGGCGCTGATCAAGGTGGGCGAGGGGGCGGGCAAGCAGACCGTGCTGCTGCCGACCAACGTTCTGGATGCGTTCGGCGATGCCTTCGACATGCTGAAGGGATCGCGCCGATGAGCTGGGATATCTGGTGGGTCTGGGTCGCGGCCGGTATCGTACTGGGCATTCTGGAGGTGTTCGCGCCGGGCTTCATCTTTCTCGGCTTTGCCGTCGGCGCCGTGGTGGTGGGCCTGTTGATGGCGCTGAGCGGGCCGGTCGCGTTGGCGCTGACCGGATCGCTGGCGCTGACGCTGCTGGTGTTTGCGCTGGCGTCGCTGGTGGCGTGGCTGGTGCTGCGGCGGATGGAGGGCGTGCGCAAGGGGCAGAAGAAGCTCTGGGACACCGACATCAACGAGGACTGAAGGCCGGGGCGGGGCGGGGCGGCCTGTGCGATCCGATCAGTCGGGGGCGTGCAGGAACGTCATGGCGCCGGCCATCGCCTCGCCCTTGACCAGCCAGGCGATGCCGAAGGCCCAGACCGCAATGGCCTCGGCCCAGAAGGTGAAATGCCAGGCCGCGTCCCAGCCCCAGCGATCGCCGAGCAGCAGCTTGACCACGAACAGCGCCGCGACCATGGCCAGGATGGTCCAGCCGCAGACCCGGTAGATCAGATTGCGGCGGGCCTTGCGCGGGCCGGGATTGGCGCGGTCGGATTTGGTGAAAAGCTTGAGGCACATCAGCGCGAGGGCGGTGAGGAAGATGCCCGCGGCGCCGAAATGCAGGATGTTCTGCAGCGTGTCGGAGCCGATCAGCCGGTCGAACAGGGTGAGCGGGGTGTAGCATTCGGACGCGTCGCACATGGTCGGGATCAGGGCGACGGCAAGGGCGGTGACGCCGGCGGTGGTGGAAACGCGCCAATCGGTCAGCAGATCGCCGGCCTCGGGGTCGTGGCCGTAATAGGTGATCAGGAAGACGCCGATGCCCGAGAGGGTGAGCACGAAGACATCACGCATCGGGGTGAAGAAGAATTCCGAGATCGAGTTCTGCATCGGGACGCCGAAGACGAGCACGGCGACGAGCAGGGATGTTGGCAGGAGAAAACCGATCAGGCCGATCGCCTTGCGCAGGCGGTTCATCGCTTCTTCGTGGTGGCTGGCCTTGCGTTCGAGCGCGTCGCGCGACATTTCCTGAGGTTTCATGGGGCGTTTCCTCCTCGCGCCTAGGGTGCGCGCTGGGCGCGATCCGGGCAAGTGGGGAATTCGCGACCCTGGGGCAGGGGCGATTTTTCGGCGAAAAATCGGGGTGGTTGAGCGATGGGAATATCGGCCAGGCCGGTGCGGGGCGCTTTAGCGGTCGGTCCAGTGCGCCATGGGCAGGCCGGCGACGGGCGACGCGAAACAGGGGATCGCATCGTGGCGCAGGCTGCCGATATAGGCGGTGCAGAGATCGGGGCCGCCGAAGGTGATGCTGGCCATCCAGGGCGCGATGGTGCCGCCGCAGGCGAGTTGCAGATCAGGCGTGACGCGATCCTCGTCAAAGGCCTGCAAGAGCGCCTTGCCTGCGGGCGAGCCGTTGTCATCGTCCAAGAGGATGCGCAGATCGCCATCGGGGGTGATCGCGAACACCCGGTCGGTCATGATGTGGGTGCCCCAGAGATTGCCGAAGGCGTCAAAGGCGATGCCGTCGATAAAGCCGGGATGACGCTCGGGGCCGAAGGTTTCGCGCTTCCTCAGGCTGCCATCGGGCTGCACCCGCAGCCGGGTAATGCGCCGCCCGGTGGTTTCGACCACGTAGAGCCATTCCTCGGCGGCATCCAGGCGGATTTCATTGGTGAAGGCAAAGCCGTCGGCGACGATGCGCAGCCCCTTGTCATCGGCCAGGGCGACGAAGCCATCGGCAAGATGGGGCGACACGGCCTCCATCCAGTTGGGGATCGTGGTGGAAACGGTCAGCCACAGGCGATCCCTGCTGTCGCGCAGGACGAAATTGACCTTGCCGATGGGTTTGCCATCGATCCGGTCGTAAAGCACGCGGCTGTCGCCCGTGCGGGTCATGATTTCGAGGCGGTCGGTGCCGAAATTCGAGATCAGGATATCGCCGTTGCGGGCGAAGGCGAGGCCGTTGGGCAGGGTGCCTTCGGTGAAACGCTTGGCCTCGTCGGACGCAGCGGCAAAACCACCGGCGATGGTTTGGGTGACAAGGGTTTGCGAACCGTCCGGCCTGATATGGACCACGCCGCCGCGGGCATCGGCGGACCAGAGCGAGCCATCGGGTTCGGCGAGGATGCATTCGGGGCGTTGCAGGCCATGGCCGACATAGGCGATGGTTTCGGGGTCGACCTGAAATCCGTCAATCGGGTTCTTCGGCATGGGTTTGTCCTTGGCGCGGTCTGGGCCGGTGACTCCACGCTAGCGCGTTTGAGGTTAAACCGGAATCGAAATACGCTGCCTCTCGCGTGCCGCTCGAACGCGCATTGCGATCCACTAGTTTCAATGTAAACCTGAAACTTTTTAGCGCGTTGCGGGGGCGGGCGGAAGGATACGCGGCCCAGCGCGTGTCAGGTGCGGTCGGGGACCGTGGCTAGCGGCACGCGCATTTCGGCCAGCACAGCCTCGGCCGCGGCGCGGGGATCGGGGGCGCGCCAGATGGGGCGGCCGATGACGATATGGTCGGCGCCGTCGGCGATGGCCTGTGCGGGGGTACTGATGCGCTTCTGATCGCCCTTGTCGGCGCCGGCGGGGCGAACGCCGGGGGTGATGATGAGGCGGCCCGAAGCGGAGGGCAGGGCGCGGATCAGGGTGGCTTCGCGTGGCGAGGCGATGACGCCGTCGGCGCCAGCCTCGAAGGCGCGGGCGGCACGCTCGGCCACGATTTCGGGGATGTCGCCCTTTTGGATCATGCCGTCATCGAGATCGGCGCGGTCGAGCGAGGTGAGGATCGTCACGGCGAGGATCTTCATGTCGCTGTCGGCGGCGCCTTCCCTGGCGGCGCGCACCACATGCGGATCGCCATGCACGGTGAGGAAAT